>NZ_SJPV01000001.1:296938-596938 GCF_007860135.1 Novipirellula artificiosorum
AAATCATCCCGTCAACTCGGCGCCAAGTTGGCTCGATCGAGTCTCACCGCCCCCATCTCGACCAAAAGTGAACCGCTGGCCGTTGACGCTGCGCACAGCCTCCACACCTTCCGCGAATGTTTACTTTACCTCTCCCTCTGGGCTCACTGTACCCCACATCCTAATCCGGTGATATCTTTTTGGCTCCTGGTCCGAATGTGTTCCATGCGTTGGACAGGTCGTGGCAGCGTTGCATTCCGATCCACAAGGTCCTCGTCGCTTGTCCGATTTTTGCGAAGGTGTAAGCTTGCTGAGGCTCTTGCGCACCTAGGTTTTTTGGCTCATCCGGCGGAAGCGTGCGCAGGAGGTTTTCGAGGCATCTCTCCGGTGTCCCATCATTGCTGGCAGGAGCTATTTTCACTTGTTATCGTGCAGTTGCCGGTAGAATCGTGCAGTTGCCGGTAGAAACGGAGTCGAGCTCTGCAGAGGTGCAACTTGACAAGGGATATCCCGGTCGACGGTGCGCCAAGGGTGCTACCGGTTCCCTGCGGACGACCGACCGTCGGGGACTCTTTTCTAAGAGATCATTGGACACCGGAGCCATACCTCCAAAAAACCTTGAGTCTGGGTTCCGCGCGCTTCGGTCGGATGAGCCGGATTTTTGACCGAGGAGTCCGACAGCCACCGCACCCATGAACCGCACCTCCGTGCAACAGGCTTTCCCATGTTCGCAGCACCAGCGCGAACCGCAAGGCAGCAATCATTCGCAGCGGTTTGTCGAAAGTCCAGAGCGAAATCTCGTCACCTACCCCGCAGATGTATTAGACACCACCCGAGATGCGCGGTACAACGAGCGCTGCGCGGGCAGGGGTAGTTGGACACCGAAACACTGTGTTCGTCACAACTTAAAAACCGGACGACCTCCGCGCAGCGAGGGGGAGGGCCGGCATGGAAACAGTGCTGGAATCGCCGGAAGTCTTGACGACTTTTGCTACAGCCCCAACCCTATCGTTTAATCGGGACAAGGCACTGGGGACTCGCCCAGCCCGAGTCAAACTAGGCAAGCCTGAAAGCCTTTGCGGCCCAACTGACCTCCGTTCGATCCTCGCTAGCGCCGTGGCCGATCCTAACAGCAAGAGACTTGCTCCAATCGTCTCTTTGGCTTGAAGCCACTATTTCAATCACCCTGCTGGTGGGAAACGTGTTGTGCCGGAAGTTTCGCCCAAGAATCTCACTTCGCCCAAAGCTCTGACGCGTCGTAAGAATCAAACCGCGACCATCAATCGCAGACCGATTTTGGGGATTTGGCGACTCGGAAGAGCCATCCATCAAAGTGACTTTTCCGAATTGACGCTGGCCCAGCCAGCCGACGCGTTGGGCAGCCCCCGCTGGGATTACGTGTTGCGGCGCGGCGAAGGCGGCAACGAGATGGAAAGTCTGAGGCAGATTCGGCAGTTCACCACCTGCGCCACTCAAGTCTTCCACCCCAACTTGGTCGCCGTCTTGGATGCATCCGACAGCGGATCGTCTCCCTTTTTGGTGATGCCAAGGCTGGAAGGAACGACGATGCAACACCATCTCGACCATCAACCGCCCAAAGCGTTACCGGTAGGATTGTGGCTCGTTCGTCAAGTCAGCCAGGCTCTCGAGGCGATGCATGTCGCCGGTTGGGTGCACGGCGATGTCAAACCAGAAAATGTCATGGTCGGATCCACCGGGCACGTGACGCTGATCGACCTGGGGTTTGCCGAACGAATCCATTCGGCTCCGAATCGGCTGTTCCGAGGAACGCCTGAATACGCAGCCCCAGAATCCGTATCGGGGCAATCGGTGACGCTCCCCGCATCTGATATCTTTTCGCTCGGACGGATGCTGTGGCGATGGATGACGAAAGTCAACGTTCCGAACGAGTTGCAGCTATCCCCGGTCGCGGAGTTGGTGGAGAAAATGATTGCGGAATCCCCAAACGATCGCCCCACTGCGGCACACATCAGTCGCGAACTGTTACGACTGGAGATCGAAAGCCTGGGATGCCACATCGAACCCGATCGACGGTCACGGCGCGCAGCGTAGCTTTACGCTAACAGGTGTAGCATTACTCTAAGAACTGAGTCGTAAAGCAATCGGCCGCCGAGACCTTTTCCGAGTCGACCACGCCCAGATCGACCATTTGCTTGACAAGCGTTGTCCAGCGTTCCGCGGACATCTGACCGACCGATTCCATGGGCAGCTCGTTCGGTAACGCCAACGCCTTGAGCTCGGCACTGCCGTATTCCAATGCCTCGGCAGTCATGCCGTGCTGGTTTGCTTCCAAGATCGCTGCATTTCCCCTTGTCGGATCCTCCAAGTAGTGAATCCAGCCACGACGAGTCGCTTGCACAAACGCTCGCACTTGATCTGGGGCGCTACGAATCAGATCGCCACGGGTGATCAGCACGCTCGAATAGGGGTTCCACCCCAACTCACTCAGCATCAATTTGCGTACCTTCACGCCTTGTTGCTCGGCAAGCATCGGCTCGGCAAAGGAATACGCTTGGATGGCGATGTTCCGATCGGTCACCAAAGCCGACACGCTGCCGTGATACGGAACCTCGCTCACATGATCGAGCAAGCCTTTGGAACGCATGAAATCGAGGAAAACCCGGCCGGTCTGCCGCTGCAGCGTCTTGCCCGCCAAGTCGGCGAACGTTTTCACGCCACTATCCTCACGAACCAGAATGCAGCGGGGATGATTCTGCATGGCCGCCAAAACGGCGACCACATCGGCCCCCTGAGCTCGAAACAGAACGACATCATCTGCGTTTGCCATCGCGAACTCGACGCGACCGAGCAGCAATTCCGGTGCCACCGGCGTTGCCCGACCGCCACTGCGGATGTCCACTTCCCATCCTGCGTCCGCATAAGTGCCATCGGCCTGCGCTTGGTACAGACCGCCATGTTCCGACTCGGGGTACCAATTCAGCTGGACCGATACTTGGGATGACAAACCTTCGGGGGCCGAAGTCACCTTGGGACCACCACAGCCAACGGCAGCGAGTAAAAAAGCCAAGGCCAGAACCAAGAAACCGCGTTGCTTTCTATCCATGTCACACATCATTCATCGAGCGGAAGCAGCAAACAAAATCCCAACGAAACCAGTCCCTACCGACCACGGTTGACACCGTAACGGCGCAAAACGGTGAAGGCGTTGCCTCCCCCGACTGCGATGACCGCGCCAACTACCGATTACGATAGCCGGTTGTCCAGCGGCGGAGAACCGTGACGGAAACCAAACGAACCGTGCCGAACAGGAACAATCCCAATATGGCTGAAGCAAAAATGGCTGCGATCAGCGCATCGGTCCGCTGAAATGCTTGCCAACCGGTCATCAGCGTCCCCAATCCGTTGTAGCTCGAACCGTTGCCAACAAAAAACTCCGCGACGATCGCTCCAATCACCGCCAATCCGCTGCTCGTCTTCATCCCCACCACCAAGAACGGAACGGCGGAGGGGAACTGTAGCCCAAACAAACGCTTGGTTCTTCCAGCACCGTAAAGTCGAAACAAGTCGCTCAGGTCATGCTGGACCGACAACAAGCCTTCGGTCACGCTGTTGACGATCGGAAAGAAACAGATGATGACCGTCACAAGTACCACCGTGCGAAACTGATACCCGCTCCATGTAATCAACAGCGGGGCGATCGCGACAATCGGAACCGTTTGCAAAAAAACCACATAGGGGAAAAACGCCTTGCGGATCCGATTGGATTGGCTAAACGCGATCGCCATGAGGCAGCCCATCGCAATGGCGGCCCCCAAACCTGCCATCGCAGCGATCGCGGTGACCACGGTCCCTTGCAAAAGAGCGACTCGTTCACCGATGGCCGCAGCAACAACTTGTCTCGGCGAGGGCAACAAAATGGGCGGCAATTCGAAACACCAAATGATGGCTTCCCAAAGCAACAAGCCAACCGCCGCGACACCGACCACCCAGCCCATCTCCCAAGCGGTCTTTTTCCACCCCGCCGGATCGGCGCAAACAACCTTCATGCGTGCTCTCGCAACAGATCGCTCAACTTGCCGTAGATTTCGCCAAACGCCACTTGTCGCCTCAACGATTCGTTTCTCGGCCACGGCAGCGCATTGTCGACCGAGTGTTCGACGCGTCCCTTTCGCATCACGTGGATGGAATGAGCCATCAAGCTGGCTTCACCGATATTGTGAGTCACCATCAACATCGTGAACGCCCGTTGGGCCCACAACGACAACACGAGCTGTCCAAGCTGGTTGCGCAGCATTTCATCGAGTGCTGCAAACGGTTCGTCCATCAGCAGCACACTCGGCCGGGTGACCAGTGCTCGCGCCAACGAGACACGCATTTTCATCCCACCGGATAACTGATGAGGCAAGCGGTCATGGCTGTCGGCCAAGTCGACGCAGCGAAGCACGTCCATCGCCGCATCGCGTCGCTCCACTGCCGACACGCGATGGATCAATTCCAGTGGCAACATCACATTTTCGATTGTCGTTCGCCAAGGCAACAACGACGGCTGTTGGAAGACAAACGCAACCTCTCCGTCGCTGCCCACCGCAGGCGGTTCCAAGTGAACGCTGCCCGACGTGGGGCGTTGTAGCCCCGCGATCAATCGCAGCAGCGTCGTCTTCCCACAACCGCTCGGGCCGATCAGCGCCGTGACCTCGCCGGCGGGAAACTCGATGCTCACATCGTCCACGGCTCGCACACCGCCGCCGAAATCAAGCGAAACATGATCGCAGCGGATCGCGGCAGCTGTCGACGCGATACTCAATCCACCATCGCCTGCTCGGCAGCCTCGGCCAACACTTCGCCTTGTTTCAATTCGAATCGTCGACCCTCGCTTTCCAAAACAACGTATTTGGCGTTCACATCGATCACTTTGCCTTTCACCTTCCCAATTTCGAACTCGTCACCGACCCGCAGTTTCAAAGTCTTGCCGCGAGTCCGGACGTTCATCCAAGCTCGCCAATCTTCGCGACCACGCACCAAACCCGTCAGCACGGTTTGCGTCGCATCGTCAAACTGGTATTCCGGTTCGGGTTCGGGCTCCGGCGGTGGATCCACCACTTTGACCGTCACTTTTTGCTCCGTGGTTCGATTGGGATAGCCACTGTCCACCACGCGGACCAAGACATCAAACTCTCGTTTCTCATCCGACTTGACGGTCAACGTCCCTGTCCGCTCGTCAAGCTTGACCGACTCGATCGGCTGCTCGACGAACTCGAAACTCAGCCGATGCTGCTCCGGATCTTTGAAGGTCAAGGGCAGTGTTGTCTCTTTGCCGATGATCGCTTCGACCGTGCTGTTGCCCGTAAATTCCGGAGCTTTGTTTGGCGGCTCGAAGAAGTTGCGATTCAAAATGCGATTTTGATAGACCGTCAAGTCCGGATCCACTCGCCACGATTGATCCGGAATCGGCTTTGATTCGTCGGACGCTGCCATTAAGGCCAAAGCATCGATGCTCATCTTCAAATCGAGTTGGCCTGGCTTGTCACGAGCCGGGCTGATCGACAACTTGCTGATTCGCTGCAAATAATCCTTCGAGTAGAAGGCGTGCAGCATCTTGACCAATTTCGTCAGATCCGTTCGTCCGTCGACGCTGTACGACAATCGGCGATACAGGTCGCCCACCGGCATCGTTCCGCTCGGATTGACTCTCGGGTCACTCAACTCGCTCTGATGCAACATGTCGAGTAACCAGCTCTGGTAATCGCTGCGAGCTCGTTCAGGGTTTCCCGGCAACGAACGCGACAGGTATTCACCCATTTGCCGGTCCGCATAGGCACCTTGCAGCAGCCGTTCTTCGATTTGAAGCTGCTCATTGCGCAAGGTCTCAATCCGGTTCGAACGCGTACGCACCGCCGTGCGGTACTTCGTGAACCCCCACTGCAACGCGACCAACACAAACAACCCGCCAACGGCGATCGATAAGATTCGTTCTCGCTGAGTCATGCTTGCACCTCCTCGGAAACCGATTCCGACTCGGTCTCGGATGGCGTCTCGGAGGATGCCTCGGTTGCTGGATCGGTTGCTGGATCGGTTGCTGGCTCCATGAGGGGCTCGGAGGCCGCTTCGGTTGGCGGCTCCGATGAAACCTCTGGTGACGGCATTACGGAATCGATCGACTCGGCCGGTGCCGTTTCGGCAGCCTCTTCCGCTGGATTCGGATCCTCTGTGCTCGGCAGCTCCTGCTTTTCGTTCGCCGCTTGAATCCCCTCGTACCGCAAGCGGTGAGCATAATCGGGTGGCATCGAGATCTTTTCGGTAAAGACCCACCGATAGGCATTTCGCCCCTCCTGCTCGCTAGCCCCTTCACCGACAACGCTATGATCGTCGTCTCGGATCGCTTCTTCGAGTTTTTCGATCACGCTCTGGTCGCTCGCCGATCCTGTCAACGTCACGGTACTAACCCCGGTGCGTAAGTCACTCGATGCAACGACCGATTTCAGCATCACTTCATGGGACGGAGGCAGCTTGGCCGCGATCTTTTGTAACTCGTCCAACCAATTTGCATCCGCATCTAAGAATTCATCGACCTTTTCGGTACGAGCGACGCTCCGGATCGCTGCATCGACCTGTTCTTTCATCCCTGCGTTCGCTTGACTGAGCTGCTCGATCTCGCTGTCAAGGCTGCGGAGCTGACGATAGCCGAGGTAGCCCATCAACAGCGCGGCTGCGACGGGGATCCCAATGATGGCTGCGGTTCGCCAACGACTGGGTTTCTCTTCGAGCCGTTGTCGTGGATTCAAAAAATCAATCAGCCGTTCGGGGCAGACTTCGTCGCATGCCAACAATCCGACCAACGGTGCTAACCGACCGACGTGTTCAGGCAGCCGATCTGCGGTTTTGCGATCCACATCGACCAAATCGAACGGATTGACCATTTCCACCGGCGCCCCGGTCGCTTCGGCCAACTGATCCACCTCTCGCTTGTGAACCGACTCACGTCCCCACAGCACGACTTGTTTCGGCGTCCCGCTCGCGCCGCAGGCCATTAAACTGCGTCGGAGCTCACCGACCAGCGCCCGCGGTCGCGCGGTTTCACTTGCGGCGATACGAACCGTCCGCACAAAAATCACGTTGCCGTCTCGCACGACGATGATTTCGGCATCGTCATTCAATAGATCCACCAAGACCGTGTCGCCCTCGCCCACGTTTCGCTTCGCACGACTCAGAAACAAGGCGGCAGCGGCAAGTGGCCGCAGTGCAATTCGCTTAACCTGCAATTCCGCGTCGCTGCAGACCTCCTTGATCTCTGCGAGCTTGTCCGGAGCCACCGCAGCGGCAATCGCTTTGACTCCTTGTTCACTACGAGAAGTGATCAAGTAATCGATCGACGCACTGTCGCCAGCGGAGGCAAAATTGCGAATGGCTTGGAAGCGGACAATATCGGGCAATTCCTCGTCCGGAACGGGCGGCAACTGCAATTCGCGCAGTTCGGCCTTACCACGCCCGATCGCAACCAACGCTTCGTTCTTTTCAAGACCCTGTTCCGAGACGAACGTACGAAGCGTCTTGAAGACGTCCGTCGATTCAAGCGGCAGGACGGCCGCGTGGGTTACGGTGACCTGTGTCCCACTGCAGTTCCCCACAACGATTCGCAGTTCCGCTTCATCCCAGTCGATTGCTAGTTTCTTTGGCATGTTGTTTCAATTTCAAAAGTTGTCATCAAGCATCGCACGTTGCCCCAGTACCGTCAGTTCGAAACCGCGGCCGAGATGGCTGAGGTCTTTCCATGAAACCACCTTCGGATTCACGGTCGTAGCATCAATAATAACTTCGCTGCGGCTCGATATCCCGGATTCTTCGAAATATCCGATCAATTGGGCCCGATAGACATCCCCACCACCGGTCAGCAGGGGGATTAGCATCCGCATTTGGTCGATCGTCAGAATCCCTTCAACCAATGGCCAGGTTGCAAACTCGCGGTTGGGATCGTCGGAATCGGTCTGGCGAGCTTCCAAGATCGCCTGAACCGTCTCTTCTTCCAACGTCGGAATCCCGTAAAGCAGCTCAGCAGGGCATTCATTTAAATTGATTCGTCCGGGCAAGGCTTCCACGTCTTGGGTTGCAATCACGTCCATCAAAATCGGCAAGTAAATTGCCATCGAAATCGGGTCTTCGAAGAAGGGCGAGGCGAAGGTTTGCGCATTGTCACCATTGCCGATCGTCACGGTTGCACCGACAACGTCCAAAACTTGGTTGATCGGATTTCCAGCGCCACCGCTGAGATCGATTTGGTCCATCACGTCCACCGACCACGGTTGCGGCGATCCGGAATCCTCGCCATCCCCCCCGGCCGCATCGGCCATCGCTTCGACCATGGACTTGCCAGCGATACGGTAAGCCACGATGAAACTGGCGTAGGATTCGTCGCCAATTGCATCCAACAACTCATCGTAAAGCGTCTCCATGTCTTCCTGGCTCACATTGACGCGTGGCAACCCGTCACGCGTCTTGTTCCCTTCGGCACCGTACACCGTCAAATACGACGCCCACCCGAGTGCGCCGGGCGTTTCCACGCCGACCCCAAACCGCTGTTGCTCATCCGCGTCAAGCACCCCGTTTCGATTCGAATCGGCGCCAAACAGAAGCGTCGGTGTCACACCCCGAACCAGCAACAATTCCTCGACACTTTGCAGCGATCCGTTGCTGGGCGAATAGGGCGTTGTCAACGTCGTGTAGTATTCCGCTTCGGCGCCGTACGGCCGAACGTCTTCGTCCTCGTCAAGCCAATCCAAAATGGCATCCGCAACATCTTCGGTCATCCCCGGCAGTGCCATCAACAACGAAACGGCGATATTGTCGGTGTCCAACTCGTCACTGGAAAGCGTGTCCTCGTCGGCGCCAGTCAGCGCCAGCGCGGGCATCAGCAAATCCGAGTTCTGCTCGAGCACGATCAACGTGTTGATGTTCAGCCGTGCCGATTCGTTTTGCAACCCGAACCGAATGCCACCGTACATCCCCGTTTCCGTCAACCCAGGCGCGATCACCGAAAAGTTCGAGGGGCTGACGTTGTCGGCCCCTAGCGAGACGTTGATCGCTTGAAACATGGAAGGGTTGTTGTAAACACCGCCATAATCGAGCCGCATCGCGGGCGGCTGCGACAGCATCAACCGGATGGAGTCGATACCGGATTCCACATTGACGCGTGCTTGGACTCGGTCGCCGGCCAAGTAGGCGGCATCGTCATAGGCAATCATCAGTTCAGTGAACGAATAAACCGCCATCGTAGCGATCGCGATCACAACCAAGACGAGCACAAGAAAGAAGCCGCCCCGTTTTCGTGCTACGCTCATAGCCCCACCCCCGTCAAATCTTCTTCGCTCTCTTCGATCGGTCGAGCCATCGGCAGCCGAACAATGTGAGTAAAAACACGCGTCGTATCGACGCTCGACAAATCGCTCGTGTCGGTCAGTGCTGCGGTCGGATCGATCATCGTCATTTGCACCTGCACCGCCATCGGCAATTCACCGTATTCATCGCTGTTCCACTCGATCAACCACATCATTCCGTCCCAGTAGGCAAACTCAATCGATGTAATCTCGGGTGCCAACAGCTCACCGGTTTGATTCAACATTGACATCGAACCACTGTTGATCGCTTCCAACGTGGCGAAGCGGTCGAGGGAACGACGGACCAAACCACCACCGGTCGATTCGGTTGGCGCGGCGGTCGGATCGTTGCTCATGTTATCGAGCGGATCGATCACACCTGCGATGGTGCCAGCCTGCTGCACAAAGTAGGTGACCGTTTTGAGATCGCTGGGGACGTCTTGGAGGTTCCCGACGGTGGCATCCATCATCACCGTGTATTCTTCGAGCCGTGGCAATCGACTTAAGTCGACTTGGATTTGATACTGGTTGCCGATCAAACCCGGCGTCTGCAGCACCGATGCGCCTGACTGCAAATCGGTCAGCCCCGCATCGGCAACCGGCGTGACCTCTTCTTCTTCCTCAAAACCTGTATCGATTCCCGCAGCCGACAGATCTTCCTCGGAGGACGCCCCCCCCGGCTCAGCTCCGCCGACTTCTTGAGTCGCAGTCGATGCGAGCAAGGTTTCGAGTGCCGCCGTATCAATCGGTTTTGGATGCACCGCGGCCCGCAAATCGTCTTCGATCATCTGCATCACCGCAGCCGCCAATTGGACTTGCCGAATGTCCATGTCTTGGACCGTTAACGTGCGAGCGTAGAACTGGATTGCCCCACCCACCAAAATGATCAACACGACCGACAACGATAACGTCAACAGCACTTCAATCAGCGTAAACGCATCGCGGCGGATCATATCCCGCCTCCTTCGCTCGTGTCTGCCTCGGCCGCTGCCGCTGCCTCTTCCGCAGCAGCCTTCTCGGCAGCCTCGGCCTCTTCAAGTCCTAAAGCCGGATCGATCATCCACCGTGTTAACGCATAGGTCACCGAGGCTGCCCCACTCTCCGATGGGTTTGCTTCCACGGTCACACGGACCACCAACAACCCATCCATTGGCGCCGGCAGGACCTCGACCGAGTAGGCGAAGGGTGTGAGGGATCCGGAATCGGTCGATGCGATCGGCGTACTGGGAACGCTCTGTGGCGACACGTCCTGCAACAGCATCTCGCTGAGTTTGGTTTGACACAAAATCCGAGCCACTGCCAAATCACGCGACTCCATCGCGGCATCAATCCCGGTATCCGAAATCGTACTCAGTACCGCTAGCGATCCCCCCAAAATGGCCAACGCGAGCAGAATTTCCAGCAGAGAAAAGCCTCGTTTGCAGCGAGCGCCCACGCGACAATCCCGTTTCCTGCGGAAAACGGCTCTACCGACAACGGCCAATAACCAATCCCTCATGGTGCCGTCACCTCGGTGACCGTCACATCACCGGTAATGCCTCGCACGCGAACGACGATCCGCCCCGCGCTGGGATGCAGCAACGTGATGGCGGCCGTGCTGGTCGTCCCGTCAGGATAAAACAAAATGGGGTTCAGGGTCATATTAGCGGCATCGGCATCTGGCGAGGCCAGTGCTTGCTGCTCCATGCCGATGGACCGCGTCGAGGTAAGGACTGCAATCGATTCGATCGTAACATCCTCGGGCAATTCAATCGTCTTGTCTGCTTCAATTTCCAAAGGCATCGCCACCACGGTCGACTGGTCGGCCCCCATCAGCAATCCAGCCTGCGAATTCGAACCCGCGACTGATTCAATGGCGTCGGATGCCGAAGCATAGGGTTTGGCTGTCAGCGTTGCACCGCCCACTTCGCCTTGGACCATCATCACGCGCCCCTCGCGCATCGAATCGACTCGCAATCGGGTCATTTCGACTCGAAGCTGCTCCGCGGCACGAACCAAGCCACGATCGCCGAGCACCGTACCGATGTGGGGAATCGCCACCGACGCAATCGCCGCAAGAATGGCGAGCGTGAGCAGAAGTTCAAGCAACGTGAAGGCTGTGCGACGAGACAAGGTAGATTTCGCGATCAAGACCCTTCAACGACGATGTCATCATCCGTGTTGACCTGGCCATCAATGCCGCCGCTGCGGATCTCGTAGGTGTTGCCGTTGACCGAATAGACGAGTGGGTTCTCCCAAGCATCGTTGGGAACTTCGTTGATGATCGGAGCGATCCATTTGTCCTTCTTTGCGGAATCACTCGGCCCGTCACGCAACGCTTCGAGCGTTTCGGGGAGCGAGTTCATCCGAATTTGGTACATCTGAATACTGTTTTTGAGTGAATTGAGCTGGGTTTTGGTCGCATTCACGTTCGCTTCCTTTGACGCCCCGCCGATGTTCACCATCACAATCCCGCCAATCACGACCAAGATCGACAGCACCAAGAGCAGTTCGAGTAGGGTAAAACCGACGCTTCGACGCCACAAATTGCGATGGCGCCGTGATCGGATCCGTGGACTCGGCGAGAAAGAAACGTTGCGGCTGCGGCGCTGCGATAGCGAGGGGCAAATGGGCTGCATTGCAAATCTTGACGGGAAAGGGAAGGAAGCGGGTGGCCAAAATCGAGACTACAGTATAGTAACCTCGACGAGGCCGAAAAGTTCCGACAAAACGGCCACCTGCGTACAATCGAGTTTGGCCGGTGGAACCATGCCGTGTCGGAAGGGACCTCTTTTTTGGTCCATCAAGGCAAGCGGATTGCCCTCAAGATGCGTAGAATAGGCAAAAGTGCTCAAAACCCGCATCTTTGCTCACGAATTGACGCGTTGAACAGTAGAATTGGGCCAAGCGGTAAATATGCTGGGTGAATTGACTCTGGTCAGCCCTGCATTGGGGCGTTCCCCGGCTTTTCCTTCGTTCCTCTTATTTCCTGATCGAAAACCCATGGTTGCACGCGACGATTCGGTCATCCGCGGCAGTTTAATTGCCAGTTTGATTTTTTTGGTCCTTTCTCTTGCCTTGAACGCATTCCTTTGGATGACCGTTGACCGGCAATCCCAGGATGTCAGCTTGGCAAAAGAAAGCCTGTCCTCGGCTCAATCTCAATTGAGGACCAAAGAGGACCAGGTCAGTTTGATGAAGGCGATGATGAGTGGTGGAGTCACCGACGAAGAATTCGCCCTACTTGCCGAAAGTGCCAGCGGCGACCCCGAAATGGAAGCGATCGAGCAGCAGTATGTCCAGAACATGTCGCTATTTAGCGCCGATTACGAAGAACGAAGCTACGCGAAACTGCCTGAGTTTTTGATGAACGCGATTCGTTCGCGGAATGACCAATTTCGTGAAGCAACCGAAAGCGTTCAACGGATCCGGGCTCAAGCCGAAAGCGACGTGGACAATGCCCGCAAGGCCCAAGCGGTTGCCGAGCAAAAAGCAGCCGATTTGCAGAAAAAGCTTGATGCGGAAAACCAGTTGTTCACGGAAGACCGCGAACGAATCAACAAGGAAAAAGAAGACACGCGCGATAGCCTGACTCGTATGGACCAAGAATACAACGCTTATCGCAAGACAAAGACCGACGAGATCACGAAGCTGTCGCGAAAGAAGGACTTGCTACAAAACACGATCGATAACCAGAAGCTCGAACTCAACAAGATGCAGAGCCCTCAATTCGAAAGCACTCAGGGTCGCATCCGTTTTGTGCGGAACGATCTGGTAACGATCAACCTTGGATCCGCTGATCAGCTGCGACCGAACGTCACCTTTGGTGTGATCGCAGGGGACGAAACCCGGCTGAAAGATGCCAAAGTCAAAGCCACCATTCAAGTGACGCGAATTTTGGATGACCACTTAGCGGAAGCCCGCGTGGTCGCTCGCCCGGCGATCGAATACCCGATCATCCCCGGGGACCAGATCTATTCACCCTTCTGGGCTCCAGGCCGCAAAGTTAAAATTGCGATCGCTGGCGATATCGACATCGATAATGACAAACGCCCGGATACCGAATCGATCAAAGGCATGATCCAAGCCGCCGGCGCCGAAGTGGTCGCCGAGGTGGCTGCCAACGGCGATGTCAAAGGAAAATTGGACGCGAGTGTTCGATTCTTGGTGCTCGATGATCAAGCGGAAAGCGAAACCGGCGACGAGATCGATGCGGACAAATTGAAGGCGATTGGAGCGATCAAAGCGCGTGCCCGCGAGCTTGGCGTGACGATCATTCCGGCTTGGAAGTTGCAAGCCTACCTGAAAACGATCAACGATTCGTTGACCACGCCGCTCGGATCCGCCACCCGTGGTGAAGATTTCGCGCCGCAATCGAACATCGGGACCAACCAGCGTTATCCGACGGCGCTGCCGGAAATCTACACCCGTCAAGTTGAGGGCATGCAACAAGGCAACGAGATCCTCTCGCCCTAGTGCCCCGGGCTCTCGATGCTTCGCGGTTTCCTGGCTATGATTGGGGCGATCGGTTGAAGGGACACGCACCTCAACCGAGATTCCTCCGCTTGAAGCAGGCACCTCCCCATGACGCTCCCCACCGTTCGATCTGCGTTACTCGCCCTCTTGTTTTCAGCCACCCTGAGCACCGTCGCGACGACGCAAGCGATTGAGCCTTGGGATGAAAACCCATGGCATTGGTCACAGCATGGCCAACCGGTCATGCTGCTTGGCGGCAGCGACGATGACAGTTTGTTTCAATGGCCCGAGCAGACGTTGGTCAAGCAACTTGATCGGATCGCGGCTGCCGGTGGCAATCTGATTCGCAATACGATGAGTGACCGCAGCGACAAAGGCTTTGAACTCTATCCGTTTCGAAAGCTCGCGAACGGCATGTACGACCTGACTCAGTGGAACGACGAGTACTGGGAACGGTTCGAGCGGATGCTCGCTGAAACAAAGCGTCGCAGCATCTTTGTCCAGATCGAAGTATGGGACCGCTTCGACTACACGGATTCAGGAAAAAACTCTCGCGGCTCTTCGCATTGGCAAGACCACCCCTACAACCCTGCCAACAACGTCAATTACAGCTTCGAAGAAAGTGGTTTCGAGAAACGCTATCCGGATCATCCGGGCCAAAACAAGCAACCGTTCTTTTTCACGACGCCAAAACAACGCAACAACAAGGTCGTGCTCGCCGTTCAACAGGCGTTCGTGAACAAGATGCTCGATCACGCGTTGCCCTACGAACATGTCCTTTACTGCATTGACAACGAAACCAACGGGGAAGCCGCCTGGGCAGAGTACTGGGCCGAGTTCATGCACCGCCGTGCTTCCGCAGAGGGCAAACAAATCATGGTCACCGAAATGTGGGACGATTGGGATTTGACGGCCAAGCGACATCGACAAACGTTTGACCGCAGCGACCTGTATGCTTACGTCGATGTCTCGCAGAACAACCACAACAAAGGACAAAAGCACTGGGATAATTTCCTATTCGTGCGAAACTACCTGACAAGCAAACCACGTCCGATGAACACCACGAAAACGTACGGAGCGGACGGCAACAAGTTCAAGCATACCGATCAAGACGCGATTGAACGGTTTTGGAGGCATTTGCTTGCCGGTGCGGCATCGATTCGTTTTCACCGACCTGATTCTGGTCTCGGAATCAACGACAAAGCGGTTGCATGTATCCAAGCAGCCCGAGCGGTCGAATCACTCGTGCCGTTTTGGAGCGTCGATCCGGCAAACGAGTTGCTGACCGACCGATCGGAGAACGAAGCCTACCTTGCCACCAACGCCGATCGCAGCATCGCGGTCGTCTACTTCCCTGCATCCGACGAGGACCGATCGGTACAACTTGACACCCAAACCGAATCAACGAGCGTAGAAATTCGTTGGATCGGAATCGATCGGGATGGCAAACAATACGATCCGACGATCGAATCGGCAGCGTCAAGCCGATTGAAGCTTGTGCCGCCAATCGCCGGCAATATGGTTGCCGTTGTCCGACAACGCTAGCGATCGCGATTTGGCAAGACCTCTTAAAACGATCAAGAAAATCCCTACATCAGTTATCAGCGAAATTCGTGTTATTGCAACACCATCCTAGCGACCAACGGGAACGGGCTAACGGAATTCGAGCGGTAGCTCGCTTCGCTTGCGGTCGCACCGCACTACGAGAGAAACAATGAAACGAACCCTTTTAGCTACCTTCATTCTGGCCGTGGTCTCGAGCGTCATGGCAGCGGACTACACGGTTGCCCCGCAAGTCCGTGGAGAGATTCGCCCTCCGGATCAGCAGTGGCAGCGGAAGATTGAATCGCTTGCCCCCAAAAAGCCAACGGCGCAACCCGAGGGTCCCCGCAAAGTTCTCGTGTTCTCACTGTCAACCGGCTACAAGCATCAGGTCGCACCTCATGTTTCCGCAATCATTAAGATTTTAGGGATCAAGACCGGTGCCTTCGAAGTGACATCGAGTGACGATGTTGAAGTGTTTACCGAGGAACGTCTAGAAGGTTTTGATGCGATTGTCCTCAACAACGTTTGCCCAACGGGGCCAGGACGGGATCTGTTCGTCGACGTGCTCAACGACCCCGATCGGGCCCGCGAGTTGGAAGCGAACCTGTTGAAATGTGTCGAGAAGGGGACGGGCTTGGTGGCGATTCACGGTTCCATCGCCTTTCAAAACAACTCGACCGCAGTCAGCGACATGCTGGGTGGCAGCTTTGACTTTCACCCGAAACGCCAAGGAGTGACGTTGGATCTGGTGGAACCTTCTCATCCCTTGGTTGCAGCCTTTGAAGGGAAGGGCTTCCTCCACGAGGACGAACCGTACCTGTTCAAGAACGCCTACAAACAAAAGAACTTTCGTCCGTTATTGGAAATGGATGTTTCCAAACTGGATGAAAAGACCCGAAGTAATCCATCGGTGGTGAGCGATGTTCGCTATGTGGCTTGGGTCAAGAGGCATGGCAAAGGGCGTGTGTTTTACTGCGGCCCCTCGCATCAGCCGGAAAGTTATGAAACGACCGCCATGCTTCGCTTCCTGCTCGACGGCATCCAATACGCGCTCGGCGACCTGCGCTGTGACGATTCCCCCACAACGAACAGGAATCCGATTGCTGAAAAGGCAAAGTAGGCAAGCCATTCTCAGGGGATACTCCATCGGATCGATGGGAAGGCGCCACTTTGTGAGCGGCAGGGCGTTAGCGTGAAAAACGATCAGTTCCGCCCTGTTTTTGAGCCGACGGCTCATCTCCCCGTCGCACTGGCCCCTTGTGTATCGAAACGAGGTGGAATCCAGACCCACATGGCGATGACGAGCGAGGCAAATAGCGAGTAAAACAGCGTAAAGACCCAAGGCTGCGCATCAAAAAACATCGCATCGTGCAGCCAGTTGGCGATGAAATCGCCCTGCAAAGCGGGGCCGCCCGCCGCGAGACGCATTTGTTGCTCCCAAGTCGTCAACGGGCAGGTGATGCCGGCCCAGGCCTCCAACACGACAACCAAGATCATCGATACGTGGAGACAACGGAACCATCGGTTTCGCACCCATTCCCAATTCCGCCATCCGCCCAAGATCGTCACCGGCACGGCAAGAACCACAAACGTGACGTAAGCAAAATGGATCGCAACAATCAGTTCGGTTAGGATTTGGTAGATCATCTCGCAAGCCCTTGGGTCAGTTTCTTGGCAGCACACTAAGTAAGACGATTCACGGGGCCCCATGGTTTTTTGGAATCAACCGAATTCCTCACACCCATCAAATTTTTCGATTGCCCAAACCATTCGGTACAGAGCGTTTTGATCAAGGAAACGGTTCTCGGATGGCGCGTCCACTGCCGAAATGCTCTAGGGTAGGCAGCTGGAAATTGGCGGCGTTCGCCCACTGCTGCTGGTGATTGACCGACAATACCGCTACGATTTGAAGCTCCCGATCCCTACTCTTCTCTTCTCTTCTCTTCTTTTCAGCGAGATACCCGATGCAAGCCAAAGACGCGATTCGTTCCGCGATGAATTTGAGCAACCTTGTCTACAAGAGCTACCTCAGTGATTTCGAAGATGCGGAGTTGATGTGTCGCCCTGGTCCGGGCTGCAATCATATGGCTTGGCAAACGGGCCATCTGATTGCTTCCGAGGTTTCCCTGCTGTCAACCGTTTTCCCGAAGGATGCGGTTGAGCTACCCCAAGGTTTTGCCGAAGCCCACAGCAAAGAAACCGCCGAGTCCGACGATCCAGCCGCGTTCTTAACGAAACAGGAATACATGTCGTTAATGGAAACGGTTCGCGAACAAACACTTGCGGTATTGGACCGTGCAACCGACGAAGAGTTATCGGCCGCTTCGCCCGAAGCGTTTCGCACGTGGTGCCCGACCGTTGGTGACATGTTTGTCCTGATCGGATCCCACCCCCTGATGCATGCTGGTCAAATCGTCCCAATACGCCGCCAGCTTGGAAAGCCAGTCCTGTTCTAAGATACTCATGATTGAAAATGATGCGGTCATCCTCGGGATGTTGATGGGGATCTTGGGGTTCGTGTTTTGGACGAGCCACCATGAGTCTCGGTTTTGGAGATCGTTCTACTCGGTCTTTCCGATGCTGCTATTGTGCTACTTCTTGCCATCACTCTTAACGCTCTCTGGCATCGTCGACCCGGCAAACTCCCAACTCTACTTTGTCGCCACTCGATTTCTGTTGCCCGCCAGTTTGGTGCTGTTGACGCTCAGTATCGATTTACGTGAAATCGTAAAGCTTGGTCCCAAGGCGATTGTCATGTTTCTGACCGGTACGATCGGAGTCGTCTTGGGAGGGCCAATGGCCATTCTGATCGTCGGAACGTTTGCACCAGAGTGGGTGGGAGGCAGCGATGCTTCGGCGGTTTGGCGAGGTCTTTCGACCGTTGCCGGCAGCTGGATCGGAGGGGGTGCGAATCAAGTTGCGATGAAGGAGATCTTCAAGCCTTCCGATGAATTGTTTAGCGTGATGGTGGCGGTGGATGTGATCGTCGCCGAAGTTTGGATGGCCTTCTTGTTGCTCGGAATCGGCAAATCAAAGTGGATCGACCGGATGCTGAAAGCCGATGCATCGGCGGTCGATCGTTTGACCGAGAAGATGGAAGCATTTTCGCGTTCGACCCTGCGGGTGACGACGACTGTTGACCTGTTCCGGATCCTCGCGTTCGCCTTCGGAGTGACGGCGATCAGCCATCTGCTCGCCGATTCGATCGCCGGATGGGTCACAGCCAACGCACCGACGCTGGACCGTTTCAGCTTGGACTCCAGCTTCTTTTGGTTGATCCTTTTGGCAACGACCGGCGGCGTGCTTTTGTCATTCACGCGGGTGCGGAACCTCGAAGGCGCCGGAGCCTCCCGAATCGGATCGGTGTTTATCTATTTCCTGGTGGCGACGATTGGATTGCAAATGGATATCGCTGCCATCTTCACAAGGCCAGAACTATTTGCCGTCGGCGCGGTATGGATGCTGCTTCACGTCGGTTTGCTGTTTGTCGTTGCATGGTGGATTCGCGCACCTTACTTCTTCTTGGCGGTTGGCAGCAAAGCGAACATTGGCGGTGCGGCGAGTGCACCGGTTGTTGCGGCCGCTTTCCATCCGTCACTCGCGCCGGTGGGTGTCTTGTTGGCAGTCGTTGGATATGCCTTGGGCACCTATGCGGCGTACTTGTGCGCGCTCATGATGCAAGTGGCTGCACCCTCATGATCGGTGTCATTGGGCGATCACGATAAAACCACCCACTTTCCCAAACCGACGGTTGACGATCGCGGAACCATCGGTGGCAACACGAAGCAGCTCCCTCACCTGCCAACCGGTTGCCCGCAGATCAGCCGCCAGTTCCTTTCGACTGAAGCGGTGCATGAACATCTTGTCGAGACCACGATAGGCGTAGACGCTGTCTCCAAACTCATGGTCTGAGTTGAACCATAATCGTGCTCGGCTTGCGACCATCGCTCGGATTCCCCCGGGTTCATACAGCGCCGCCCAGCGGTTGTGGACATGCAGCACGAACTTTCCGCCCGGGCGGACAATGCGTCGGAGACTGCGGAGCATTTCACGGCGGTTTGATCCTCCTTGAATCATCCCCAGCGTGCTGAACATACAAACCGCATGATCAATGGATTGATCAGCGAAACCGTCGATTTGGACCAGGTTGGCCCGCACCGGATGGATTCGGTCGATCAGGCTCTGCTGCTGAGCCTTGGTGACAAGGATTTCCAGCATGCGGTGGCTAAGATCGACACCGATGACGGTGTAGCCACGTGCGGCCAAGGGGAGCGCCGTCCGGCCGCTGCCGCATCCGAGATCGATAATCGACGCATTCTGACCCGATTTCCGAGTCGGAAATTCGGCTGCGACGATTTGTTGATCCAGCCGGCAGAGGGGAGTATCTGCCACAAACGCGTCGTAATGGTCGGCGATCGTCCGCTCATTGACGTAATCCCACGTTCCAGAGGAAACACCGACCGGTCGACGCCATTCAGGCGGCGAAGCTGACTTCGGGGGCTGGTTCAATTGGGGCCTGCGTTTCTATAATCCGCGAATTGAATCGCAACAAGGGTTGGGTTCTTTGATCAGTCAGTTTTATTCGGACGCCGGATCTGCGACATGGCCGGCCTACAATCACCGTGAGGAGAAAGAGGAACAATGGCTATACGAGTTGCAATTAATGGTTTCGGTCGAATCGGACGTATGGTTTTTCGATCGTCGGTCCTTCGTGACGACATCGAGGTGGTAGCAATCAACGACTTGTTGGACGTCGATTACCAAGCTTACATGCTGAAGTACGACAGCGTCCACGGCCGCTTCAAGGGCGACGTCTCGACGAAGGGCGGAAACTTGGTCGTCAATGGCAAAGAAATCCGCATCACAGCAGAGACCGACCCTGCTAAGTTGGCATGGGGCGACGTCGGAGCCGACATCGTTGTCGAATCGACCGGCTTCTTCCTGACACAGGACTCGGCCAAAGGTCACCTTGATGCAGGTGCTAAGAAAGTCGTGATGTCTGCGCCTCCGAAAGATGACACTCCGATGTTCGTGATGGGCGTCAACTGCGAAAGCTATGCTGGACAAAAGTTCGTCTCCAACGCGTCCTGCACGACCAACTGTCTTGCCCCCCTCGCGAAAGTGCTCAACGACAACTTTGGCATCAAGCGTGGTTTGATGACCACGGTGCACGCGGCCACCGCGACACAGAAGACCGTCGACGGACCTTCGAAAAAGGATTGGCGTGGCGGACGCGGTATCCTGGAGAACATTATTCCCTCGAGCACCGGCGCAGCGAAGGCCGTCGGCAAGGTCATTCCTGAACTCAACGGCAAGCTGACCGGGATGGCTTTCCGCGTACCGACTTCGGACGTTTCCGTGGTCGACTTGACCGCAGAATTGGAAAAAGAAGCGAGCTATGAAGACATTTGTAAAGCGATGAAGGCCGCTTCGGAAGGCAAGATGAAGGGCATTCTTGGCTACACCGACGAGAGCGTCGTTTCGACCGACTTCCGTGGCGAGTCTCGTACGTCGGTGTTCGATTCGAACGCGGGAATTCAGCTTGACAAAACGTTTGTCAAAGTGGTTTCTTGGTACGACAACGAATGGGGTTACTCTTGCAAAGTGCTCGATCTTGTCGCCAAAATTGCGGACTAGAACGAGTGATCAGATGTATCACATCAAAGGCTCGGCGGGAACGTCGAGCCTTTTTGGTTTGGTAGCCGCAGCATACGATGGACGAAAGGCAGTAACCAGACTCTTGACCAGCTCAAGCCCAGCAGCAACGCCGTCGTTCGATCGGTTTGGTTGTCGCTCCCCGACCAAGCCACAACGTGGGGCTTGGCACCACATTTCAGAACCAAAGCGAATGAAGTCCTATGGTAAACCTATTTGATTCGATTGATTGGGCCGATATCTTTCGGGTAGAACCCGGAATCGGTTTGGCCATCATTTCAAAAGAGGGAAACATCCTTTATTCCAACGGCGCGATTCTGGCACTCTTTGGGGTTCCCAGTCGTGACCCACAAACTCAATCAGCGCCACGGAATTTGGGCGACATCTTCCACCCCGATTTCGCCCGCGAGCGGATGGAATGGATCAAACAAGTCTTGGAAGAAGGCCGACCGCTTCGAGCAAGGCATATCTATCAAGGCCAACAAATTGTCTCGACCATCTACCCGGTTGGCGAATCGATGGTTCAGAAGTTCCGGGGCACCGTAGAGCAGCCACAAGCCGCTGGCGACGAACCGGCCACGGAAGTCGATTCGGAACATCCCCCAGAAGGGACCGCCGCGGTGCATTACGCTTTGTTTATCTCCAGACGCGATGGACAAGAAGACTCCAGCGAAATTAACACGGTGTCGAGCCAGTACATTGACCTCGGCTGCTTGTCCTCACTGAGCAAGCGAGAGCTCGAAATTTTCATCCTGTTGGGGCATGGCAACAGCGTTCCGGAGGTTGCCAGAATGCTTCACCGCAGCCCGAGAACCGTTGAACGACACAAGACGGAAATTGGGCGAAAGCTCGGTTACTCGTCGCTTGCCGAGATCGCCAGAGCCGTCGGGCACGTAGGACTGACCTACGATCATCTTCAACTGGAACGATTGAAGGCACTGGCCGATCCCGAGTCGAACTAGTGGACCGTCAGCAGTAGATTTTACGGTAGTGGATTTCGCCAGTAATCCGTCACTCAAATGTTCTGAGGGACTTCTGGCGAAGTCCACTACGTCCCAACTCGCAGTTTTAACCTTGACGGTCCACTAGGCTGGCGAACTCTTCAAGCGATCTTTGCCCAATGAATAGCGAAGGGTCTCCGCAAGATCGTTAAAGCGAAACCGGTAGCCCGATTGCTGCAATTTGACGGGAACCACCCGAGTGCTGGCCAGCAACAAGGCGTCCGCCATTTCGCCGAGGGCGATACGAAGCCCGAATGCCGGAGCGGGAAGCAACGCCGGACGGTGCATCACGGAACCAAGCACCTTTGCGAAGTCTCGGTTCTGAACCGGTGTCGGCGAAACAAAATTAACAGGGCCGCTGAGTGAGTCCGTCTGGATGGCGTGGTAGATCCCGCCAAGAACATCGTCCATCGCGATCCAACTCCACCATTGATGACCACTGCCGAGTGATCCACCGGCTAGCTTCGCCGGCAACAACATCTTGGCTAACGCACCACCTTGGCGAGACAAGATCAGACCAAACCGGGCATGGACGACTCGAATCCCTGCATCGACCGCGGGACGGCAAGCCCGCTCCCACTGATCGGCGACGTCCGCGAGAAAGCCCTCCCCATGAGCCGAATGCTCATCAAGAACCTGATCCTGCCGGTCGCCGTAAACGCCTGTTGCCGACGCGCACACCAAAACTCGGGGTTTCTTGGGCAATCTCGCGAGCGATTCACAGAGTTGGCGAGTCTTCAACACCCGACTCTCTCGAATCTCTCGCTTCACCACATCGCTCCACCGTCGGCTGGCAATCGAGGCCCCGGCCAGGTGAACGACCGCATCAACGCCATTGAGCCGACTGGCCTGTTGATCGCTTTGCCAAGCTGCGATGCGATCCTCACTCGGCGAACTTCGCACGATCCGCTGCGTCTCGTGCCCGAACAGACTCAGCAAGCCAAGCAGTTGCGAACCGACCAGCCCATGGCTGCCCGAGATGGCAACCCGCATCGCTTCGCTTGAATAAGCACTGAACAATTCCAAGTCATCGCGAGTGATCCGATGGCGGTACGCGAACATCGATTCGATTTTCTTCAACGCGAAACCACCGCCAAACCATCGGCCAAGCTGCCCGCCGGGCAATCGATAATGGATCGAGTCGGTCAACACGGACTTCGAATCGTTCCCACCGTCGGCATCAAATTGGTGCGAATGGCTCCAGCTCGCAAACGGCCCCGATCGCTGAGTGTCATCAAACCGGTTTGGCGGGTCGTAAAGCGTGTGCTCTGCGACCCAGCGAAGCGGCACACCAAGCAATCGCATCTTGAGGACAACACGACTTCCTACGTCCAAACCCGCGCTACCCTTCTCTACCGATACCGACTCCCAAGGAGGCGTCAATCGCTGCAACGCCCCCGGCCGTTCGTGGTAGGCGAACGCCTGCTGCTTGGAAACGCCAAGCTGAGTCGACGCGCGGTAATGTTGAGAGCCAGCCATCAGCGTCGTAACCTAAACCTCCAACTCAGCGAGCCGGACATCCCCCGCCATGGACCGGAGCTTCTCCATCGCGCGGCGCTCGAGTTGACGAACCCGTTCCTTGCTGATCCCCAAACGATCTGCTAACGATTGAAGCGTATGGACCTTGCGGTGAGACCCGAGCGAGAAGCGAGCTCGGATGATCAGCTTTTCCCGACGATCCAGGTCCTCAAGCATCGCAGCCAAGCGTGACCGCAGTTCGTGCCAACGACCTTCGCTAATGGAGGAACCCCGATCTTCGTCGCTTAGGTCTAAGTTCATGTCTTGCAGTCCACCGATTACCTTCTGACGCTCTTGTTGGTTAAACACAATCGTCCGGTAAGAATTGCGGCGGACGACCTGCGTTGCATAGGTGCTGAACCGAAAGCCTCGATCATAGTCGAATTTCTCCACGGCACGCATCAGTGCCACGATACCATCACTCAGCAATTCATCAAACTGATTGTTGGCGTTAACGAATTTCTTAACGATCGAAAAGACCAACCGTAAGTTCGCCTCGACAATTCGATCCCGATGCCAGTGAGCCATGGCGATCAAACGATCCACCAGCGCCAAACGGGCTCGAGAGGGCCGACTCGGATTGAGAAGACGACGGTGAGCCGCAGCTTGGTGCAGCAGAAAATTCATTCGCTGAAACAACAGGGACTCCTGCTCGGGCGTGAGCAAAGACGCCTCGCATAGTCGCCCGAGGTGGATGGGAAGATCTGCCCCGCTGCGAGTCGCCGTACGGACCCCGACCTCTTTTTGACGCGGCGCCAATTGGAGCGGCGCCGCAAAAATTTCTCTACCAATCTCGGTCTGCGAAAACTCGCTGTTGCTGATGAAGCCAATCTCCTGTCGGAGTTGCATCTTGGTGGCTCGCTTTAAGTCTTCTTTGGAAAGCGATCCATAATCACGAGCCAGCGAGTCGGCTTCGGAACTTGCGGAAACCAATTCGTCCATCTTCATCCATGAAGGCATCCGAGCGGGCAGTGTCGACGCACTGGAATCTTCGAGCACGGACTCGTCACCCTTAGGCTCGCTAGTCAGGGAATCGAGAGTCGCAACGCGGGAGGAGAGGGAAGCTTTCGTCATCGGTATCGCTCTTCGTGTTGATGAAACGAGGGAGGCATTTAGATCAAAACAAGCATTTGAACGTTTTGGACGTCCATATCGTCCATGTCGTTCATGTCGTTATACCGCTCCCGCCTGTTAAAGGCAACCTGCATTATCGACTGCATCGCAAAAAAGTTTTCGATTGGAACCTCCGACACGTTTTCTCTAAAAACATCCGATTTTTTCGATGTTTTTCTACGTTGCTTGAGTTGGCGGGATTAGCCGCTGGACTACAATTCGGCGTCCTCAGCGAAACGATTCAAGACATTTGCAGACCTCGATCGTGGCAACATCGCTCGATTTTGAGACGCAATTCGTCTTTAAATCCGTTCATTTCGTTCACATTTTGCCTTCTCCAGACACGAAAAAAGCCCGTGGCAGCTCGACTTCCCCATTTTTCGCCGAAGCAGATCGCCAATTCGATGCAAGTCAGCGAATCGTCGGTCAAGCGATGGTGTGATCGCGGCGTCATTCCGACCGTTCGCACGATTGGCGGTCACCGTCGGATCACGCTCGATGGATTACAGCAATTTCTGAGAGAGACCGGCCAGACCTTGGTTCATCCCGAAGCGATCGGATTGCCTTCGTTGTGCCAATGTCGCCGGACCGAGATTCCAGGAGCAAAGGATCCAGAGCAGCGTTCGTTTCGTAGTGCCTTGGCCGAGGGCGATGAGCAGACGTGCCGGGCGGTGCTCCGTGCCCGAGTCGCCGGGGGTGCGTCCCGTAGTGAAGCGGCCGAGGATTTGATCGCCGACGCCATGCATGGACTTGGCGAAGCTTGGGATTGCAAAGAAATCGACATTTATCAAGAGCGGAGAGCCTGTGACATTTGCCAGCGATTGATGATGGAGATGCGCAATGAGATTGGTCCCGTGTCCGCGGACGCTCCCGTGGCCGTCGGCGGTTCCCCCGAGGACGATCACTATCAACTTCCAACTGCGATGGTCGAGCTGGCGCTGCGAGAAATTGGCTGGAACGCCATCAACCTGGGAAGCAATTTGCCACTGGATAGTTTTCGACAAGCCGCCCATGATCAGAATGCGAAGCTGGTTTGGCTGAGCGTCTCGGCACTTGAAGATCCAGCCCGGTTCATTGTGGCCGAAAACCGCTTGGCGGGCTCGCTGGGCGAACAGGTTTCGCTGTTTGTTGGAGGACGGGTGATTGACGAGTCGCTGCGTTCGAAACTTCGTTACACCGCATGCTGTGGGAGTGTGCGCGAGCTGGTCCAATTGGCAGGAATGACACAGGCTGGAATTCGCCGCTAGAATAGCGGGAATGTGCGAACAAGACCCCAGTCAAGAACCTAGCGATCAAGCACCAGCAATCGACGATGGGATTCCCACGAATGCGTCGGCCCCTGCTGCCGTCATTGCGGAGATCGTGCCCGCGGTTCAACCCACTCGGACGCAGAAACTTTATGCGAAGGCGGTGTTCTACCCAACGTTGGCTTGGAATTACACGCTTGGTCGCATCCTGGGTGTCCGCCGCTGGTGGGACTATATCGATGCGCATGTGATCGTCGGCGCCTATCCTTTCGCTGGCGACGTTCCGGGACTTGCTGCCGAAGGAGTGAAGGCGGTGGTCAATACGTGCGAAGAGTATCCGGGGCCCTTGGCTGCCTACGAAGCGTTCGGCATCTCGCAGTTCTGGATGCCGACAACGGATTTCACCCACCCGAGTCTCGAAAACGTCAAGCTTGCCGTTGAATTTGTCGAAGAACACACCCACGTGGACGAAACGGTCTACATTCACTGCAAAGCAGGACGGGCTCGCAGCGCAACGGTTGCACTGTGTTGGCTGATGAAGTACCGCGGATTGTCGATCGAACAAGCCCAAGAAAAGCTGCTTCTAGCGCGCCCTCATATCAACCCACACTTGGGCGATCGTCCGGTCGTGAAGCAATTCGCTCAACAATTGGCACAAGAATCAAATGGACGGTGACGGGACCACGGGCGGCGGGATCTTGGGCGGCGGAGTCGACTCAACCGACACCGGGCCGGATCCTGCGACGATGGCGTTGCTTCGCTTGTCGATGCTTCCAGGGCTTGGTCCTCGCACGTTGACCGCACTACTGGAACGATTCGATACCGCAGAACAAGTTCTTTCTGCGGGTGAATCGGATTTGGCCATGGTCCATGGTGTGGGTGCGAAGCTGATCCACACGATCCGTACGGCATCACACCATGTGGACGTCGAGACGCTTGTGACGTGGTGTCACGAAAATGAAGTTACCATCGTTCGCCAGGGGCAAGCGGGATTTCCTCGTTCGCTCGAGCAGATGGTCGACACGCCACCGATTCTGTTCGTTCGGGGCGGGATGGTGCCTCAAGACACGTTAGCGATTTCCATTGTCGGCACACGCCACGGATCCGTGTATGGCCTCAAACAAGCGGAACGATTCGGGTATGCGTTAGCGAAGGCTGGCGTCACGGTGATCAGCGGCATGGCACGAGGGATCGATGCAGCGGCACATCAGGGAGCGCTCCACGCAGCAGGACGCACGATTGCGGTGCTGGGCAGTGGGCTTGGACAAATCTACCCACCCGAGCACAAAACACTTGCCGATTCGATCGCTTCGTCCGGAGCGGTGATCAGCGAGTATGGCCCCGATGCCAAGCCTCGTGCAGGGATGTTCCCACAGCGAAATCGGTTAATCGCCGCGATGGGGGTCGCAACGCTGGTGATTGAAGCGCCCGACCGCAGCGGGGCGTTGATCACCGCTCGATTGGCATGTGAAATGAATCGCGATGTTCTGGCGCTTCCTGGACCTGTCACCAGCCGAACGTCACGCGGGTGCAACCAGTTGATTCGCGACGGGGCTCGTTTGGTCCAGACCGTCGACGATGTCTTGGAGGAACTCGGTCCGATGTTCGAACCCGTGGAATCCGGGGACGGGCTCACCATTCGCAGCGGATCGGAATTGCGGCTGAACGAGCTTGAACGAGACGTGCTCAATGCGATCGACCAAACGAGTACCCCCATCGACCAGGTGATCGCCAAAACACAATTGCCCGCATACCGTGTGATCGCGACCATCAGCGTGCTGGAAATGCGGTCGTTGATTCGCCGGCTCAGCGGCCAATACGTGACCCGAATCTAATCGGCAATCCGCTCTACTGTCCAACCAGCTTTCGGAACGCGGCAGTCAGCTTTCGAGTGATTGGGCCTGGCGTTCCATCACCGATCGTGCGATCGTCGATCTTGACCGCAGGAATCACTTCCGCAGCACTTCCGGTCAAGAAGCATTCATCCGCGACGTAGACATCGTAGCGAGTGATCGCGATTTCACGAACCTCGATCTTTTCTTGTGCGGCAAGTTCCAGCACCACGTCACGCGTGATGCCTTCCAAAATTCCGGCGTCCACCGGGGGCGTGATCAGCACACCGTCTCGGACAAGGAACAGATTGTCGCCGGTGCATTCGGCAACCTCACCTTTGTGGTTCAGCATCAACGCTTCGACGCACCCCGCCTTCAAGCCCTCGATCTTCGCCATGATGTTGTTGAGGTAATTCAACGACTTGATCCGCGGACTGAGGGCGGCCGGGTGATTGCGAATCGTCGAAGCAGTCACCAACTCAAGCCCATCCTGATAGAACTCTTCCGGGTACAACTTGATCGTGTCCGCAATGATAATGATTTGCGGGTGGCTGCAGCGAAAGGGGTCAAGTCCTAGCGGTCCGGCCCCCCGCGTGACGACCAGGCGAATGTAGCCGTTTTCCAAATCGTTCTTGGCAACCGTTGCGTTAACATCCAGGATCATTTGGTCCATGGAGATTGGAATCGTTAAGGCGATCGCTTGAGCAGAGTCCCACAACCGTTTCAGGTGCTCACGTAACCGAAAGACCTTTCCTCCGTAGATTCGCATCCCTTCGAAGACGCCGTCGCCGTACAGCAAGCCGTGATCGAAAACGCTGACCTTCGCGTCATCGCGACCAAAGTACTCACCGTTGATATAGATTTGTTGACTCATCTTTGATCTTTCCAGCAATTCGGGTGGGTGGTCCATGCTCAGTCAATGTCTTGTGCCGTGACCGCCTGGACCACGTCAGCATCGAAATAGTTTATTGCCATTGCAGCGTCCACCACAATGGACTGGGCAGCAATTCCACTGCTTCGAGAGCTGAGCAGAAAAGCGGCGGTGTTGGCGACTTCATCGGTCGTCACGGCGCGGCGACGGGGGATCACTTTTTCGGCAAACAGGTACGAATCGACGTACCCGGGAATTCCCGCCGACGCACTCGTCTTCAATAATCCAGCGGACACGGAATTGAATCGCACCTCACTGAACCGGCTGAACGATTTTGTCAAAAACGCCAACGACGATTCAAGCGCGGCCTTGATGGGCGCCATGAATCCATAACTCTCACTTGCCATCCGCGTGGTGCTGATCCCGATCGTGACCACCGAAGCCTGCTCCGAAAAACGGTCTTTCAAGGCGTTACAAACGCTGATCAAGGAGTAGGCAGAAATGTCAACCGCTTGTAGGAATTGCCGGCGCGTCGTTTCATGAAACGGTCGAATGCCTTCGGGATAATCTGCGAACGCGATCGAGTGCACCAAACCGTCAAGCACAACCTGCTCCGCTGCAAGGTGTCGGGCAAGCGAGTCAATCTGAGCTTGGTCGGCAACATCACACACGATCACGGGCTGGTCTTTCAGCAGTTTTTCTAAGCTTTCCTTTCTCGCTTCACTCCGCACACTGTAGATCACCGCCGCTCCGGCTTGGCGAAGCACCAGTGCGATCCGATAGGCAACACTTTTCTTGTTGGCCACGCCCATCACCAAGATGGTCTTCCCGCGTAGACCCAAAAAATCATGGACCGGTTCGCTTGAATTCGCTGCGTTCATTCTGCGGTACCTGAATCAGCGACGTTGGAATCGGCGACGGCGGGATTTGCGATCGAGCAGGCGAAATCGAGGCGAGTGGCCAGCTTGCCGCCAACGGTCATCTTGCCGGTTAGGAAAAATGCATTGCTGACTCGGTCCTTTAAAACGGCATGAACTTCGACCGTTTCACCGGGCCTGACCATTCGTTTGAATTTGACGTTGTCCATTCGAGTCGCCACCGGCACCGCATGCTCATGCTCGCCGCCTAATGCGGAACCGGCCAACAGAATCGCTCCGGCCTGCAAACAGCATTCGCACTGGATCACACCAGGCACAAGGGGATGGCCCGGGAAGTGCCCTTGGACAAAAAACTCCTCTTCGCGGAACGTTTTTCGGCAAATGATTTCCGAGTCGGTTTGCGAAACAATCTCGTCCAATAGCCGCATGGGACTACGGTGCGGGATACTCTGTTCAATTTTCTCGACAGTCATCTTTGGGGCGCTCGCGGATTTCGACCTGTTTGGCCGGCATTCGACGCGAAAACGCGGTGTTTCGTCAACCCGGCAACCAACTCGACGATCGAGTACGAGAACGAGTACCGGCGGAACGCCTGAGGACGAGTAAGAACGGAAAGGCCATAACTTGCGATGTTTGAAAGTCAACGTGGCGCTGCCCAGCCAACGAGCACCTGGCGAGTTTGAGACTCGTCAGACGCCCCTCCATCAGACGCCCCTCAACCCGTGGACAAATTGTCCAGCGGAATGACCGCGAGCCCGAGATGGTTGTCGCTCGGCTTTCGTTTTCCTCTGTTTTCGCGACAAAAGATTGGCCCCGACCAATTTGAGACAAAAACATTTCAGCCCCCGCTTGGTCGCTGTTTTTTTGCTTTTTCTCGCGTCGATGCATAGCATGCTGTGCTGCCTCGATTGCATCTTTTGGTGTTTTTTTGCCCCGGCGCTGACACGATTTCGCCCCCGCCTGCGTCTAAGGGACGAAACGAACAGGTCACGATCTCTCTTCGTAGTACTTAGAAGTACCGTTCGCGGGGCCGTGCGCCATCACTGCGAGATGGAAGCTCCAGCCACGCACGTGAGCGGATTCGCCCAGACCCTCAGGGTGTGACCAGCGTCATCGGCACGGAGCCAAGCAGTTAACAGGCGAACGATTACGGCACGACAAAAAAGGAAAACAGATGGTTTCCCTCAACTCTCATTATACCGACGAATTCTTTCACGACACCCTAGATCCGTCCAATCGAACCCGTGATGGAAACGGTTTGCATGCCAGCGAAGAATTGGCCGACACGCTCGGTACTTATTTGAAGCAAATGGGCCGCACTCCGCTGCTCAGCGCCGAACAAGAGCTAACGTTAGCAACGGAACTGGAAGCGGCACGTGCATGTTTCCGATCCGAGTTGTTGCGAGTTCGTTTTGTTGCCGAAGAGTCCGTAGCGATTTTGCGTGACATTCTCGACGGCAACGCCAGAGCGGATCGAACGCTGAACTTTTCGGTTTCCGATCAGCAAGCGAAAAAAGGAGTACTGGGACGGCTTGAACCCAATTTGCGCACACTTGAATCGCTGCTGGAGTTGAACCGGCAAGATTTTGAAACCATCCGAGACGACAACGCGTCGATTGGTGTCCGTCGTGATGCACGTCGGCGCTACCTTCGGCGTCGTGAATCGATCGTCGCACTGATCGAAGAACTTGGTTTGCGCCTTCCGCTGTTGGAACAGCATTTCGTCTCCCTCGTTCAGATGTGCGAGCACGCGACCCAACTCCGCAGCCGGCGAGAGAGGATGTCGGCCGAAGAGGCGAAGCAATACGATCAAATCATGCGTCGGACCCAGCACTCTTGCCGGGGCCTCGATCAGCGTCTGGATCAACTTCAACGCTCTCATGCCGCCTACACCGATGCGAAGCAACAACTTGTCGAGGGCAATCTTCGACTGGTGGTTTCGATCGCCAAAAAATATCGTGGCCGCGGCCTGTCCTTTTTGGATCTGATCCAAGAGGGCAATTCGGGATTGATGCGTGCGGTGGAGAAATTTGAGCCGGAGAAGGGATTCAAGTTATCAACGTACGCGACCTGGTGGATTCGACAGGCGATTGGTCGCGCGGTAGCCGAGCAGAGCCGTACGATCCGGATTCCCGTCCATGTCGTCGGCGAAATGAATGAGCTGCAACGGACGATCAGCGAACTCTATCAGCAGCTCAATCATCGCCCCACTCACCGAGAAGTTGCTGATTCCGCTGGCCTGAGCGATGAGCGTTTATCGGTACTCGAACGCTCTTTAGGCGCAAGCTACAGTTTGGACCAATCATCCGACTCCGAAGCCCCTGCGAATTTGCGGGACATGATTCCCGAGCCATGCGACACACCGGTTGGCACCAGCGTCGACGCATCAAGCCTGCAACATCGGCTCGAGGGCATGATGAAGAAACTCGACGAGCGTGAACGCCTCATCGTTCGGATGCGTTTCGGTTTTGACGACTACTCGTCGCGAACGCTTGCGGAGGTCGCCAGTGTATTCAAGATCAGCCGAGAACGCGTACGTCAAATTGAGCGTCGCGCGATACGAAAGCTGCAGCAGGCCGAAGGCGCCGATGCACTCGAAGGCTTTCTTGATTAGGCGACTTACACTCTTAATACGATTTTTCCGGACAACTGTCCGTCGCCGCCCAGCGTCGAGGCTTCTTGCAACCGATGGGATTCGGCGGCTTCGTCCAGCGACAGCGTCTTGGAAATATTGGCGGTCAACTTGTTGGCGGCCATCCATCGATTGAGATCCTCCGCAGCCGCTCGCAGTTCGGTGTGAGTTGCTTTGAACATCGCGAATCCGTGCAGCGAGCATTCCTTGACATAAAAGGGGCCAACCGGAAATTCAGGACGCGCTTCGCGTCCTGCCATGATCACCATCCGACCTCGGGGCGCAAGCATTTCCACTGCGGCATCAAAATCGGGTTGCCGACGAGTTTCCCAAAACACGTTCACCCCCTTGGGGACCTCTCGCCTGACCGCCTCCTGAATCGATTCCTGCTTGTAGTTGATGACGACATCCGCACCGAGCATTCGAGCGATGTGGCATTTCTCGTCGCTCCCTGCCGTCGTGATCACTCTGGCGCCAGCGATTCTCGCGATTTGAACAACCATCGATCCCACCCCGCCGGTACCACCAATCACAAGGATGGTTTCACCCGCTTGCAAATCAGCTTCGCGGAACAGCCCCAAGTGTGCGGTCACGCCAACCAGCGAGGACGCCGCTGCATCATCATACGAGACGTTATCGGGCAACGGGTAGCACCAAGCCGCGTCAACGGCAATTCGCTCGGCAAACGTTCCCTGTCGACCGAGCAAGCCTTGGTTGGTGCACCAAACGCGATCGCCAACGGAGACGCCGGTCACTCGGTTGCCGACCTGTTCGACCACGCCCGCGGCGTCGCAGCCGATGATGTACGGTTTCGGACTGTCAAAGCTGATCACACCGCTGCGGATGTAAGTATCGATCGGATTGACCGCAACGGCATGGACGCGAATCAACACGTCGTGTCCGTTCAATTCAGGCTCCGGCAATTCGCCAAATTGAATCACCGCGGGATCGCCCGTCGATTCGATAAAAGCTGCCTTCATCTGCTGCACCCGCGTCGAAAGAAAAAAGAAACCTGCATCCACCTCAAGAAGCTCGGATGCCTTGATTCTAATCGGTTGGGCCACCTTCGTCGCGAGTGGCTGGTTCCGCTTGCTCGACAGCCTTGGCTGCCTTCTTGGCTGCTCGCTTGGCCAGATGATCAGCGGCCATCTGCTCGATCGACCGCACCTGGTCAGGGCACGTTTTCCCATAGCTCTTTTCGTACAAGGACTCAATGTACTCGGGCAACGGCAGTTTCCAAGGTTGTTGTTTGTGGTTCGCGTAGGACCCAAACTTTTTCGGATTCAGCCCCAACTCACGAGCCATTTGGACATGGGCGTGCGACAGATTAAACTTCTTACGAGCGTCAATCCACGGCAAGAACTTATGCGGAATTCGATTTTTCTTAGCCATACCTACCCCTGATCACGTTGGTCGCTGTCCCGGTGACGAGGACATCACCTCGCTGCAAGGTCGACATCAGAATAACGAAGCCATTGCGGTTGAAGAAGCACCGGCAACCCTTGTTGTCTATCCGAGCAATGTCACGACGAGTATCCTGATCTTCGGGTGTGATTCAACGTTGTATTTTGCCAAGATCCTACTCGGACGTCGTGGCCACCGAAGGGGCCATTGGACCAACTCATAGGAACAAAACGACATGTTTAAACCTTCTTTCGCGAACCTGGCTATCATCGCGGCGATCGCGATGTGTCGATGCGGCGGGCTGGTGGATGCCCATGCAGCCGAGCGTCCCAATATCATTTTCCTCTTCGCCGACGATCTTGGCTGGGGGGACTTAAGCTGTTATGGCCAAGATCGCGTCAAGACGCCGAACCTGGATCGATTGGCTCAGCAAGGCACTCTGTTTACGAACTTTTATGTTGCTGGCTCCGTCTGCTCGCCGAGTCGAACCGGGATCATGACAGGACAGTATCCCGCTCGGCATCGAGTGTTTGGGCATTTCGCCGCCGAGGCTTCGAATGCGAAACGCGAGATGCCCAATGCACTCGATCCAGACATCATGACCTTAACCGATCTGTTGAAGGACGCCGGATACCGGACTGCTCATTTTGGTAAGTGGCACCTGGGGAACGTGTCACCTGAGGAGTACGGGGTGGGTGCGTTTCGGACGGAATCCCATACGAACATCCCGGATCGAGGGCGACTTGATATTTGGAACCCTCCGAATCGCCCCAAGTGCACCGCCGATATCCTCGACGCAGCTTTGGAGTTTATGGATTCGCAACAGGCAACTTCCGAGCCGTTTTTCCTGAATGCCTGGTTCTCGGATCCTCACGCGACGTTGAACCCATCGCTCGAACAGCTCGAACGCGTCAAGCAGTTTGCGCCCAAGGGGGTCGATTTTTACGGTGTCGCTCAAGTCTTCTACGCTTGCGTCGTGGAAATGGACCGACAAATTGGCCGGTTTCTCGACGAGCTCGATGCTCGCGGGCTCAGCGAGAACACACTCGTGATCTTTTCAAGCGACAATGGCCCCGAAGACTTCCAAATCGGCAACTCGGCTCATAGCGGCGTGGGTTGTACGGGACCGTTTCGCGGGCGGAAACGAAGCATCTACGAAGGTGGCATTCGTACGCCATTCTTGCTTCGTTGGCCCGGCAAGGTACCCCCTGGGAAAGTCAACGACACCTCGATCGTCAACGGTATCGATTTGCTGCCCACCCTTGCTGCAATTGCCGAAGCCGATATTCCAGCATCCCTCGAACTTGACGGCGAAAACATGCTCGATGTCTGGTTGGGAAAAGATCGGCAACGCAGTCGCCCCCTTTTTTGGGAGTGGCGCTATCGCGTGTTTGGTCACCCCTACAACCAACCACCGCGGCTGGCGGTTCGCGAGGGTGACTTCAAGCTGCTGATCAACCCTGACCAAAGTCGCGTCGAGCTCTACAACTTGAGACGAGATCCCGGCGAAAGAGACAATATCGCGTCCGAGCACAGGGAAAAGGTCAACCAGTTGCAAGCCATGCTACTGAATTGGAACGAAAGCCTGCCTAAGTCTCCGGTCGAACCGGTCGCCGGAAAAGCAAACTGGCGTTGGCCCCAGTAGGCGGTTCCCCTTTTTTTGAGGTAGCCAGCCGATTAAGGGCGAGCCCTCGACCGAGTGTCTCTCGAAATGCTGCCCCGAGCACAGGACCCAGCTGGGCGACGCCAATCCCGGGATCCGCGGGACAGGATCCCGGGATTGGGAAATTTATCCGGTCTGCACACGCCCACGGCCCGCGGACTATAATGAAGGCCCTTTCGCCAACATTGTCTCCAACTTGGATCTCGAATTTCCAATGAAACGATACGCCATTGCTCCATTGTTGATCATCGCTTCTTTGATCCCTTGCATCAGCTCTGCTCAATTCGAAGGAATGAAGTACCGGATTCCTTCGGATGCAAATAGCTTGGTGCTGATCAATGCCGAAAAGCTGTTCGGATCACCGGTTGCGGATCGAGAACGTTGGGCTGCTCGACGCAAAGCCGCGTTTGAATCGGGAATCTCCGCATTGCCACCCGATGCCACCGAGGTGTTGATGGCAGGGCGTCTTGACCATGAATTTGGCGAGACCGTGTGGGAAATGTCGATGGTGAAATTGCAGGGAGAGCGCAATGTCTCCTCGGTGGCTCAGCGATTCGGCGGCACCATGGATACGATTGACGGCCGATCTGCGGTCCGATTACCGGATGATCATTATGTCGTTCAAATCATGAGCAATCTGCTGGGGTCGTACACGCCTGCGAATCGCCAAGACGTTACGCGCTGGTTGAAGTCGACCAATACCACCTCGGGATCTCCGCTACCGGAATATCTAGAGCAAGCATTCGTATATGCTTCCAAAGTTGGTACTCCGATCGTGATGGCGTTGGACTTGGAAGGCGTCGTTTCGCCCGCCAAAATCAAGGCAGGGTTTGGTCAATTCGAATCCTTGAAAGCTTCGGGAATTTCACCCGATGCATTCGCAAAATTGATGCAAGGTGCCAAAGGGGTTACCTTGGGGATCACCGCCGGAGACGACACCCTTGGCGCGATTCGCGTCGATTTCTCCCAGTCACCGGAGATCCTTGGCAAGGTTGGAAAAGACTTGCTGATCGAGGTTTTGCAAAAGCAAGGCGTCATGATTGAGGATGTTCACGATTGGAGTCCTTCGATCAATGGAAACACCTTTTTGCTTCGCGGCAAGCTTTCCAGCAATGGAGCTCGCCGTGTAATGAGCGTTTTGGCGCTGCCTCCGACCCTCGCCGATTCGATGAACGAAGCGATGTCCCCTGGATCGGATCCCGAAGGGACTGCAAAACGAATCGCGTCACAACAGTATTTCCAGTCGATCACGACGCTTCTAGACGACTTGCATGAGAAGCCAAAACGTGACCACGCACAAACGTTCGGCCAAGCCGCGGTTTGGTATGATCGCTACGCTCGCAAAATCGACCAACTACCGATTCTCAACGTGGACGAGCAATTGCTCGATTTTGGTTTTCAATGTTCGACGGCCCTCCGCAATGCCGAAATGGCGATGAAGGGCGTGGGAATGCGTTCGTCCGTTCGAACGGCCAGCAACAATCCGTCCGTAGGCGCATCCGTCTCGAGCTATGGAGGCGGCTACCGCGGCGGCTACGGATATGGCGGCGGCTATTACGGTCCATCCGCGCCGGTGGTCGGCGTCAATTCGTTCAATGCAACCATGATGGAAAAAGGACGCTCCGATGCGATCATTCGTGGCCAAGAGCGGACCGCAGGAGCAGCATCGGTTCAGCAGATTTGGCAGGCTATTGACCAAGCAACCGCTTCGATCCGCCGCGATATGGTCCAAAAGTACAGCGCGGATTTCTAGCAAAACCCGTTGCGTGATGGAGCACAAGGTTGGGTTCATAGGGCGTGTGGCAGTCAACCTGCCACAGCCGCCCGACCACCTTTCCATATTTCTTGCGAACCTGCGACACTCGAAAAGGGTCTAGTGGACCGTCAAGGTTAGAACTGCGAGTTGGGACGTTGTGGACTTCGCCAGAAGTCCCTAAGAACATTTGAGTTACAGATTTCTGGCGAAATCCACTACCCTAAAATTTGCTTCCTTAGAAGAATCTGTGGGTGAATTTTGACTCTGGCAGCGCGCCAAGGTTGTGATAGAGCCCTGTTTCGTAAGCTTCTTGGGTGCGAAAACCTTAGGATTTTCTGGTAATCCGTTTTCGCTTGTTGTTAAAACCTTCTCCAACGCCGGATGACAACGTCCCTCCGGCTCGAAACCAGTTCAGTAGCAACTCGCGTTTCTTGCGGAGCGTCGTTGCTAAATCCTTCATCGGATCGATTTTGCTTCTCATCGCGCGAGTACACCAAGCATCAAGAAACTTACCTGCCGATGCATGACGTGAAAACGGTCCAGGATACGAATCGCGTGAGGGCCCTTCTTGGCAATCACTTTCAAGTACGCCTGCCACATGTCACTGCAAACAATTGGATGTCTGCTCTCCTTCCTATTGAGGATTTCCCAGTCAAACGGGAGGCAGGCTCTGCTGCGGAGCAACCTACCGAGAGATAACTGGGCCAGGAAGGGAAGAGTTTCCGCTGGGAAAGGGTCGAACGAGCGTGTCTTTCCGGGGTTTCTTTTTGGGCTTCGAGATGGAATGACGCTGAACACCTTCTTTCTGCCCTGAAATGCCTTAAAAAACCGGGGGATCGGAATGAAGATGGCAAAAAGCTACCGACCCATTGCGTGGGAGAGCCAAATGGTTTGGATGAGCCCCTTCCGCCCCTCGACTCGAACTCATTTTTCTTCCAATGGCGCCATTCAAGGCGACAGAACTCACCCAAATCGGATATCTTTTTTGAATGGATGTATCAACAGAATTAACGGATCGGCTGCTCCGTCTACTCAGCACGCCACAATACCGACCCAGCAAACCGAAGCAAATTGCCACGCAATTGAAGCTCGACGCGGACGAAACCAAAGAGCTACGGCGAGTGGTCAAGCAATTGGTTCTCGAAGGCCGCGTCGTTTACGGCTCCAATCACCTCGTCGTTCCCGCGGGTGCCTTCACTGGCGAGCCCGACCTCGTGCGAGGCACTTTCCGGCGTGCGATGGGGGGTGGTTTCGGTTTCGTGCGTCCCGGCGACCATGAAAACGAGAACGAGGTTGCCGAACATCTGTTCGTGCCGCCGGGATCGACACTCGGCGCCCTTGAAGGCGATTTGGTGGAAGTGCGTGTGCGTCCAAGCCGGAAAGGGGGCGAGGAAGCGGTCGTCGTTGAGATCCTTCAACGAGCTCGGAGACAATTCACTGGCACGTTTCGAATGTCTGGGGGCAAGCCTGCGGTCCTGCTCGATGGCACTCCCTACCACCAACCGGTTTCGGTTGGCGATGTTCGCGGTTTACCCATTTCCGACGAGGATAAGGTCTTCGTCGAAATGGTCGAGTTTCCAGACGACCGTGGAAACGGTGGCGAAGCCGTGATCTTGGAGCGGCTTGGAAGCGGCAATAATCCTGAGATCGATACGCTGCTGATCATGCGTCAGTACGGATTGCCGGATACGTTCCCCGAAAAGGTGCTCAACGAAGCACGCCAACAAGCCGACGCGTTCAACGACACATCGGTTCCCGAGCATCGCAAAGACTTAACCGGTTTACTGACGATCACGATCGACCCGTTCGATGCTCGTGACTTTGATGATGCGATTTCGCTGCAGCGGGAAACCGATCGGTGGCGGCTTTGGGTCCATATTGCCGACGTCAGCAGCTTCCTTCCGGTTGGCAGTGAACTCGATGAGGAGGCCAAGAACCGGGCGACGAGCGTTTACCTGCCCGATCGTGTGGTGCCGATGATTCCTGAAATCATCAGCAACCACTTGGCGAGCTTACAGCCCGACCAGATCCGGCTTGTGAAAACGGTCGAGATCGAAATGCTCGACGATTTGACGATCACGCATACCGAAGTTCACAATGCCGCGATCCGCAGCGACAAGCGACTCAACTACGAGCAGGTGGACCAATTCTTGGCCGATCCCCAACGGCATGTCGAATCGTGGGGCGCCCCCATTTGCGATTTGCTTTCGCGTATGCATACGCTTGCGATGAAGATGCGAAAGGCAAGGTTCAAAGCTGGATCGTTATCGCTCGACATGCCTGACACGAAATTGATTTTTGACAAGGCCGGCAAAGTGAAAGGGGCCTACCTCGTCGACAACACCGAAAGCCATCAGCTGATTGAAGAATTCATGTTGGCCGGGAATCAAGCCGTTGCGACCTGGCTTGATGATTTGGAATTGAACTTCTTACATCGCATTCATGAGGCCCCACAACGACGCAAGCTGCGAGCATTGCAGATCTTTGTACGCGATCTTGGACTCGATGTCGGATCGGTGGAAAGCCGTTTTGAAATTCAAAAAGTGCTCGATCTCGTTGCCGGCACACCGCTCGAACAAGCGGTCAATTTCGCTGTACTTAAATCGATGAACAAAGCCGTCTATGGTCCGCAGCGTGAAGGGCACTATGCACTCGACATGCAACACTATTGTCACTTTACCAGCCCGATTCGTCGCTACCCCGACTTGACCGTTCATCGATTGGTTCAAAAACTGCTGGAAGGCAAGAAGACGCCCGACGATCCCTTCCCGATGCTATTGAAGCTTGGCCATCACTGCAGCGACATGGAGCGAAACGCCCAACAGGCAGAACGGGAATTGATTGAATTGAAGCTTCTTCACTTCTTGAAGAAGAAGGTGGGTGAATCACTCGAAGCGGTCATCAGCCGGGTGTTTGCCGACGGTATCGATGCCCGATGCATCAAGCTTCCCGTCGATGGCTTCTTGCCGGTCACGTCGTTACCGCAAGACAACTATCGCTTTGAGCGAACCAGCCAGCAATTGGTCGGTTTCAAAGAAGGAAATCGTTTCCGTCTAGGCGACCAACTGACCGTTCGCATCGCGAAAGTGGATTTGCAGGAACGCCAACTCTTTGTCGATTTGGTGAAAAACCATTCTTCGAGACAAGACGCAGCCGTGAAGAAATCGGCAAAGTCAACCAGCTCAAAGTACAAAACCAAACGCAAGAAGGATCGTCGCGAAAGCAAGAAACGTCGCAAGCGGTAAGCACGCTTGATGCTGACTCGGCAACACGATCACATCGTTCCAACATGGCGATTTATCGCACCAGCCACGGTACTCGGATCGACGCAGACTCGATTCGACGGCTTGTAGCATGGCCTCATAAGAAGGGAAGATTCGCTGCTGGAATTCCTAGCGCCGCGGCGTTAGGATAACACTTCGCTAGTGGGACAACATCTGAAAAGCATGACGAGGTACATCCAACGATGCAGACAAACCCGGGGATCTATTTTTTGAGTCTTTTGTTGACTGCCGTCGCTTCGCTCGGACTGGCTGGCGAACCGACCTGGGTGCGGAGAAGCAGCAACACCGGCGACCTTGCCGCGCCGAATGCGGGCAGCCAGCAAACGTGCTGTGTGGTCGCCGATCTGGATGGTGACGGCATGGACGATTTCGTGGTAGGCGAACGGACCAAGACACCCTCCATCGTTTGGTACAAGAATCGCGGCCAGAGCTGGGACAAGTTCGTGATCGACGATCAGCCCCGGAAGCCGGAAGCGGGCGGTGTCTGCTTTGACATCGACGGCGACGGCGACCAAGACTTGGTATTCGGGCAGGATTCGAGCGGCTCGGAAATCTGGTGGTGGGAGAATCCGTGCCCTGATTTCACGAAGCCATGGCTGCGGCGATTGATCAAGCAAGACGGCGCTCGGCAATACCACGACCAAACCGCAGGCGACTTCGACGGCGACGGAAAAATCGAATTCGTGACTTGGAACCAGCGGGCCAAGCAGTTGTTAATGTTCGAGGTGCCCGAGGATCCTCGATCCGCTGGGCCGTGGCCCAGCACCGTGATTTTTCAGTGGGACCAAGGCCCGCCGGCGGAAGGCTTCCCATCGATCCCGGTCGACATCGACTCGGATGGACAGATCGACATTGTCGGTGGCGGACGGTGGTTCAAGTACCAGGGTGGTGGCAAATTCGATCCGCACGTGATCGACGACAAAATGCGGTTCACTCAGTGTGCCGCCGGGCAATTGGTTGCAGGGGGCCGCCCTGAGGTCGTCTTTTCGCCGGGTGACGCAGACGGCGACGCCAAATGGTACGAATGGAAGGACGGTAAATGGGTGGCCCATTCACTCGGGTTCGTGATTCACGGTCATACCTGTGAAGTCCGCGACGTGAACGGCGATGGCAACCCTGATATCTTCATCGGCGAGATGGGCAGCCCCGGCGCGGGGGACAAGGCCAAGGCCTTCGTCTGGTACGGTGATAGCCAAGGCGAATTCCGCAAGACGATCGTCAGCGAAGGCCAAGGCATCCACGAAGGCCTGCTCTCCGACTTGGACGGCGACGGCGATCTCGACATTCTGATGAAGCCGTACCATCACAACTCGCCACGAATCGATATCCTGCTGAACACGCCGTAAGCCGGCGATGAACTTAGCCAGCAGCGTCACCAAACTCGTGCATTTTGATGTTTTTCGCAGGCCGGGACGTGGCCTGGCAAAGCCAAATTGACGCGACGCGACAAACTTCGCGACCTCATCCAGTCGCTGGTTTCTGCGCGACGCACCGATCCGCCACGAACGAATCGTAGCCTGGACCGACTTGGTGATCGAAAAAGTGCTCTGCCGACGTCGGCAGGTCGCGGAAAGTACCGCAAATCACGGTGTTCTAAACAAGTGAGAGTGCTGGGACTCGAACCCAGGACCAACGGATTAAAAGTCCGTTGCTCTACCGACTGAGCTACACTCTCATGATGTGATTAACGCCTTGGTGGTGACCGAAAAAAACAAACCCGAAGCAACACCGTTGTTGCCCGGGTTGAAATTTTTTGGCCGATCGATACCTATGGAGTATCACCAACCAAGCGGAGCGGACAGGATTCGAACCTGCGGAACCAATTTCTCGGTTCACCGATTTAGCAAACCGGCGCTTTCGACCACTCAGCCACCGCTCCTTCTTTTCCCTGATGCATGTCCCGCGAACGGGCATGACTTGTTTTCGGTTGCTACTCCAGTCGAGCAAGGCAGATTGTGCTGAATTCTCTCCAGAAACGCAACCCACAGTGAAACCTTTTTCATCATCACCCGATTTATGACGTTTGACGCTAGAATGTCCTCGTGACGGGCGTTGAAAAGCCGTGCTTCACCCCTCTTGCGGGAACGTAGTCTGTTTGACCGTTTTTGTGCCGTCCGAGTTCGTGCTACGAGCCCCCAAATCGCCTATGTTTTGCCAAATTACCCGAAAAGCGATGGCAACCGAGTTTGTCATCATGCTGCCCGATGGCGCTAAATCCATGGATGCAGCCGTGCAAGCTGCCGATCTGGTCGAATCGATTGAACGTGATCTCAGCGTCTACCGGCCGGACAGCGAGGTCTCCAAAATCAATCGACTGGCGGCCCAACAGCCCGTCAGAGTCTCGAAACCGACGTTTTCGCTATTGGAGCGAGCCGTCGGGCTGAGCGAACAGACCGAGGGTGCCTTCGATATCACGACCGGCCCGCTGATCGATGCATGGGGGTTCACCAAGCGAAGTGGCCGAAAACCAACGGCGGCGGAGGTTAAGCAGGCGCTCACGCGAGTCGGGTACCAACGGCTGGTACTCGATCGTGAGACATCCTCAGTTCGCTTCGCGACGGCAGGAATGGCGATTAACCTGGGGGCCATCGGAAAAGGCGATGCCCTCGACCGGATGGCACTTGAACTGCAAAGCCATGGGGTCACCGACTTCTTGATCCACGGTGGCAATAGCAGCGTGGTTGCGGTTGGGGACCAAGATCCGGGCAGCTCGAAGGGATGGGCGGTAGGTCTCGCTCATCCGACGAAGCCCCAGCGCCGGCTCGCGGGGCTATGGCTAAAAAACGCGGCGATCGCAACGAGCGGTTCTGGCAAGCAGTTTTTTCATCACCGAGGCCGGCGCTATGGCCATGTGATCGACCCCCGCACCGGATATCCGGCAGGTGATTTGATGTCCTTGACGCTGGCCATGGGCAGCGCGACGGACGTTGACGCCGTCGCGACAGCCTTGTTCGTGGCCGGATCCCAACAGGTTCGCCAGCGATACCAAGAGGACGGGTTCTCGCTGGCCATCATGACTCGTGCTCTGGGGCAGCAAGACTCCGTCGAAGTTGAAACGCTTGGCGATTTTGATTGGATCGAGACCCCTCAAGCCGACGAAACGGGCACTAAAGATGCGAAATCAAGCGAAAATTCTATCTTTCAGCTACCTTCCTAATTGTGCTAGGGTCACACATTCCTACAGCGTTCGCACAGCCCCGTTTCCCCTCTTCCCTCCCTGAATTCCGGATTCATGTTAGGCGAATATCGTGTCAGCCGATGCACGCGGCATTGTCATGCGTTAAACCGCCCGCTCCGCGAGGGGGAATGGTTCTACTCGGTCGTTTTGGAATCGGGTGACGATTTCCTGCGCCAAGATTATTCGGCAGAAAGCTGGCAGGGACCACCCGAAGGAACCGTGGGGTGGTGGAAGAACCGAATGCCCCGAGCAGACGACAAGAAGCTGGTTTTGGCACCACCGGAAGTCCTGATCGACTTGCTACGCCAAATGGGCAACTTTCCCGACAAAATCAAAACACGCTATTTGTTATCGCTGATGTTGATGCGAAAACGACTGCTTCGGCCTTGCCAGTCGATGCAGGAGCCCTCCACCGAAGTGGGCATTGATCCCTCGTCAAGTGATGAACCCTCAAGCGATGAACCCTCAAGTGATGAACCTTCGAGTGATCCGTGCATGCGAATCGAAGTGATTGCCGACGGATCGACCATGGACGTGGTGCGTGCCGAGATCACGCGAGACGAAGCGGAAGCATTGCGAGAGGAGTTGAATGCGTTGCTCTACTGCGAAGCGGAACCCCTTGCAGACGATATCGAACCTAATTAGCCGAACGAATTCCCAAGATCACCACCAACGACAAATTGGCAGGAGGCCAAACGCGGATGCGATCATTGCTGTGGATTGGACTCATCGCCGTTTGCTTTGTCTCCGGTGGAGCCACTTGTTCAAAACGTGACGTCCCGATGCCGTTTCCGCCACCGCCCGCCGTGCTGACGGAAATCCCCTCGGCGGAGGAGTTGGCAACCGTGGTCAATCGCACCGCATCGATCCAAAAATTGTCGACCAACACGGCCACCGTGGAAGTGCTGACGATGCCGAGTATCCCGCGGTTGAGCGCCACAGTGAATCTCGAACGCGAGAAGCGTTTTCGGATGCGCGCATCCGTGCCAATCATGCTAGGCGTTGGGATGGATATGGGCAGCAATGATGAATTGTTCTGGTTCGAAGTCCCCGACGGCATGTCCAAAGTCTTGTACTACGCTCGACATGACCAATATCGTCAACAACTCAACCGTGCGATTTTGCCGGTCGATCCAACTTGGCTCATGGACGCGCTCGGTTTGGCTCAACTCGACCCTGCCAGCGTCGTCGCCGGGCCGGTCTTACGTGACGATGGCAAACTGGAAACTCGATCGATCCTCCAAATGCCCGATGGAATCTACCAGAAAGTCTGCTTCTTCGAGAAATCAGCGGGATACGTGACAGACCAATTCCTGTATGCGCCCGATTTACGACTGATTGCAAAAAGCTCGGCAACAAACCACAGATACTATGATCAGCAGCAGTGCGTGCTTCCGCATCAAGTGGAAATCCATCTCACTCCGGCATTCGGCGAGCCTTTGGCGATGAAGATCGAAATTGGCTCGTACACCATCAATCAATTCTTGACCGATGACCCGCAATTGTTCGTGATGCCACAAAACGCTGCTCAAGCAGTTGACTTAACAACGCTCTCGGCTGGCGTCGCTCCGCAAACGCATGCGACTGAGTACACGGCCGACAACGTCACCGCGATGCCGATGCGTGGGACGCTAAGATAAAAGAAACCGACATTGCCGCGAGTGGCAATGTCGGTTGATAGCTTTCTAGCTGTGATCGACTCGCAGCGCGAGCCTACATCCCCGAAGGCGATGCAACCGGGCCGGCATCGTCGTCGCTGGTCGCAACAGGGATCGCGATTGCTGCTGCGATACCACCCAGCAAGCCAAGGCCTCCAAGGCCGCCGCCACTTCCGCCTGCTGCTCCGCCGCCGCCTCCACCGCTTCCACCACCGCCACCGGCAGCAAAGCCGTGGCCTGAGAAACCGCTTCCGTGAAAGCCCGTGGATACAAAACCGGTCGTCTCGGGCCCAAGGGGTGCCGCGATGGCATCGGTTGGCTGGATCGATCCAGCACCAAACGGATCAACCACTCCGGGAATCATACTCGGTGGAACAAGCGTCACAGGAAGCATTTCCACGACGTCGTTTTTTACCACCGAAACCAGCTGCGTTGTGGGATCGAGGTGAGCGGAGGTTTCGGAAGGATCGAGAACATCAAATGCGAAGGTTGCGTAGCCGGCGGGACCCGCTGCCACGATACCATGGGTTCCCGACCGAACGCCTTTGAATTGAAACTCACCCTTTGCGTTGGTGTACGTCTTGCCCACCGCCAAGCCTTTTTGCATTAACACGACTTCGGTGCCGGCAAGCGAAACCGCCGTATCTTCTTGACGAAGAATGGAAACCAGTTGACCGCGGAGAACGCCGTGATCATCCAACTGGACACGGTAACGAAACGCGACCGAGTCAGCGTCCAGGTGCGATTCGACTTCACCGAGTTGCGTGGGCTCTAACTTAGAAAATCGAGAGACAAACTGATCCATCCACGGTGCCAATTTCTTGACGTTCACTGTTGCCAACGTCATGCGGACAGGATCCCCAAGAGCATCGTCGCTAACGGCGGAACGCACAAAGATGATGGTCGACCCATAGACGTCCGAATTCGATGCAACCACCGCGTAGGGTCCGCTTTGCATGTCGGTCAAACGGACCAGACCTTGAGCATCGGTCTTAAATTTCCTGGCAACGCCACTCCGATCCACCACGGTGACCGATGCCCCTGCGAGCGCAAGCCGGCTCTCGCCTTGTGGCACGTCGAGTTGCAATGGTACCTCACCACTTCGCTGCATCGAAACCGTATTGTCCGCCGGCAATCGCGTGTTCGATTCCGCCATGGCGTTCTGTCCGGTGACGGCTACCAGTATCGCAGCGATAGCTGATACCGTCGTTTTGATTCGTTGACTCACGTTCATTCTGCTCCCCATGTCATTTCGCTGTCCTATCACAGCACCCACCGGTGGCGGGACCTGTGTTGGTTGATCACTGTAGATTGCCACTTGCGAAAAGTATCTTCACAAAGATGGACAAGTCGCTTCGAAAACGTACGACATAACAAACACAATGCAAGAAAAATACGCAAAACGCGCCCCCTGTTTAGAAGGCAGAATCGCTATCACCGCTACGAAGCGGCCGTTGCCTAGCTGGCCCAAGCCTTGCATCGGCACCACAGCAGCGCAAGCGTTCGTCGAAACCAACGCGTTCGATCCTGATTTGGGCCAGGGTGAGAAACCTTCGTCAAAATCAGCATTGCTAGCAATCCGATGATTTCCTCAAGCTTCTTTGGCGAATCCCCCGTGGAGCATGTTTTTGTCGTGTTTTGCCCAAGGCTTGCCGCGTTACTGCGAAAAGATCCTTGACCGAGAGGGGTCCAATGTGGTACTCGCGAAGGAGTCACCCAACGGACCGTGAGCATGCCAGACGAAAAGACGAACAACAAGGAACCAGCGAAGCCAGCGAAAAGTCGCGACAACTTGACGTGGGCGTTGATGGCTGCTGCCGCGACGGCAGCGGCGGTCGGATTCGCGGGGCTGTTCTCGCTATGGTTACGCGGCGGGCCACCGAATGATCTCGAAACGATCCAGGTTGCCGCGAGAGAATATGTCGCTGGGCGAACCGTCTTAGCCGGCGAGTTAGCCAAGACCGTTGAGTTTCCCTCTTCCGAAAACGCCCCCCCCGCGGATGCCGAACCGTCAAGCGACGCCTCTCAGGCAGCCGAAGAAGAAATCGCGGATCTGCGGAAGCTAAGAGACTTCTTCGTTGGGGCGGGACTGGTAGCGCGAGCTCAGCAAACGGACGAACCGAGAAAACGCCGCGAATTGCTATTTGAGGCGGTGCCTCTGCTTGAAAAGGCGTCGAAGTCGGGATTTCCAGTAGGCCGCGAGGTGGAAGGCTCGCGTTTTCTGGGCGAGTCACTTTTCGAACTGGGACGATTTGACGAGGCGGCCATTCATCTCGAACAAGTGGTTCTCCGGGCCCCCACACTGAGACGGGCTCTGGTCCCCCTTTTGGCCACAGCTTATTTAAAGACGACCGAGCCCTCCGCGGCCAAAGCCTTGGCCATCATGAATCGCTATTTGGCCGACGAATCGCTCCGCGAAGAACCCCGCCGGATCGGTGAACGCATTCGGATCGATGCACTCACGCGGCTCGGGCAATATGACGAAGCAGAAAACGCGGTGGCCGAGGCGCTGGAGCAGCTGCCACCGGCGGAAAGCCCGAATCCAACGAAGCATGCAGATGCTCGAGAACAATTCTTACTTGCGAGAGCCATCGTGGCGGTGGAAAAAGCGATCGGCCGTCATGGCAAAGCGCCGATCGACGAATTGGAGGATCGCAGCGCCGTGATTGCGGAATTGACGCAAACCCTGTCGGATTTGAATGATCTACAGCGTGAAACGTCACCGCGCACCTCCGCCCGTGCGCGGATCTGGGCAGCCCGCGCGTTGGCTTGCCAGGGGATGCCCGATCGAGCACTCGCTCAATTGACGATGGTTCGCCAGCAGCGCCCCTTTGCAGCCGAAGCCATTGTCGGCAGCTTGGAGGAAGTCGAGTTATTGGCCAAGCAGGGTCGAGGGACGGAGATGCTGCAAACGACTCGTTTCATGATGCGGGAATTGGGAGACAAAGGCGGCTTTGATCCGGCGCTTGTTTCCTTCGAAGCCTTCCAACGACGGTTCATTGTGGCGCTCGAAAAATTGCGAGATCACGAGGCCTATGCGTCCGCCATCGACATCACGCGGAATATGACCCCCGTCTTCTCGCCCAGCGAAGCGTTGATGCAAGAGGGGATCACCTATCGCGAGTGGGCGGCTAGCACGATTCGGGATGGAACCAACGTCGGTGGCGACGTGTTGCGAACTGCTTCCGAAATCGCGCGCTCGCGATTCCGCGCAGCCGGTGACGCGTTTTCGCGGGCTGCAGAAATTGATTTTGACACCGACCGCTACTTGTCGACGCAATGGGCAGCGATTGATGCCTATCAACAGGGGCGACACTTTGAACGAAGCATTCGCCTGCTGCGGCCGTATCTACGTTATGAAGAACGCCGTCGCCAACCGCGTGGCTTGGTCGCGTTTGGACGAGCATTGCTGGCTGACAACAAACCCAACGAAGCGATTGATTCGCTTGAAACCTGCATTGCGGAATTCCCCCGCGATCCGCTCCGCTACGACGCCCGATTGCTGCTTGCAATGGCTCATTCAGAAATCGGTGACTTGGAAAAGTCGCGGAGCTACTTGATGGACAACTTGCAAGACGGCGAATTGACTCCTCAAAGCCCCGCGTGGCGTGATTCGCTCTTTACACTTGCGGAAATGCTCTACCGAAAAGGCTATGAAAACCATCTTGCCGCTCAGCGTGTCGGTGCCGAAGAGCGAATCGAAAAGCTGAAAGAAAACCAACCCATCCTGGAAGACGCGATTCGCCGCCTCGACGAAGCTGCCGAACGGTATTGGCCGCTGCCGCGAGCGGAGTCGGCAACCTATTTGGCCGCTCGTAGCCATCTGTTGGCCGCAGAATGGCCACGACTCGAATCACAATCAGAAGATGTCCTGGATGCCGCCCGCCGAACTTTGCGAACCAAAGTGGACAACGAATTGCAAGCCGCGCTCGATGGCTTTTCACGGTTAAAAGAAAGTTTGTTGGTTTGCGAGGACGAAGAACGCCTTTCCGATGATTCCAGATCCATGCTGCGCAACTGTTTCATGTCCGAAGCCGACACACTCAAAGAACTCGGGCGTTTGGACGATGCCTCGGTGGCCTACCGAGCCGTTTCCCTTCGCTACATGAATGAACCCACGGCGCTCGAGGCGATCCTCGGCCAAGCCTGTTGCGTGCGGGAGCTCGGTCGTGACCGTGAAGCCGCTCTGCTTGTTCGTCAAGCCGATGTCGTCCTGCAACGAATCCCACCCAAATTCGACGACGACTTCCAAAAGACCACCCGCTATGATCGCGAAGGCTGGCAACAGCTTCTGGCCTGGATGAACGCAGGGATTCAAGATCCTGGTGGCATCCCAGGACAAACCTAAGCCGACATGATCACCTTGAGATAACGATGGAGTAACCGCCATGGATGGAAAGCAATTAGCATCGTTGGTCGATGAGCGCCACAAGATTTTGTGCGACCTCGTCCAACTCAGCCAATCACAGCTTGAAGCGATCGACGCAGGACGAATGAATGAACTGATGCATTTGCTTTCCGCAAAACAACCCCCTCTTGCGAAGCTCGCCAGCGTTTCCCAGCAACTCCACATCGCGATCGGCGATGACCCCGAAATGCGAATGTGGTCTTCGCCACAGCGAAGAAGCGAATGCCGGAAAAAAAATGAACAATGTGAGCAAATGCTAGCCGAATTGATGGAGATGGAATCGTCGTGCGAAACGAAGCTTGTGACCAGCCGTGCGGAAATCGAACAGCGAATTCAACGCAGCGATGGTGTCAAACGGGCCAATCAGAGTTACCGACAATCCGACATCCAACCGAGTTGCGGGGGGCAACTCGATTTGTCGAGTCAATAGAAAAAGGATCGGTCTAGACATCGCGTCGACGGCTTCACTACAAGACAATCCGAATACAAACGCCTGGTCAAAAATTGACGAGGAAACGATAACGCAACCGAGGGAACGAAAGATGAATGTGAACTTCTTTGAATGGCTACGGGACGGTGTCCGGCAATCGGTGTTGCTGGGCGTCAGCGATGCGATTGAACAAATCGGGACTCCAGCGGACAGCGATAACCTACATCCGAATGTCGCCGCGCTGCTGGCCGGAGAAACCGATCAACCCAAATCGACTCGATCCAAGAGCGCCGGTGGGCGGAAACGCCTGGGAAAGTCGCTGAAGGACATGAACTCCACCGCAACGACGTGATCAGCACTCGACCTGCTGAGAAACGCTCGATAAACGACCGTGTTGTGGCTGGCGTTTCCAGCCACTCGCGGATGCCGAAGGTGCATCAACTCACCAAGCGATCCTTCGATCGTCATACAAGGCGATTCAGGTTAGACGAACTGGTGCCGTAGACCGACGCCACTCGTCAGTTGAAATTCTTCAGGGCGAGGGTACAATCGATTCTCCGAAAGGGAGGGAAACTTGCCCAGGGACTCCCTGCGGGCGTAACTCAGTTGGCAGAGTGACAGCTTCCCAAGCTGTTTGTCGCGAGTTCGAATCTCGTCGCCCGCTTCTTGTTTCGGGAATCGCTACACCCGAGACTACACCCTACGCATAAAACTTGGAAGAATCAGGCAACAGACGCTAACGCCAAACAAGTAGCCTTGGCATGGAACACCCAACACAAGGCCTGACCCCGGGAAGCGTGACCCTCGGCCGTGACACGTCGCTCCTCGCGTGCATACTCCAGTTTGCGGTTTCTCGACGCATAGACTTCTTCAGGATGGTGTTTTACTTGCCGCTGTTGGACGATTCGCTTTGCGAAAATCTCGCGGAGCGCAGCCACAGCCCGCTTTAAACGCTTCATTAAATCGGCTGAGGCTTTGGAAACCCGAGTCGAGTGCGACATTTAAGATCGTGTCGTCCGTGGTGACCAGCAGCCGTTGTGCGTGCGAGATGCGGTGCTGGATAATGAATGCCGTCATCGTGGTGCCAAACGTCTTGCGGAACAAAGTCATCGCGTAGTTGGCGTGGATGTCCAAGGCTTCGGCAATCGATTGAGACGTTAACGGCTGTTGATAGTTTCGCGCGATGTAACAGGCGATTTGATCGGCCCGAGTCAACGCGGCCATCGACGTAAGCACTACCCCTTCGGTCATGCCGTGAGCAAATCGTAACAGCCGAGCCTGGACTTCCAAACGTGCGGCACGTTCCAGCACTCGGTCGTCGGTCTTCAGGTCCTGCTCCCAGCGCCGGAATGACATTTCGTCCCAGTTGTTGTGAATGAGATCGACCATGAGTTCCCCTTGCAGGATGCGATTCACAAAACTCAAATCGAGTCCCGCCCGCAGAAATTCGCTCAACGGAAGCGTTACGACGAAATAGGGTGCCTCTCCTTCAACCTCCACGATTTGATGCGGAATCGCGGCCCAGAAAATGCCGAGTCTCCCGGCTTCGATCGTGGTTCGCTGGCCGCCCAGCAGGTAAGTCAGAGAACCGGCCGTGAGCAGGTTCAGTTCGATCTCGTTGTGCCGGTCTGGACGGGACATCCGCGTCGGCGTCCACCGTTCGCAGGCGAAACCATACGGTGAGAAGTCAGGGCGTTGGGTGTCGAATCGCTTCATTGCCTTAGAATATCGTGAATATTGCCACGATGGCAGGGAGACTTGCGGTGCTTTTGTGGATAATCTGGCCCGAGACTTAGCGCGTGACCCGCTGCTGAACCACAACCTATCGAACTCACGGCAAACAGATGGAACGGCAAACGATATGAAATTCCCATCCACCTCAACCATCCTGCTAACCCTTGGTGGACTGCTGGGCCTGCTTTCCGGCGCAGCTGGCGACGAAACTAATCCGGCAAACGTCACTGCCTTTCCGGGCGCGGAGGGATACGGGGCGGTGACGCCTGGAGGCCGCGGCGGCGAGGTGATTGCAGTGACCAATACCAACGGCAGTGGACCCGGCAGTCTTCAAGCGGCCTGCAATGCCCAAGGGCCGCGAATTGTGGTCTTCAAAGTGTCGGGAACCATCGATGGAGATGTGAAAATCAAGAATGATTTCATCACGATTGCCGGCCAGACCGCTCCTGGTGATGGGATCACGATTAAAGGCAATCTCGCCATCGACGCCAATGATGTTGTGATTCGATATATCAGAGTCAGGACCGACCACGATGGCGACGCGCTTGGCGGTCGGTACCGAAAAAACATCATTGTGGACCATGTGTCAGCCAGTTGGAGCAGCGATGAAGTGTTCTCGCTGTACCACAATGAAAACGTCACGATTCAATGGTGCATGATCACCGAAGCCTGCGCGAAGGCAGACGGGTCGCATCGTTTCGGCGGCATCTGGGGAAACCAACACGCCACTTATCACCACAACTTGATTGCACACAATGACAGTCGCAATCCGCGCTGGGCATCGGGTTGTGGGTACAATGACTACCGAAACAACTTGTTGTACAACTGGGGTTATCAAAGCTGCTACGGTGGCGAAGCACATCAAAAAGGCGATCGGCGAAAACCACCTATCGAGTTCTCCGCCATCAACATGATCGCCAACTACTACAAGCCTGGTCCCGCCACGCGAAGCGACGTGAAGGACTGCATCGCGAGTCCTTCGTCCAGAGGCGATGGCGATTACGGTGATTGGCACGTGGCCGATAACTATGTTGATGGTTTTCCTGAAGTCACCGCTGACAACTGGTCGGGCGTAAAAGGCAAGAGCTTTACAAAGCTGGCCTCGCCGTGGCAGGCATTGCCCATTCATCAACAATCCGCCCAGGCTGCGTACACAACTGTCCTCGAGCAATCTGGATGCTCGTTGCCCAAGCGGGATTCGATTGACACTCGCATCATTGAAGAAGTCCGCAACGGCACCGCGACTCATGGCAACAACGGCATCATCACCACGCCGGAGGACGTCGGCGGCTGGCCGGAACTGCGTTCTGCGGAAGCGCCGCTGGATTCAGACGGTGATGGCATGCCCGACGACTGGGAAACGGAATTCGGCTTGGATGCGAACCAGGCAGAGGACAACTCATCCGACAAAGACGGAGACGGATTTACCAACGTCGAGGAATACCTTAACGGGACCGATCCGACTGAGTTCATCGACTACACTAAGTCCGAAAACAACATCAATTCGTTGGAGAACTCAGATGCGAAGTAGAGACGTGGCGCAAGCTACCAGCTTGCGTTATCTGGCGGCGACGATACCGGCAAGCAGGAGGCCTACGCCACTCTTCAATGCACTTTTCGTCGCACTGGCATTGATAGGACTGGCATCGATCGCACTGGCCGATTCGAGCACGCTGAGCGCATCGGACCAACCACGCGTGATTGTCACTAGCGACGGTGAGATCGACGACGAGTGTTCGTTGGTCCGGTTCCTGCTGTACGCGAACGAGTTCGTCGTCGAGGGGATCATCACATCCAGTTCGCAGTATCATGCTCACGGCCACAATTGGGCCGGAGACGACTGGGCGCAACCCTACCTGGAGGCGTATGCCAAAGTCTATCCGAACCTTGTGAAACATGATCCTCGCTACCCGAAACCTGAATTGCTTCAGTCTCGAACGCTGCTCGGGAACGTGAAGTCGGAAGGGGAAATGGACGAGGTCACCCCGGGTTCGCAGAGGATCGTTGAGGTCTTGCTGGATAGTCCGGACACGCGACCTGTTTGGCTTCAAGCCTGGGGTGGGACGAACACGATCGCACGAGCATTAAAGACAATCGAAGAGCAGCATCCGGAAAAAATGGCTGAGGTGGCGAAGAAGATCCGCTTCTATTTCATCTGGGAACAGGACGAGACTTACCAAACTTACATCCGTCCGAACTGGGGCAAGTTCGACATCCCGACGATCATTTCCGACCAGTTCCTCGCCTTCGCGTACGAGAACCAGAGGCAGGCCGTTCCTCAGGAAGTGCAGCATTACTTCTCTGCGTCGTGGATGAACCAACACCTCCGTGACCGTGGTCCGCTGGTCGCCTTGTACAAGGCACACGATGACGGACGTTTTCGGTCCGAAGGGGACTCGCCCGCGTTCCTGCACGTCATTCCGAACGGATTGCGCAGTGAAGAATCACCGGATTGGGGCGGCTGGGGCGGACGTTTTGTCAAAGTCCGCAGCAACACGTGGCTCGACCCCGTGGCCGAGCCTGGCTACGAATATCCCGCGGGCCGCTGGTATACCGGTTCAGCCTGGGGCCGCCAGCGCGTGAAGCAAGAGATCCCCAACGACGAAGTCTTGACCGCCTACTTGAGGCCCCAGTGGCGGTGGATTGATGCGATCCAAAACGACTTTGCAGCCAGGGCTGACTGGTGCGTGAAGGAATTCAAAGACGCCAATCATTCCCCCGTCGTCAGTATTGACGGCGCACTAAGTCGGGAAGTGACACCTGGTGAAGCCGTGAAGCTCTCCGCCTCAGCAACGGATCCTGATGGAGACAGGCTGACGTTCCGCTGGTGGCAATACAGCGAAGCTGACTCTGCAAAGGCGACCGTCACCATCGCCGGAATTGATTCGGCTAACGACGCCAGCTTTGTTGTGCCAGATGAACCGGGCAAACAGGTTCACATCATTCTCGAAGTGACAGACAACGGCACGCCGTCACTCGTCGGCTATCAACGCGTTGTCTGCAATATCAAAGGAAACTGAAATGAGATTGGAACATCTGCGGCAAGTCGTTTTCGCATCGCTTGCCTTTACCCTGTTGCTTGGCATGCCTTGCCAGGTCCGTGCTGATGGGTTTTCGGTCTCGTGCGAGGAGTCTCAGGTCACGATTGAATACGACGGCAACCTTGTCACCAAGTATCACTATCGAGACACAGATGCGAGGAAACCCTTTTTTTGGCCCGTGATCGGTCCCAAGGGTAAGTCGATGACGAGAGCGTTTCCGATGGAAACCGTCGATGGTGAGCAACATGACCATCCACACCATCGTGGTGTTTGGTTCGGTCACCAAGGCGTCGGAGGCGCTGATACCTGGCTCGAAGCGGCCTCAAAGAATTTCAAAGGCGAAAAGCAAGCAGAATTCTTGGCGAGCCTGGGCAGAATCGCACACACCGCGTTTACGGAAATCTCGGCCAGCCAAGATCACGCCGTCATTCGTTCAACGAATGATTACCTGGATTCTACTGGAAAGCAACTCATGGCGGACGAGCGATCGATGGTACTTCATTTTTCCAACGGCCAACTCGTACTCGATTTTGATATTACGCTGCTTGGTAAGTACGGTGATGTCGAGTTAAAGGACATGAAAGACGCCGGGGTAAACGTTCGCGTACCGACGTCCATGTCGCTTACCGATGGCAAGGGGAATATCATCAACAGCGTCGGAGATCGCGACGGTGATACGTGGTCAAAAGCGGCTGATTGGGTCGACTACCACGGCCCCGTAGGCGGCGAAAATGTTGGCGTCGCGTTTCTGAATCATCCTTCAAGCTTCCGTCATCCGACTCGCTGGCATGTTCGTGACTACGGCTTGTTCACGGCCAATGCGTTTGGACCGCACAGCCTCGACGAAAGTGCTGAATCCGGCACGTTCACGCTAAAGGACGGCGAGAAAGTCCAACTACGCCATCGCATTATCTTTCACGAGGGTGACGAAAAGGCAGCCAAAATCGCAGAAGCCTATAAAGCTTACGCCACAGGGCGATAGATCAATGAAATACGCACACCTGACGCTTTTTGCGATCGCTTGCTTTGTCGCGCAGTTTGCGTCCGCGCAGTCAGTTGATGTGCGGCCTCATCGCGTGGCCGAACCACTCCACCTAAGCGAAGTGAAGTGGACGGACGGATTCTGGAAACAGCGTCTGGACACGTGCCGCGTCAAAACTGTCCCGGCGATGTGGGAGATCATGCGGGGGACAAAGTATAAGCCGTATCTGGAACACTTCCGCATCGCTGCTGGTTTGTCGGAAGGCACCTACCATGGCGCGTCCTTTAACGATGGCGATTTCTATAAATGGTTGGAAGCAGTCTGCGCACTGCAGGCAACTGCACCAGATCCTCAATGGGATGTGCGGCTCGACGAAATCATCGAGGTCATCGGGAAGGCACAACGCGCCGATGGATACATCCATACGCCGGTGCTGGTCGCCAATCGCAACGGAGACATGACAGTCAAGCCGTTCGGCGATCGCTTCAACTTCGAGATGTACAACATGGGTCATCTGCTGACGGTCGCTTGTGTGCATCATGAGGTGACCGGCAAGGGCAACCTGCTGAATATCGCTTGCAAGGCAGCCGATTTTCTGGATGACGCGTATCGTAATCCGACGCCCGAACAGGCGGGACACGCGATCTGCCCATCGCACTACATGGGCCTGCTGGACCTGTATCGAGCGACAGGCGAAACCCGCTATCTCAACCTCGTCCAGCGGTTGATTCAGATGCGAGACCAAATTATTGATGGCGGAGATGACAATCAGGACCGGCTGCCATTCGTGCGGCAGAATGAAGCGGTTGGTCATGCGGTCCGGGGGACGTATCTGTACGCCGGAATCGCTGACCTATATGCCGAAACCGGCGACGAACAATTGCTGAAACCACTGATGGCAATCTGGAACAACCTGGTCGAGAAAAAACTGTATATCACCGGGGGTTGCGGTGCGCTGTACGATGGTGCTTCGCCGGACGGCTCGAAAGATCAAGGGTCAATCACGCGAGTTCACCAGGCCTTCGGACGCAACTATCAGCTCCCGAATACGACCGCTCACAACGAAACGTGTGCCAATATCGGCAACACGCTCTGGAACTGGAGGATGTTTGTGATCAGCGGCGACGCCAAGTACATCGATGTGATGGAAATTGCGTTTTACAATTCAGTGCTTTCGGGAGTGAGCCTGGAGGGGACGGATTTCTTCTACACCAACCCGCTGCGAGTTTCGCAAACCGCTCCCGTGGACCTGCGTTGGTCTCGAACGCGAGTTCCCTACGTGACGTCCTTCTGTTGTCCGCCCAATGTCGCGCGCACCATCGCGCAGGTCAGCGGTTATGCCTACGGAAAGTCAGACAACACGATCTGGGTCAATCTGTACGGAAGTAACACGCTCGATACCCAGTTGCATCGTGGAAGCCGTGTACGCCTGGAACAACGGACCGAATATCCGTGGAACGGCAAGGTTCAAATCACCATCACCGAGTGTGACGCCGATCCGATCGAACTCAAGCTGCGGATTCCCGGCTGGGCAAAGTCAGCAACGCTCAAAGTCGACGGCGAGCCTTTCGCAACGGAGTTGGTTCCGGGCACTTACGCTTCCCTCGAACGCACGTGGCAACGGGGAACGGTGATCGAGATGAATCTGCCGATGCCGGTGCAACTGATCGAGTCGCATCCTTTGGCTGAGGAAACTCGCAATCACCTGGCGGTCAAACGAGGCCCGATCGTTTATTGCCTGGAGTCTGTCGATTTGCCCGAGGGAACATCGCTGGCAGACGTGCGAATTCCTGCCGAAGTAAAATTGCAACCTCGGTTTGACGCGGACTGGCTCGATGGTGTCAGCTTGCTCGAAGGAAGCTTCCTGTCAAGCAAGGCCGGAAGCTGGCAGAACCAACTTTACCGCGAATTCAATCGACCTGAGACGTCAACGATTCGAGCAACGCTTGTCCCTTACTATGCATGGTCGAATCGAGGCGCATCCGAGATGTCGGTCTGGCTACCACTCGAATGAATGGACGTGAAATGATGAATCGATTCGCTCGCATCATAGAACTTGCGATGTGCATTCTTGTCGCAGGCGGAACAATGCCGTGGCGTAAGCTTCCAGCTTGCGATGAACCACAAGCAAAAGCACAGTCGCAAGTAGAAACACAGTCGCAAGCTGGAAGCTTACGCCACCGTGTGGTGGTCTCAACCGATATTGGCGGTACGGATCCCGACGACTTTCAGTCGCTGGTGCATTTGCTTGTTTATGCCGATGTGCTTGATATCGAGGGACTGATTTCATCGCCGTATGGCGAAGGCCGCAAGCAAGACATACTGGATGTGATCGATTGCTACGACAAAGACTACGCAAAGCTGAAAAACTATTCTGATAAGTACCCGATGCCTGACGCGTTGCGAGCGATCACGAAACAGGGCGAAATCGAAGTCGCTCCTTATGCTGGCGTTCGATCATCCACCGAAGGTTCGCGGTGGCTGATTGAGTGTGCGGGGCGCGACGATTCGCGACCGCTACACGTCTTGGTCTGGGGCGGCATCGAAGATCTCGCCCAGGCATTGCACGACGCTCCGGACATTCTGCCGAAGCTGCGTGTCTATTACATCGGCGGCCCCAACAAGAAATGGGGACCCAATGCATACCAGTCTATTGCGACACGCTATCCGAAGCTCTGGATCATCGAGTCCAATGCAACTTATCGCGGTTGGTTCACCGGAGGCAATCAGGCCGGCACATGGGGCAACAAAGAGTTTGTGAAACAACATATCGTTGGCCATGGAGCACTCGGGGACTTTTTCAACTCAAAAATGAACACCATCAAGATGGGCGATACGCCGTCGGTGGGCTGGCTACTGCATGGGATGCCAGATGATCCGTCACAACCTGGTTGGGGAGGCCAGTTCGTCCGCGCCTGGACGCGCCCGTACTCGCGATTCGAGCGACTCACGACACCGGAGGATCAGATGGAAGTGTTTGGGGTTCTCGAACTGGTGCTGCCCCTGGGCGATCACGTGCCGGATAAGCCAGAGGCGCAGCTGATGGTTGAGAATCTGGCGATTCCCGGCCACATGCCGGGTGACGGCACGGTGAGATTTCGCTTCTGTCCGAAAGCTGCAAAAACCTATCAGTTCAGACTCAGCAGCAATGTCCCATCGCTGGATGGAAAAACTGGTGGAGTCAAGTCCGTCGCTCCCGAAGCCAAGGCTGCCCAGAATGCAGATCCGAGCTTTCCCAATTGGTGGACCGATCATCCTGCTCCTGAGTTCGCCGAGAGCGAGCACCATGGCGCGAAGTCAGTAAACCGCTGGCGCGAAGATTACCTAGGCGACTTTGCCAATCGTATGTCTCAATGCAAATAAGTGGCGTACGCTCCCAGCTTGCGAACCCAGCCGCCGAACTTAACGATCGCAAGCTGGAAGCTTACGCCACAGAAAAGGAAATGAATCGAATGCACAACCAATGCCTCTACGCTGCTGTGTTGCTCACGATGGTGAATAGTCCCGTTGTCGCACAGGACAACGAGCCAAAACAGAATGGTGAAAACGATAAACCACGCATCATCGTAACCACGGATCTCGGTGCCGATCCCGATGATGAACAATCGATGGTACGTCTGTTGGTCAGTGCCAACGAGTTCGATATCGAAGGCTTGATCGTCTCGACCGGTTGCTGGAAGAAGACGCAAACTGACACTCAAATGCTCGACAAGCTTGTGGACGCTTACGGCAAGTGTGTCGGTAATCTCAGCGTGCATGCCACAGGCTTTCCGTCGGTTGACTATTTGAAATCCATTTCGGTCATGGGTCAAAAAAACTTCGGCATGAGCGACGTTGGCGACGGAAAAGACAGCCCGGGTTCGGACTTGATCATTACCTCAGTCGACAAAGACGATCCGCGTCCTGTGTGGGTTGGTGCATGGGGCGGAGCCAACAATGCCGCCCAAGCGATCTGGAAAGTCCGCGCGAAGCGTTCAACGGACGAGCTATCAAAGTTTCTTTCCAAGCTGCGCGTGTTTGACATCCTTGGTCAAGACGATGCCGGTGCCTGGATCGCGAAGAACTTTCCCGAGGTGCTCTACATTCGCGCCACCGGAGTCTACGGCTGGCAGCCACCGAAGAACGGCGACTATCAACGCAGCGACATTCAAAGCCATGGCCCTTTGGGAGCTGTCTATCCGGATACAAAATGGGCGACCGAAGGCGACACACCTGCGTTTATGCATGTCTATCCCAACGGCCTGAACGATCCCGACCAGATTGACCAGGGCGGATGGGGCGGGCGTTTCGATTTGACGAAGAAAAGCGGCATTCGAAGCATGAAGCCTGTCACGAACGAGGGCGAGTTCGACCCGTACTTTATGTTTGGAAACTCGGCGGAAGGTGCGTCAGCAATTAAACGCTGGAGCACCGGCTATGACAACGACTTCGCAGCCCGCATGGACTGGAGCATTACCAGCAAGTACGAAGATGCCAACCATCATCCTGTCGCGGTTGTCAACGGCGACACTTCGCGACAGGTTCTGCATGTTTCCGCAGCACCTGGTTCGATGGTTGATCTCAGCGCAGTTGGCTCCAGCGATCCGGACGAAGACTCACTTAATTACTTATGGACGTTCTATCAGGAACCAAGTTCATTCAAGGACGACGTGGAAATCCAGGACAATTCCTCTGCTGCTGCCAAGGTGATGATTCCGTCAAACGCGGGTGGCAAGAGTTTGCACATCATTCTTGAACTTCACGACGATGGCAAACCCAATCTTTATGCGTATCGTCGAGTGATTATCCATGTGAAGTAACTCTATCGTGGCGAAAGCTTCCACCCTATCAAGCTGCGAACCATTGATGCATATCCAAATGAACCAAAGAACTTCCAGATACTTCAACTCGTTGAGCGGATTCCTTGTGTCATTGCTTGTCTTTTTCGATGCCGGAAAGTTGGCGGCACAGGAACAGCAGCAACCTGATGACAACCGCCTGCGTGTCATCGTGACTTCCGACTTCCCACCGTTTCCTGTAACCAACAGTGACCCGGATGACGTGCAGTCGATGGTTCGGTTCCTGTTGTACTCCAATGAATTTGATGTCGAGGGACTGATCGCGTCAGCAGGTACGTACGGCATGGTAGCGGAAAAGAAGAACATTCTGGCAGTACTCGATGAATACGACAAAGTCGACGAGAACCTGAGAAAGCATGATCCAAAGTATCCTACTGCTGACGCCATGGACCTCTGTGTGCGATTTACCCTCCGAAGGCAATCGCGGGCCCTGGAGTCATCGAAGGGGATTCGCCGGCATTCCTTTACTTAGTGAGTGCAAATCGCGGCATCAACAACCCGGAAGATCCAACACAACCGAGTTGGGGCGGACAGTACGTTCGCCAGGGATCGACCAGACACTACGTCGATGGCCAAGGCGGTTTGAGTATCTCGAAGTGGAAGCAGGACTTCCAGAAGGAGTTTGCTCAGCGCGCCGATTGGTGCATTGCTCCATAGCTGTGTTGGAAAGGACGCTTTTGGAAAGTTAGCCATCGATGCTTAAACCGTACGACGAAGTAAACCATCCTCCCGTACCAAAACTCGGACACGCCGACCGTCCGCTATACCTCGATCGCGACTCCGAATTTCGCTACGACTACAACGCAATCAGCTACGAACGCCGCAGCGGACATACGTATCACGGCACTTGGGCCGAGTCGGTATTGGAAAAAGATTATCCACGCTGGCGCGACAAGAATAGAGGATCGACACCTTAGTATTTCGTGAATGCTCGCCGATTTCGCGGGAGACTGCTTGCACGAATCGTGAGAGAATTTGCTGTATAAAAGACCTATAACAAGTGGTTTCAAGACCCTGAGCCGTCGGCTCACGAGAACAGACTGTCCCGGTTTTTAGATCACTTCTACTTCGGCCCATTGGGCTCCAACCCAAGCGAGAAACAATGACCCCTTCAGCAACCTTGCAGAACCCGAAGAAAGCCATGACTCACGTAACCCCAAAAACCGTTCGGGCGGTCGCGATGACTGCACCCGGTAAGACCGAGATGCGAACCTATCCGTATCCGACCATGGATCACGATTCTGCGATCTTGAAAGTCGAAATGTCGGGCATCTGTGGAACCGATCGGCACATTTTCAAAGGTGAGGCCACGGAACTTCGAGGCAAGTCGATCTATCCTTATGTCGGAGGTCACGAAGTCATTGGAACCATTGTAGAGATTGGGGACAACGCTGCGCGGACCATGGACTACGACGGCCAACTGCTTGTTCCCGGTGATCGGGTGGCCATTGCCGTGGAGGTGAACTGCGGTGACTGCTGGTATTGCAGAAATCACTACAACAACTGCACATGTGAGAATCAAATCCAGGCCTATGGGCTTCACCCGAACTGCGACACGAAACCGTACCTGCGTGGTGGGTTTGCGGAGTACATGTACATTCGGCCGCGAACTCATTTGTTCAAAGTGCCTGAAGACATGCCGACCGACGTCGCCGTCTTCGTCGAAGAAATGGCAGTGGCCTTTCACGCTCTGGCCCGCGCGAGCGTGCCGTTCGCTCCGGTCAACGAAGGTTTCGGCCCGGGGATGTCCGTAGCCGTGCTGGGCAATGGTCCGCTGGGTATTCTTCACGGCATCATGGCCCGGATTCAAGGAGGCGGGTTGGCGGTTGCGACGGACTTGTCTGATCTGCGACTCGGCGTTGCGAAGAATCTGTATGCCGACGTCACGATCAATGCGTCCAAAGTAGACATGGAAGAGCGCATCGATCGGGTCAAGGAAATGACCGAGGGAGTTGGTCCTGATTTGGTGATCGAGTCGGCCGGTGAACCGGAAGCCTTTCTTGAAGCATTGAGGATGGTCCGCAAAGGAGGGACAGTCATCGAAGTGGGCAACTGGGTCGATCTTGGCAAGACGGTTCCGCTCGATGTCATGCGACACATCAACTCGAAGAACCTGCACATCCACTCGGTCTTTCACTGCGGAACCAACTGGCGCCCCGTGTTGAAGGTCTTGCAACAACAGGCGAATCGTTATAACTTTCCTTCAATGATTACGCACCGCATGAGTCTCGATGAGTTGGTAGACGGATTCGGCACGGTGACGAAGTTCGATGAATGCGTCAAAATTGAGGTCGTGCCGCACAAGGCGTGAGAGGTAGGAAACCAAACGACTGCAGGTGCTCCATGAAACGAACCCGACTACTCAACAGCGAACTCAGCTACGAGATCAGCCGAATTGGACATACGGCGTCGCTCACGTTGTGCGACGCCGGTTTGCCGATTCCTTCTGGAGTCAAACGGATCGATTTGGCGATCGAACGCGGATATCCTTCGTTTCTCAAGACGCTCGACGCCCTGTTGAGCGAGATGATGGTCGAAGAGATTGTGGTCGCCAGTGAGATTCACGAACACAACTCAAAGACCTTTGAGGGCATGTTGGACGTGTTCAAGCGGCACGACATAAAACCTGTCGTCACATCAATTTCGCATGAAGAGTTTAAGCAACTGACTCGCGAAAGCGAAGTAATGGTTCGTACGGGTGAATGCACTCCGTACGCAAATGTTATCCTGAAGTCCGGCGTGGTGTTTTGATTATCGCGAGCGGCGTAAACTTCCAGCTTGCGTTTCGTTGAATTCCGTAAATGGCAAGCTCGAAGCTTACCCTACTTTTACCTAGCTAAAGTGATGAATCGAACTAAACTCGCCTGCCTGCTAATTCTCTCATTCGCCGGTTGCACCAGCAAAATAACCAGCAATGAGTCGTCGTCCGGCAAAGCGGAAGGACCCAAGAGGATCGCTGTGATCATCTCGACACTGAACAATCCGTGGTTCGTCGTCTTAGGAGAAACGGCTCGCGACCGTGCCGTGGAACTTGGCTATGAAGCCAATATGTTCGATTCGCAAAATGACACGGCTAAAGAGGCGGAGCATTTTGACAACGTCATCGCCGCAGGCTACTCGGCTATCCTGTTTAATCCGACCGATGCAGACGGTTCGATTGCCAACGTCAAACGAGCAACGAAAGCCGGCATTCCAGTCTTTTGCATCGATCGCGAGATTAACTCGAGCGACGCCGCGACCGCTCAGTTGTTGTCGGACAACTACTCGGGGTGCGTCGAACTTGGCAAGTATTTTGTCGAGAAGCTCGGCGAGAAGGGAAAATACGTCGAGCTGTTGGGGTTGGTCGGAGACAACAACACCTGGAACCGTTCCAAAGGCTTTCATAGCGTCGTCGATCGGTACGAAGGACTGGAAATGGTCGCCCAACAAAGCGCGGACTTCGATCGCAATAAGGCACTCGAAGTCATGGAATCAATTCTGCAATCGCACGACGACATCAATGCCGTGTTCTGTGGCAATGATGCGATGGCGATGGGGGCCTACCAGGCATTGCTGGCGGCAGGCAAGGCCGAGGGGGTGAAAGTGTTCGGGTATGACGGATCGGAAGATGTCGTCAAGTCGATTAGCGAAGGCAAGATCGCTGCGACCGTGATGCAGTATCCCAAAGTGATGGCCCAAACATCGGCCGAATACGCGCATGAGTACCTGGCTAACGGCCAACGCGATTTTGAACAGAAAATTCCGGTCAACGTCGATCTGGTTTCGCAAGAGAACATCGATGACTTCGCTGGCTACGGGAAAAAGGAGTAGCCGTGTCGCGAACGAGCATGATCAAATGCGGTTTGTCGTTGATGGTTGTATGCCTCGTCTGCTGGTTCTTTCCACTCTTTCATATCCGACCGTTGGATGGCCGTAGGGCAGAGTCCCGCTATCTAGCCGCAACGCCTCGTCAATCAGGTTCTGCCGATCCAGTCGCTTACGTGCGAGAGTTTTGGGACGGACCACTAAAAGCGGGCGACGTTGGCACCGACATCGCTCAACTCTGGAATGCCTTCGATGCCGACGCAACGGGAGCAAGAAGCCAATATGGTCGACAGGCCGGACTTGGTGGAGCATGGTATTTTTGTGTGCGTGGGCAAGGCAACGTCCAGACGGTAGAGAAGGACCGCGTTGTCCTCACAGTCACGGGCAGTTCACGCAACGTCTGTCTCGAACTTGGAGTCGTTGTCGACAACACGGTTCGTGAAGCGATTGGTGTGAAGGCCAGTGGCTTCGCTAACTCACAAGACTTCAACGCAGTCTCGTCGGAGCTGAATCGCCGCGCCGAACAGAGAGTCATTGCATCCAATCGAGCGATCATGAAAGAAGGCGTGGTCGTCGATTTCGTCGGCTGTGCAAAGATTGGCGGCAAATCAGACCTTGATCCGTTGTGCCTGATTCCGATTCAACTTCAGGCTCGCGCCAGTGAAGAAGGCAACGCTGGATTGAACAAAGAAGCCCCTGCTGGAGCAACTCCATGATCCAGTCCGCGGCAAACAGCCAGGTTGTGTTGGCGGGTCAGGGAATCGTCAAACGTTATCCTGGCGTGTTGGCGTTGAATCAAGTCGACTTTGAAGTGCGAGCCGGAGAAGTTCACGGCTTGATCGGCGAAAACGGCGCTGGAAAATCGACGCTGATGCATATCCTGGCGGGGGCGAATCGCGCTGATGAAGGTGTGATCTTGCTGGACGGAGAACCCGTTCAATTCGCCAATCCACGTGAAGCGTCGGATCGCGGTATCGCGTTGGTGCATCAGGAATTGAATCTTGTTCCGCACCTCTCGGTCGCAGAAAACATCTTTCTTGGTCGCGAGCTTGTCTCCAGGGCCGGACTGATTCGCTCGCGGGATCAGAACGTGCAGTGTCGCCAGTTGCTGGCCGATCTGGATGATACGATCGATCCTGGTACGAAAGTTCATCAGTTGCGAGTCGGGCAGCAACAGGTGGTCGAGATTGCCAAAGCGATCAATTCCAACGCACGCGTGATCTTCATGGACGAGCCGACGTCGGCGATCAGCGATCAGGAAGTCGAATCGTTGTTCCGTCTGATCCGGTCGCTGCGGGATTCCGGTGTTTCCATCGTATACGTGTCCCACAAACTGGAGGAACTGCTGAACATCAGCGACCGGATAACCGTCCTGCGTGATGGCCAACTTGTGGAGACAGTAGAGACCGCCGATGCTGATCGGGATTCGATCGTACGACTAATGGTGGGCCGACAAATCGATGATCTCTACATTCATTCGCCCGCTTTGCCCGACCAACCTGAACGTCTGCGCGTTGAATTGCTGTCGCTGGCACGCAGGCACGCGAGGCGCCCGCTGGTGGACGGCGTATCGTTTTCTGTACGTGGCGGCGAAGTGTTCGGCGTCTTCGGTTTGATGGGGGCTGGACGCACGGAGTTGCTGGAATCGATCTTTGGGCTGCATCCCCGCCTCGTTACTGGAGTCATTGCAATCGATGGCGTGAACAGCCTATTCACATCGCCAGAACAGGCATTGCACGGTGGCCTGGGGCTCGTTCCGGAAGACCGCAAGCACAAGGGGCTCATCCCTGGCATGAGCGTCGAACAGAACATCAGTCTGTCGAATCTGGTGGCTATGGAGACCGCCGGATTGCTGAGCGGCCGGCGCGAACGAGATCACGCCCTGTCGTTCGTCGAGCGATTCTCGATTCGGACCCCCAACATCTCGCAGCCCGTGCGCGCCCTGAGTGGTGGCAATCAGCAGAAGGTTGTTTTGTCGAAAGTGCTTTCCAGGAAGCCAGGAGTGTTGATGCTGGACGAGCCCACGCGCGGCATCGACGTTAGCGCGAAACGAGAAATTTATGGACTGATCGATCGGTTAAAGCAACAGGGAATAGCAATCGTCGTCGTTTCTTCGGAGCTGCCGGAAATGTTGGGTATTGCTGATCGAATCATGGTGATGTGCGAAGGTCGCAAGACCGGCGAATTCGAAAGATCCGCAGCGAATGAAGTGACATTGATGCGAGCCGCAGTACCTCAAACAGTAGTGACTATGGCAGCAGCCGGAGACGAGCCGGTCGAATGAATCCCATCAACCTGGCAACAATCGAACATGCGTGACAAAACACAACTCTGGCAAGATGCACGCCGCTTTCAGTCACTGCTCGTCCTGGTCCTGATGATCGTGGCGATGAGCCTGCTGTCGGATCGCTTTCTGACTCAGACAAACGGCCTAAACATCATGCGGCAGATCTCCGTCAACGTCTGCCTTTCGATTGGCATGACCATGGTGATCTTGTCCGGCGGCATCGACCTGTCAGTGGGATCAGTGCTTGCGTTTTCCGGCGCGATCACTGCGGGGCTGATCAAATCGGCGATGCCGCTGCCCTGGCTGGGAGTGGAACTGCAATTCACAACATGGGGAGCGATCGTCGCCGGATTGACCGTGGGTTTGTGTCTGGGCTGGTTCAACGGACAGTTGATCACTCGGCTGAAGATCCCCCCCTTCGTCGCGACGCTTGGCATGCTTAGCATTGCCCGCGGCATGACGATGCTCTGGACCAGAGGCTTTCCGATTACCGGCCTGGGCGACGGATTCGCGACCCTCGGAACACGATCGGTGCTGGGCGTCCCGACGCCCGTATGGATTGCGGGAAGCCTTGTCGGTGTCTTTGTCTTGTTCACGAAGAAGACGCGTTTAGGTCGCTACATTTATGCTGTCGGCGGGAATGAACAGACCGCCAGATTGTCCGGGCTGAGCGTGAATCGCATCAAAGTCGTCGTTTACACACTCGCCGGCGCATTGTCGGCAGTTGCCGGACTGATCATGACCTCGCGACTGGACTCGGCTCAGCCCAACGCGGGAACCGGATACGAATTGGACAGCATCGCCGCCGTCGTCATTGGAGGGACGTCGCTTTCAGGCGGCCGCGGAACCATCCTCGGTACCGTCATCGGTTGCCTGATCATCGGAGTCTTAAACAGCGGACTGGTCCTGTTAAACGTTTCGCCCTTTTGGCAACAAGTCGTCAAAGGCAGTGTGATCCTGGTTGCAGTGGCCATCGATAGAATGCGCGAGTCCAACGACTGAATCCCTCCGTGCACAGACACGAGGCTAGATTTCCCACTCATGTTTCTGTTGGACCTTGTCAACGAAAGGCTGCCCTTCTACAGAACGGGGCGTGCGTTATCCGAAGGAGGCGCATACCAGATGACGTGAAATGGACTAGCTCTGCCGGCCTGAACGAGATCGTGTTCGGAATCTGAAAAGTGGGAGTTTTTGAAAGTCCGGGCAAGCCAGAACATGCAGGCGGCCGACTTCTGTTTCTTGAAGTCTCCTGCGTCCGCGTAACTGAAAAGAAGGCCCGTCGGAGACGAAAAATAGATGGGGACGTATCCGGTTTGGGACAGCCCCGGCACTTTTGAAAGACCGAAGTCAGATCCAAGCGAGGTCCCCATGCGAAGAGAAACTCAGAAACAAAGGATATTTGCATTTTATCCAACTAGGGCCACAACCTGTTGGCAGATAACGAGATGGTTTGTTTGCAGCTCGACTAGCCCACGCCAAAAAATTTCTAACCGTGTCTTGTCGCCCCGACTTGAAACCAAAACAGCTCGTCGCATCGATTTGCGGCGAGCTGTTTTTCGTTTGCTGTGAACGAGATATGCAAACCACGAAGTTCAGGTTAGTCAGAAACAAGCGAAAAACTCGCCACCAATTTCCCGGGTTGTTCAGCAGAGACCACCAAGCTTCGTGACGCGATTCAATTGCAATTAGCAAAAACGGGATCGGATCGCGTGCTTCGATAGCCCAGCGGACTGGCCAAGCTGGAGCTGTACGCCAATGCCCATGCCAATCCTCACGCTTACCATGCTGGGCGCGTCCAAGGTCCTGGGACCTCCGTGAACGCAACCGTCAGCGGTGAGTAGGCCTCCCTTAATCAAGATGCCGTGGCCTCCGCTAACTTGCGTCGGTTGGACCAGCCGACGCGAGTTTATTGCTCCGTTTCGGCGCGCCGGTCTGTTTCACCGATGCGATTTCCGTGATTCGGCAGCGCGCTCCGCTGGCCGACTCTGATCTTTGACAATTTAGTTGTTGCCATGTTGGAGCCGCTGGGGTTGGCGGTCCCGACGGTTTGACGCCTCTGCAACAAACAAACTAGAACGGATTCCCTACACGGGGCAGTGCTGGTGAAGGCACGGCGGCTCCTTGACGAAAGATCACTCGATGAACTTGCTGCCAATTCGACGGTGGTAGGGGGTCAGCCGTGGCATGCCTCCCCTATTTTCGCCACTGCAACTGGCTTCGGTCGTGCGGCGAGTATACAATCGGGAAAGCGTGAATCGCCTCGGCTCCGCAGCTCGGTTCCGCAACAACCTCCACATTAGAACGCAACATGCGACATGAACTTGGTGTCGAGATAGACCGGCCGAGTTCACGTTCAAGGATCTTCACGGGCGGATACGGGTGACCCAAACGGCCAACGTAACCGGCAAGGGCATCTTCAGGTCATTCCTGTTCCTTTTTGGGTGGATGATGAACAAGTCAAGCTGCGAAGCAGGCCAAAAGGAACTCAACCGTTTGAAGCGATTCTATAAATCGATGTTTCCTGACCGCCACCCCGTTAGCCGAGACACCCACGACCGGCTGAAGCTTCGGCGAAGCCAAGTGACCAGGAAGGTTGCCTTGTCCCTTCTTGCTGGGATCTGGCTTTGCCCGACTCCGCTTGTTCAAGCACAATCGGGTTTGCGTGATTCACTTGAGCGCTTGGACAGAAACCAAAACGGAAAAATTGAACCAGCGGAGATCACGCCGCTGGCACGCCCCTATTTGGAACGGATCACTAAGGCGAGGCGAATGTCGCTTGACCGCCCCAACGAGATCGAAAGCCTGCAAGAGGCGGCACGTATCTACTACGCTTTGCAAAACGGTGTTGCGGGCGCACGTGTGATCCCCTCAGACGACAGCACCGTGCGACCGTTCGGCACCGATTCGGATCAACCGATGGTCCCTGAGTTCGGGTTGGCCGAGATCCGGTATCCTTACACTCAGGATGATATTGACGAGGCCAATCGAACGCTGCGCCGATACGATCGAAATGGTGACGACTACATCGATCGCGAGGAAGCGCGCCGGGGCGAGTGGACGCACCGCGATCCCTTTGAGGAAGACTACGATCATGACAATCGACTGAGCCGTTTGGAGCTCGGCCAACGCTATGCACGGCGGCGATTGTTATCAAGTGACTCGGACGAATTGGTCCAGCGTTCAAGAAGAATCGGTAATGGCATCCCCCCGTCGAAACCAGACCCGCTGGAACGACAAGACGCATCTCAGTGGTGGAAAAAAGGTGGAAACGACTTCTGGTTGACCGCCGCTCTCCTCGGCCGTTTTGATTCGAATAAGAATGGGAAACTGGAGTCACAGGAAGCCACATCGCTAGGCATGCCGACCTCTCAGATCGATATCGACCGCGACGGCGATTTGACTCGCGAAGAATTGCATGCGTTTGTGTCCGTGATGCAAGAGGAAGCGGGCGAGGGATCGGAGGGAATCCCTGGTTGGTTCTATGAGCTCGACAAGAATCGAGATCAACAGGTGTCGATGATGGAGTTTTCAACGGAGTGGAGCGATGAAAAGATCCTGGAGTTCCAGCAAATCGACACCAATGGCGATGGGCTGCTGACGACAGCCGAAGTGGTCCAAGCAAAATCAATCGCCGGTGGAACCTACGAGAACCACACAGCCGAAGTCTTGCCGCCTCGAAGAACGATCATTTCAGAGATCGCCGTGAGCGAAGATTATTTGATTGGCGATTTGAATCTGCGGCTGTCCATCACCCATTCCAATGTATCCTTCTTGGATGCCTATCTGACCGGACCGGATGGCCAGTGGATCGAACTATTTACCGAAGTGGGGGGTGGTGATGACAACTTTGAGGAGACGATTTTCGATGACCAATCCCAGTTCCCCATTATCAAGGCCAGACCGCCTTACAAGGGAACCTTCTTGCCCGAGGGAGTCGTTAAACGACAACCCGGCCTGAGTTATTACACGGGCAAGAGCATTCAGGGTGTCTGGCAGTTGGTCATCCGTGGCACGCGAAGTGAACGGTTTGGCATGTTGCATTCGTGGAGTCTGATTGTCAAACCGCAAGCAGACATGATTGACGGGGTCGCCTTAGCCCCTCTAAACGACGGACCTCAACCCACTACCGGGAGAGCTCCGCAAACAGATGGCGTTCGCGAAACGGTCCAAAAAGAGACGACGAAGGCAACGGAACCGCGGCCGCGGCCGACGAGTGAAAAACCCAAACTCGACTATCAAGCGATTGGACAAAAAATGGAAGCCGCTGTGGCGGCTGGCCAGATGACCCCCGAACAAGTTCGTCAAGCCTGGATCGCGATTAAAGGACGTGCTGGAGAAAAGGAAAAAGGAGAAAAAGAAAAAGGCGTGAAGAAAAAAGAGGACGCGAAGAAAGAGTACGGTCTGAAGAAGGAAGGTGGCAATCGTAAATCGGCGAACTCCGAAAAGGCTCGCTGACAGTGGGGTTGTCGCCAAGCTCCCTCACTTTGAGTGGTCCACACCGAAGCGAACGATCACTGCTGCCAAGGCGTTTCCAAACCAAGAGGGAAAGCCTTGCTGGTTTGCTTGCCCACGCTTGAAGAAAGTGGAGCTCGGTGCCTCGGGCCGGCCCGGGGAGCGAAAGAATTTTGCGTTCAGGTCATCAGAATGGTATCGTACCTGTTCCAAGCAAAACGAATCCGTTCTCTGCCGGGACGCAACCTGCTTCCTACCGACACCTCCCCAAGTGGAACCTCCCCATGTCCCAATCGAAATCGACCTCTCGTCGCACCTTCCTCACTCAGACCGCAGCTGCAACGACTTGCATCGCTGCAGCGTCATCTCGCCGTCTTTTTGCGGCGGCGAATGATCGTCTCAACGTCGCCTTTATCGGTGTCGGTGGCCGTGGTGGCGTGAACTTAAAAACCATCGCGGGCGATGCTTCGGTCAACGTGGTCGCACTCTGTGATGTCAATCGCAAAAACCTGGAAAAGGCAGCACAAAATCATCCGAAAGCTCGAACGTATGAGGACTTTCGACTGCTCTACGATGACACGAACGACTATGACGCAGTGGTCGTCTCAACCAGCGAACACACCCATGCCTATGCAACCATGCCGGCGCTGAAGCTTGGCAAACACGTCTATTGTGAAAAACCACTTACGCACAACGTCTACGAAGCAAGAGCGATCACCAAGGCCGCGGCTGACGCGGGGGTCGTCACTCAAATGGGAACCCAAATCCATGCGGGATCGAACTATCACCGCGTCGTGGAGTTGGTTCAGTCGGGTGCCATCGGTAAGGTCCGTGAAGTGCATACTTGGGTCGGACGCGCATGGGGGCTACAGAGCCCAGCCGACGCGAAAGCCAATGGGGATACCGTGTCGGTTCAGCAGCGACCGACCGAGGCGATGACGCCTCCGGATTTTTTGAATTGGGACCTGTGGCTCGGCCCCGCTCAATATCGCCCATTTCATGAAGTCTATTTCCCGGGACCCAAGTGGTATCGATGGTGGGATTTCGGCAACGGAACGATGAGCGATTTAGGGAGTCACTGGAACGACTTGGCCTATTGGGCAATGAAATTTGACGCTCCGAAAACGATCGAAGCGTTTGGCGACGATCCGCACCCCGAGATCGCCCCCGCATCAATGTCGGCAGTTTATCACTACGACGCTCGTGGCAACTTGCCCGCAGCGAAACACTTTTGGTACCAGGGAACTCATAAGCCCGAAATCTGGAAATCAAAGGGGATCCCACAATGGAACAGTGGCACCTTATTCGTGGGGGACAAGGGAATGTTGTTGTCGGATTATGGCAAGCATCTTTTGCTTCCCGAGGATGAGTTCAAGGACTTTGAACCGCCCACGCCATTCGTCCCTGATTCGCCGGGGCATCACCAACAGTGGATTGATGCTTGTCGCGGTGAAGGTCAGACAGGAAGTCCCTTCAGCTACGCGGGGCCATTAACCGAAGCGAATCATCTCGGCAACGTTGCTTTCCGCGTCGGCCGTGCGATCGACTGGGACGCCGCGTCCATGAAGGTGCCCCATGCCGATGCCGATCGTTTTCTAAGGCGAATCGACCCTCGCGATGGATGGTCGCTCTCGTAGCGAAAGGGGCCGATCCCATCGTCCTGCGCTTCCGCGAGGGATGCCCACGCGGGGTCATCGACACGTTTTGCAGGGAACGATTTCTTTCCTTCCGATCGAAGGAGCCCTATAATTTGATGTAGGCCGTTGTGCGAAGTGGTGTCAGCTGCGTTGGAAGGGCCCCGTCGCTGCGAAGCTTCGTTTCATCCAAGCAGTTCCGAGGGTTTCTACGAAAGGACATTCAACGATGAAGCGATTCCAGAAGATCCTGGTTGCCACCGACACTCGGTTCGACAACCAAGCGATGGTCGACGAGGCGGTACAGCTCGCTCGAGGCAATGGGGCATCGCTAAAAATCGTCGACGTCATGCCCGAACTTCCTTGGACCGTTCGGCTCACCATGAAAGATCACGAACATGTGAGTGAGTTGATGCGGGACGAGAAGCAGCAGATGTTGGAAGCGTTGGCGGTTCCTATCCGCGAAAAGGGAGTGGACGTTGAGGTCAAGGTGCTGCAGGGAAAAACATCGGTAGAAATCATTCGCGAGGTGCTACGGGGGCAGCATGATTTGGTCATTCGCTCGGTCAAAGGTGTTCAGAGCCGCCGGGCAGGGTTCTTCGGCACGACAGGGTTGCGATTGCTTCGGAAGTGTCCGTGTCCCGTTTGGCTAGTCAAGCCGGGGATTACAAAGTTCCATCACATCTTGGGCTGTGTTGACACCTCCAGTGCGGACCCGATTGACGCAGAATTGAATGGCGATGTATTTGACCTAGCTAGATCCATTAGCCAGTATCATTCTGGAACCTTTACGATCATTCACGCTTGGACCGTCTGGAATGCACAGTTTCTCAAGCGTCGCATGGATCCGACTGAATTTGAGAACATGGTGAATGGCCATCGGAATCAAGTCACCGGTCAGCTGGAAAAATTCTTGGCAGGTCACAACACTCCTGTTGGCGCCGACGATGTGCAACTGATTCAAGGCGAGGCTCCCGACGTGATCCCGGAATTTGCTCGTAAGAACCATGTCGATCTGATCGTCATGGGAACGGTCGCTCGATCGGGAGTCTCTGGCATGGTCATGGGCAATACAGCAGAGCAGATCCTCGGCCGCATTGAGTGTTCGGTACTCGCGTTAAAACCGTCAACGTTCGGGTGCCCCATTGTGCTAGACGACTAAGGGCTCTTGGCCCCAGGTAAGCTATCATCCTTTCGAATCGACCGACTCGCCTAGCGGGAAAAATCCCTACTCGCCACTTACGGTGAACTTGGCTGCCGCTATTGAGCTCGAGGGGAGTTTGATGCCTAGATTCGATTGACGAATCGCTTTGCAAGAGAACAATTCCCACTTCTAGTTCCCGGTAAGTCCCTGCAGCGGCCAGCGAGAAATCTCGAGGTCGATGCTGTTTGTCCGAGATTTTCTTCGAAACCTAGCGAGCCAAGGAAGCAAAACATGAATGACACACAGTCCACTCTCAGCCAAGAAGAAATCGCCCAAATTGAAGAGCACAAGTACTTCCTGAGCGAGAAAGCCGGCTACGACGTCGGTTGGGAACACGCCGAACAGGAATGGCGAGAAAACTTCTGCAAGCCGTCAAGCGAAGCAACGGATCCCATTGAAAACGCGACTCAGACAAAGGGTCTGGGGAGATTCTTCAAACGATTACTCTCGAGGGAAGCCGTTTGATAGGGGTGGTAACGCGTCCATGAGCAACAGGCACCAACACAGAGAACCATTAGGGGATCTGTGATTCTCTCGATTGTGAATGCTGCTCGAAGCAATCGAGCCACGATGCGGTGAGGGCATGCGCAATGTTTTTCGGATCTGTGTTGCGAAGCTGCTCCGCGGTTTGTCCCCAATAGAAGCTGATCCAGCCGTCAGTAAAGGCTGATGACTTTTCGATGAACTCGACAAGTTCGTCCTGGCTGCACTTCAGCGGAAACATCTCTTCGACGACCAACGGCTTGCCTTGTTCATAGACCCGCAGCGCTTCGATTGCCTTCGACACTTCACCTTTCTCGGGATAGAAATGGACGGCAATGAAGTCGAGCGGCTTGCCAACTTGCGCTGAATGAAAAAGTGGCTTGCCAGCTCCAAAGACATGAACCCAAGGAATGACCCCGACGGTCACAAGGTGTTCCGTGTCCTGATCACGAATCGCCTCGGTCATTTGACGGACCCAGGACTCTGCGATCTCCTCTCGCGTTCGATCGCCCACGTCCAAAGCGATACGTTGCACGAAGAATTTTCCGCCAAGTTCCCCCAACAACCAATCGGTTTCCGGTGACTCGCCCGGCAAGACCGGTTCATTCATCAGGTCATAGCAAAAGACCGCCGGACTCGGCTGACAGGCCTTGGCAACCGCGCGCCAAAATACCGCTTGCGACTTCCACCGATCGGGTTCACTCAGGGCGTCGTACCAGGCGGGAATGTGTTGTTTGTGGTAGCAAGCGAGCCCTGTGATATCAAGGTAAAGCCCGCTTTGTTCAGCAAGTCGAAGCAGTTTTTTCAATTGATCGATCGCTTGCGGATTCGGCTGGTCTGGCTTGTCCATGAAGACGCCGAATTGAAGATGGATCCGAACGCAGTTCGCGCCGAGCGATCGGATTTCGGAAAAATCTTCGACGACGGTCGACCACTCAACATCCCAATATTCCTCCAACAATCTTCCGTCGGCATCATGATCGTAGTTGACCCCCCAAACCACAAACCGTTCATCTGCTGCACCGCGAACAAAGTACGTTCGATCCTCACTGACACGAATTCGCTCCAACGGCTGGTCCGCCGATGCAACACGAATCACTGCAATCACCGTGGTGAGACAACAAACCAAGACAGGTAGCAAATGGAATCGCACGTGAAAATTCATGATCGCGAGCCCCGACAATGCGAGTAGGTGACGATGCCATTTCAAGCTGCCGCGAGCGAGTGAAATCGATCACTTGAACCCTGGCAGCTTGCACACGGTACCGAGCCGCCGGCGAAACGGTACCGGCGACGATGGGTTCTGCTCTTTGCGCCGTCATTCGTTGTTGAAATGCTGCGATCATATCCCGCAACAAGTGTGTGTCCTGCATGCGACAACCCAAAGTGCAAGTGACCAATATAGAGACGAATCGACCGGCGGAATGCCCTAGACGTTTTCGATTGGAGCCCAAATGACCATCTAGCTCGGTTGCATCGATTTCGTTCGAGTTTTTCCGATTGCTTGCTGCTCTAGCAACGCATGTACACTCGATCCACCTTCTTACAGGAAAGCCTTTTGCCCCATGATCTAGCCGTTCGAGAAAGCGGTATCGACCAGCAATGGCCGCTGTGGCTCCCACGCTGCAACATCAAAAAAAAAATCGCTCTCGCAAAGCCCCCCCCCTTCTGGGCCGGCTCATCGTCTATATTGGGTGGTAAGACAACGTTGAGGAAAGAAAAACACCTACACCAGGAGCCCCCCGCAATGACAAAACCCAATTTCTCCGCGCTAGCAACGTCGCTATTGTTTCTTATTCCGTTGGCACCCTGTCAAGCATCTTTGATTGCACATTGGACCGGCGACAACACCGCGAATGATAGCTCTGGAAACCTGCACCATGGAACGCTATCCGGTGATACCAACTACGTAACAGGTGTCGTCGGCCAAGCCTTTTCCTTCGACGGCAATGGTGACTATGTCAGTGTCAATCCGTCCGCTTCGCTCGAACCGAGCACGATCTCCGTAACCGCGTGGCTGAAGATTCCGGATCAATCCCGCTTGCGCATGGTAGCGGATAGCAGTCATGGTTCGGGGAAGGGCTGGGCACTGCAGATTCGCGACACCGGAAGCGTCTCCTTTGCCTATGGCAATGGAAGCGCGTTTCCAGAAGTCATCTCCGTCGATACGGTTGACGATGATGCGTTTCATCATGTTGCCGCGGTCAAAGACGCGACGACGATGACGATCTATATCGATGGCATGTTTGATCACAGCATTTCCTACGTCGGAACGGCGGCCGCGTCGGGGCTTCCCGTTCGGATCGGATCTTGGCTTGGTGGAGGCCGAGACTTACAAGGTCTCGTTGACGACGTTCGGATCTACGACAACGCCTTATCGGCGAGTGAGGTAAGCAGCTTGGCCTCTGCCGTCCCGGAACCGTGCAGTCTTCTCTTTTTTGCATTCGCGAGCGTAGGAATAGCCATCCGTCAAAGGCGGCAACAGCAGGTAGGGAACGATCGCATTCGTCATTCGTGATCGCAGACGGTCCTAAGATTGCCAACCCAATGGCAGATCGGTTTTTGTCGCTTGCAAGATCGTGCGGATCGCCTTGCGAGTGTCGGAATCCAGGTGTGAATATTCATCGGATGGATTCTGGCCGTTGAGAACCGCCCCAAGCTGGTGATAGACCTGGCTTTTTAGGGGTGCAACCAACGAATCAAATGCGGACGAATAGATCAGGTAGCTGCACGGGTACTCCAACAGACGCGTTTTCAGGTTTAAGTCACGAAGTGACCGACCGGAATCATCCGTTGGACCACGACGAACAAATGCTTCGGAAAAACCGGACGTTCCCTTCACGTTCGATGTGAGCAGGGTCTCGCCAACAAACAACATGCCGTCAACGACCTCCTTGGCCGCTTGCGAAATCACGAGATCCAATTCTTGCGTGGCATCGGCAGGAACAGGTGTTGCTGTGTCAGGATTCCCTAAACCGTAAGCCATTTCATGATCGTACTGGGCACGCCGCACCCGGAAGTTCGCTCGTGACATCGTGTTGTGCATTTGGGTTTGATGTTCCAGAACCATCAGCGCCACAATGTCGCTGTAGGGCGTCAGCCAATCGTCGGTTTGAAACCGTCCCTTTAAGTCCAGTAAATTTTCATCCCCGCGATTCGTCAATTCGCCGCTTTGCACGATCGCGTTGCCCATGTGCTTCATTTCGCCAGCCTCACCGCTGACATACCAACCGCCCCATCGCTCTGCGAACGGGCTGGAATGGTCGGTGACAAACGATGCTTCCTGTGCGTCGATACTGCCATCGTATTTCGGCATCACGCTGCGAACGGTATGCCCCGGAACGCCTTGCGTGAGCGTCGTTGCGTGACAGGACAAACATTCATAGTTGGCACGAAGAATGTAAGCCTTTCGCGGCGTCATGTTGACTCGATAGAACGCAGCACCGAGTTGGGGATCGGTCGTCGACATTTCAATCAGCGAACTGCCTCGAACCCAAGCGACATAGGTATCGTCATTGAAGTAAATCGCTCGAGGACTTCTTGGCGAAATGTGTCGAATCTGCAAACTGGTCTTTGAAAAGACCAACACCTGACTGGCGGGGGAGATATCGAGCGCTGCGAGCAGCGAACGCAAGTATTCCGTACCGCTCTCATATTCGAGTTCGACCGATTTCGCCTTCAGCTTTTCGGCAAGATCGCTGATTGCATTGTCGCCATCGGTCTCGCTGTAGAGAATAGGAGGCTCTTCGATATTGAATTGAGCGACGCAAGGAGAGCAACCGACGAAGACCCAGACAAGAACCACGCAGCCGAACGGATTCGCAGCGCGGTACTTCGTTTCATTTCTTCGTCCACCCATCGGCGGACGTCCCATCAGCAGTTTCATGGTTCTCTTTCACAATCGTCATGGTTTCAGGACGATTGTAATCGATCGTCTTTGGCGAAGTACACCTTAGGTCGCTTGTTCAAGCTGGTTGAGACCCTGCCGACGGACTTGGGCCCAATCGGACCTGCTCGGACCTGCTCGGTCAATCGACGAGTTATCGCGAGCGTGCTCCGCAAGCTCCGTGCCACGGCTATTCGTAGCGTTGCTTGAACTCATCCTGTCGCCGTTTGCGTTCTTCCAGTTCTTCGGGCGATAATTTGTTGATGTACCAGCGATGGTTGTCATCGTTGAGCACTTCCTCAAGCTTCGCAGCCAAAGTCTCCGCCGCCGCCACTTTTTCGGGATCATCCGATTCTTTTCCCTTCTCGATGAGTTCTTCGAGTTCAGGAATCATCTTGCTGTAGAAGTGTTTTGCCACTTCATACGTTCCGTGCCAATGCGTGTAGTCCGGCCCCATCATTGCAGCACCATGTCTCGCGCGACGACCTTCATGGTGCCATATTTCAAACCAAGTCCAGTCCAAATCGTTCGAGAATCCAGCAGGTCGCATCAGCGGTTTTGCAAGATTGTAGAGTTCCACACCTGGCTCGGCGAACTTATCGTGATAAAGATCGATCAGGCTGTCGTATTGGACATAGAAGTTGTCGACCCACTGTTGTTCGTGGCAATTCAAACAGACGTTCTGCATGTTCCCCCGACGAGTTTCCCAATTGATATTGGCTCCGGGGAGCCCCATCTTCTTATCGCTGACTTCCGGGCGGACCGAGATCGCGGGACGATTGTTCCAGCTGATTCGCATACCGACATCGTGCGTTACCGCCATGCCTTCCACGGCCGCCTTGTTCTTCGTTGCCGGACGATCCGGCGTGGCACTCATGTGGCAGGTCGCACACGTTGGTGCTTGATGATAATCCTCACCGACCACCCATTTGGACGAATCCATATTCATCTTATCTTTGAACGCTCGGTAAGCGATGCCATGTTTGGACTCGTAAAAAATCTCGATTTGCGGATGATCGGGACCCATGTGACATTTTCCACAATTGTCTGGATTCCGAGCCTGTTCCGCCGAGAAGGAATGGCGACTATGACACGCCGAGCAGGAACCTTCGGAGCCATCGGGATTGATTCGTCCGATCCCCGTATTGGGCCAAGTCGCCGGATCCAGTTTACCACCCGGCAATACTTTGACTTCCGTACCGTGACAGGTCCAACAACCGTTAACCGCCGCAGCACTGATGCCATTCTGGAAGGACGGCGTCACCATCCCGCGATTACCCTCGACCACTTCAGCCAAGGTATTGTCCAGCGATCCCATGATTCGGCCGGCCTTGGAGTGGTGAGAATCCGCAAACTCACCGCCTTCCTTCGTATGGCAACGCGAGCAATCTTTGGGTGACACGATCGTGGCGATCCATTGGCCTTCGTGGTTGAACGCATCCACTTCACCTTCTTCGGCTGCATGACATTCGTAACACCCAACGTTGGCTCGAAAATGTTTGCTGTTCCCCCACTGTTGATAGATCCCGTGATCCGTGTCTTTGTGACACTTGAGGCAGTCCTTAGTGATCGAAGACATTTCCGGCAAACCCCACGCCTGGGAGTAGGCCAACGACGAAAAGCCAAATCCAAATAGCAAGAAAGTGAAAACAGCGTTCCATCGAGTCGCCCGAATCGTAAATCGCTGGTTCATAGTTGCATCACTCCCTCACTAGGTCGTCCCCGAAGATGGGGTGTTTTCAGTAGGTTGGCCAAAACGCTTTTGATAAGTCACTTCGCCCGCCAGCACTGGGACACTGACACGAACAAAGATGGTGTAGATCAATAGTCCAAACGCCCAAATCCCTAAGCAAATCAGGATCTCGTGTGTCGTCGGAACGTATTCGACAATTTCGCCCAGTGGAGTGGGCACGAAGGCGGGAACGATCAGTCCCATTCCTTTTTCGATCCAAATGCCAACGATCGCCAACACGCAGGCAACATTCAGCCAACGCATTCCGCGGGACGCAGGCAGCATCACCAAAATCGTCGCCAACACATTCATGCCGACCGCGGACCAAATCCAAGGCACAAGGGCATCGCGACCGTGCAGCCCAAAGTACAAGTAGCGGGCCGAGGCGACGTGCGCGGAATCGGTATAGAACTCGGTAAACACCTCGCACACTAACAAGAACAGGTTGATAATCAACGCGACTTGAATGATCCGCCGCAGCGTCAACAATGCGTCATTCGCGACTTGATGCCGGGAAAACCGGCGAACGATTTGCAGCGTCAAGATGATAAACGCAGGCCCCGCGGCAAAGGCACTCGCTAAGAACCGTGGTGCGATGATGGCTGAATTCCAAAACGGCCGGCCACCGAGCCCGACGTACAGAAACGCCGTAACCGTATGGATGCTGATCGCCCACACAATCGCAATAAACACAAACGGGATGTAGAAGATCGGCGAGGGTTTTCGGCCACAGTAGGCACAATAAATCAAGTATCCGCAGATGTGCAAGTTCAACAGTAAATAGCCGTTCAACGCGATCACATCCCACGTCAACATCGAAAGCGGGAAATTGAAACGCCAAAGCAAGTGCATGAAGCGATCTGGGCGTCCCAAGTCAACCGTGACGAACAGCAAGCACATGATGATCACCGAAACCGCCAGTAATTCACCAAAGATCACCACATCGTGTAGATGCAGGTTGCGATAAACGTAAACGGGGATAACCAACATCGCAGCCGCAGCGGCCAAGCCCACCAAATAGGTGAAGTTGGCGATGTAGAGCCCCCAAGACACTTGGTCGGTCATCCCCGTCGTGACCAAACCGTTGACGAGTTGGTAACAATAGGCATTCAAACCCACGAGTGCAAAGACGGTAAGAATCGTCATCCAAAGGTGGTAACGCCAGTCGCCAACAAAGCTGAGACGGAAACAATCCCAGAGGAACGTGAGGTATTTCTTCATACGTCACTTGCCTCCGGTTCTGCGCCCACGGACGGGTCATCGATGGAATCGTGATAGCGACTGCCGCGTTCATCGAAGTAGTAGAAGAATCGTGGGATCGTGCCCACATCCTCTTTCAAGACATAGACACGTTTGTGCTTCAGGATGTAAGCCACTTCGCTGTTGGGATCCAACACGTTACCAAACTTCCGCGATCCCGTCGGGCAGACTTCCAAACAGGCGGGCAGCTTTCCGACGCGAGTGCGCTGCAGACAAAACGTACACTTTTCCATCACGCCTTTGTCGCGAGGTCGGTTCGACAGATAGGCCATCTGCGGATTGATCTCGTCATCCGGAATGCGTGGCTCCGCAAAATTGAATCGCCTGGCCCAGTAAGGACATGCCGCTTCGCAATATCGGCAACCGATGCACCAATCGTAGTCGATCACCGTGATCCCATCGGCTTCTTGCCAGGTTGCTTCGACCGGACAAACCTTCACACATGGCGGATCGGCACATTGGTGGCATTGCACTGGCAGGTACCACTTGTCCGGATTTGGAACGGTCTCGGGGTCGTAGTGATGATTCGCTGTCTCGACGTTGATACTGCCTTTTTCCATCTCCAGCACACGAATGTACTGAATCTCAGGTGCACGCGATTGATTGTTTTCATTGACACACGCGTGGACACATTTTCGGCAACCGATGCAACGGCTGATGTTCAGGCCATAGACAAATTCGACGCCGTCAAGAGGCGGTGGATCTACGATCTCCGCTGCGACATGACGCCGGCGCTGAACCTCATCCGCAATCCGTTGCAAGACCTCTTTTTTGTCTTCGTCTGTCATCTCCTTGTAGTGTTTCTGCAGAAATTCTGCGGGCGTCGGCAGGTCCTCGGGATCGAGATCCTTAAGAGGAGAGATTGCTGCGGCAAAGGCAGCCGCACCTGCAAATGCAGCAGCACCGAGCGTCAAGAATCCGCGACGAGTGGAATCGTTCGCGTCCGTCTCGGTCTTAGCAGAGGTGCTTGCAGAGTCCGGAGTTGCCATCGCTTAGTGTCCTCCCTCGCTCTCGCCGTTCCCGGCCCGATCATCGTTTGATTGCTGAGAGATCATGAGCGGGTTGTGGCTATGATCGTCCGATGCAACGTCCTGTGGGCCCATTCGCAACGTGCTCGGCCCCGGTGCGGGCTGCATCCTTTGGAAGGGCGGATGATGCGGGTCATGGCATTCGATACACTTACGCCGTGTCTGCTCGCCTTGCTCGGCATCCCAGTAACCATTGCTACGACCGTGTGAACCGTGCTGCCAATCCCGGTAGACTGGACCGTGACATTTTGCACACACGAGTTGAGGTTGGTCCCAGGGGATTTCATCACCCAGATCGTCAATGAACGCATCACGGTTTTTGGGGTGGTGACAGTTGAAGCAACGCGTGTTGATCCCATGTTGCAACTTGATGTCCGTGTGCTGCGTTAGCGTCCTTAAGGTTTCAGGTGGTGAGGGCAGAACCTTGTGACATTCGCTGCACTTGAACGTGTAGACCCTTGTCTTGAACAGCGGGGCCATGGCGGGAGAGCGCACCGGGGTCGTATCGGTGACCCAATCCGCAACGGCTGCTGGCTCACCGACCGGACTGCGGAACGCAAGCGGTCCCAAGACAAGAAAGGCAGCGGTGGCCAGTAGAACGCCAGCGACCCACAAAGGTTGTGGTTTTTGCCCCCCGCTCTCTCCGCCGCCTGACATAAGAGCTTTCTTTCCTGATGAAAGAATGACGGCACAATCGTGCGGAGAACTGACTCCGAATCCAGAATCACGATCGACCATCTGCTTCTGTTCTTCATCTGCGGCATTTGTCAAAGCTGAACCGAGCGTGCCGATCGTGGGCTGTGAATAAGATGCCAGCCGATCGTAGCCTACGAAAAGTATCGAATCCCGTTTTGAGAGTGCGACCGATGTGTGATTCCCGAAGGACCGTCGTCGGTCTTTTCCTTGCATTTGCCGTTCTCGCAGCCAAGGCGGACCAGCCAAACTCGATACCACATCCGTCCCTCGCAGCAACGCCATCCGAAGCCAAAGTCAGGGCGCGGCTGCTGTTCGAGACGATCAATGGATCACTGCAAGTCATGCATCGCGACTTCTTTGATGATGAGGACACCTTTGCCATCCCATCGCGATCCCTTGAAGACGTCTTTAGCGAGCTGAAGAAAAGTCATCACGTCGAGATCAGGTGGATGACCGTGAACGCGGATGTGTTGAACGTCGATCATGACGCGAAATCCGAATTCGAGAAAGCAGCCGTCAAGGCGTTGTCAAAAGGCGAACCTGCATTCGAGAAAACCGGCGATGGGATCTATCAATACGCGGGAGCCATTCCCTTGCGGTCGGAATGCTTGAAGTGCCACCTACGACGTCGTACCCGTAACGAGCCGCGCACCTCCGCGTTGACGATCACGATTCCAATCAACGAGTGAGGATCCCGCCGCCCTGGAGCTTGGTTTGACCTGAACTCTCTACATTTCAACCTCAAATCCCTTACGTTGCTCGCGGCGGACGAACGCCTGCGCCTGCGGGTCTTCCAAGATCCGCTCCGTGACGGGATCCCAGTCGATCTTTCGCCCCAGCCTCGCCGCGATTCCCGCCAAGTGGCAGGTCGTCAGCGCCCGGTGATGGCTGTGGACATCGGAGATTGGATCCGTGCGGTCTTGGCAACTGACGATGAAGTTGCGGAAGTGATCGGTCAACTCGCGATCCTTGTAGACCTTCTGGAGCGCACCGGCGGGCAGTGGATCCGACTCGAGATCTTCGACCGGTTTACCCGTCAATCGCCCCCGGTTTACGAACAGACGTCCCTTGGTGCCTTCGAACAAAATTCCATTGTCACGATCATGACGCAGTTCGATCTCTTTGCCATCCACAAACTTCGCTCGAATCAAAAACGCGGTCGCCGTGTTGTACATCGAATCATCCAGCGGATGACCGTCCTTGAAGACGACAGGATGCTCGGCCAAGATTGGGTCAACCGACGTCGGCCCCGTTTCGGTTTTCCCCATCGCCCATGTGGCGATGTCACAATGATGTGCCCCCCAGTCGGTCAATTTCCCACCCGAGTATTCGTACCACCAGCGAAACTCATAGTGACATCGAGACCAACTTTTCGTTTCACCGTTGGCTCCCGCTAAATATCGGTAGGCCACAGCAGGGACGGGGCCCTGCCATCGATTCCAATCCAATGTTTTGGGGGGAGCCACGGCCGGCAGCGGTGGACTGGTTGGGCCGCCACCGATTCCGCATGTGGCCTTGCGAACCTCGCCCAATCGTCCCTCTCGAATGAGTGCCGCGGCACGAATGAAGTTGAGATTGCTGCGCTGCTGCGTCCCGACCTGACAAACTTGCCTTGTCTGCTTGCAAACCTCAGACATCAGCTTGCCTTCTTCGATGGTCAGCGTCATCGGCTTTTCGCAGTAGACATCTTTTCCAGCAAGCATCGCCTCGATTGCGATCTTCGCATGCCAATGATCCGGCGTCGAAACGTGCACAATGTCGATATTCGCATCATCAAGGATTGCTCGGTAGTCGGCGACGACCTGGGGGGCAACACCCGTCCATTCTTTGACAATGCCGTTGGCCAGATTTGCCCGATCGGAGTCGGCATCACAGACCACGGTATAGTCACCCAGCCGTCGCATTTCCGGTGCAGATCCATACGGACTGTCAATACCGGTCGCCCTTTGACACCAGCGGCTTCCCGTGCCGACCGCAGCGATGCGAGGCCGCTCGTTTGCACTGCCAAATCCACTGGCACGATTCGTGCGGCTTGCAATGACCGAAGCTCCAGCCCATGCAAGGGTGCTCTTCAAGACCTCGCGACGAGAGAGGAGGGTCGAGGTTGGCTTTCCCATAAATCCTATTCCTTAGCTTGGTCGAGTTTTCGGAGATGGCAATGTAGGGTTGTTGAGGGGTCAGGAGTCAATTGCCGGAACGGGGCTTTTTGGACAAACGCTACGTTCATTCCTCTCTGGGCGCTGCCGAAGCCCAGCGGATGAACCGCCATTTGGAATTGACGGTTTATTCGATGATTCCGTGCGAGACAACCAAAGCAGGTGTCCGGTGCCATCCAGCAGGAGAGCTTAAAATCCAAGGGCCGTGTTCAAGAGCCCGCCGACTTTCGTCCCTAACGCTCGCTCGATGAACACGCGGTCACCGGGACGAAGTGCATAATCGGATTCCGGCCGAACAATACGACCACCTTCTGCCATTTCAACTTCCATCCGGACCCCACCGATCGACTGGGGCGATGATCGGTACAGCGTAACATCGACGCCGCCAATCTTATTCAAGACTCCGGTCTGCGTCAGCAGCGTGCTGACAAAAACCGACTTGCCCTCGGGCGGCAACGGAAGCACTTTGCAGGCGTCCTCGTTTCCACCGACCTGAAACACGATCGCGTTCTCCGCTTGAGCTTGTCGGACCTTTTGGTAGATCGTCTCGGTCATCGTTTCGTCAAACCCGTTGAATTCGCCCCCGGCGCCGCTGGAAACGTACTTGGTCCCATCGGGCGACAAATTAAACCCAGGCAGGTTCAACGTGGTGCACCCAGCAAACGAGATCACCCACAACGATAGCATCAGGCCAAACTGGGGCTTTTGGATCAAGGGATGGACCATGAGAGGACTTTCGGATTGGGGAGCTGTTAAAGTTTGCCGGTTACGGGAGATATTCGGAGAATCGGCTTTTGACTCCAAAAAACATCAGCAAAAAACCAAAAAGTCGCATAATTCGTTGAAGAACCCTCCCTCCGCTGCCGTTTTCCTGCTTCACGCGAAGCCGCTCGATCGCTATATTGCCCCTCCTTCCCTCAAATCAGAATTAGCCAATAACAGCATAGACCACCCCCGGGTGGCGGAGAAAATCGATGGCACGGCAATGTGAAGCGTGCGGTAAAGGCGTCCAAATGGGCAACCGCATCGAGACCAGAGGTAAAGCGAAGTATCTGGGTGGTGTTGGTACCAAAATCACGGGCTGCACCCGCAGAAAGTTCGTTCCGAATCTGCAAAAAGTCCATGTGACCATGCCCAACGGCCGCAACAAGACCATGCGGGTCTGTGTGCAGTGCATTCGCAGTGGTGCGGTCCGCAAAACGGTCCATACCAAGCCTTTCGACGTCAGTGGCGCCAAGAAGTAGCGACGGCGAGCGATGGCATTATCCACCGATGACGTGCGGCGATTGGCTCGATTGGCTCGATTGGAGCTAAGCGACGAGGAAATTGATGCGATTGGCCCCCAGATCACCAAGATTTTGGGGTTCGTCGAACAGTTGTCGGAATTGGATACCGACGATGTCGAGCCGATGACCACCGCGTTGGATGTCGATAATCGTTGGCGACCGGATCAACCGTTGGCGGGGCTGACCAACGACGAAGCGCTTCAAAACGCCCCTGCCCGCGACGAGGACTGCTTTCTTGTTCCCCCGGTTCTTGGAACCGCCGCCACAAAACACTGAACGGCAGCGACGCGCGCCCGTCGATTGGCGGTGATTGCTCTTCCCGCCCTCCATCGTCCTCACATGCGACGTTCCCGTGCAGCACGGTTTCGAAAGCTTACTGCCCCCGTTGGTCGCGATTGCATTGGCCATCCTGACTCGCCGAGTCCTGTTGCCACTTGCCGCAGGCGCCTTCATCGGCGCAGCGATTTTAACCTCCGCCGACGCGGATGCGAATTGGTTGGATTGCGGGTACCTGTTTGCAGCATCCCTCTGGAAGTCCGTTTGGGATTTCGACCATTTGCAAACACTGGCCTTCACGCTGCTGCTTGGGGCCATGGTGGGGGTGATGGAATTCGGAGGCGGCATCCGGGCGCTGATCCTCATGCTGTCGCGGCGAATTCAATCGCGCTGCGGTGCCCAAGTGATGATCGCGCTGAGTGGGCTGGCCATCTTCTTTGACGACTACGCCAACACGCTGCTGATTGGCGGCACGATGCGATCGACCGTCGACCGTTATGGGATCTCTCGGGCCAAGTTGGCGTACTTGGTCGATTCCACCGCCGCCCCCGTTGCCGGTTTGTCGGTCGTCAGCACCTGGACAGCGATCGAAATCAGCTACATGGCCGACGGGCTGCAGGCTGCTGGAATCACCGATCCATCGGCCGCATTCGCTCTCTTCTTAGAATCCATCCCGTACCGATTCTATCCGGTGCTTGCGATTGTGATGGTGCTGTTGGTGTCCGCAACCGGACGTGATTTCGGCCCGATGCGAGCGATTGAACAGCGCCGTTTTGATGAAGGAAACCGCTTACTGACGGATGCGGCTGCGTCCTCTTCCAATGGGGCCTCACCGCGATTGTGGCTCGCGGCTGTCCTTCCGATCTTGTCCTGTCTGACGGCGATCCTGACGGTTTTGATCCTCACCGGACGCCAATCGGCAACGATCACGGAATCGATGACCGGAATCAGAGCGGCGGTGGAAATCCTCGGTAACGGCAACTCCTACCTTGCATTGATCAGCGGCGGCGCGGTCGGTTTGGCTCTCGCTTTGTGCTCCCATCTGGCACTTGCGGACTGTGGACCACGACGGTTGTTCGAAGGGGTCTACCGAGGTGCGATGCAAATGATGCCGGCGATGTTGATTCTTTGGTTGGCTTGGGCACTTAGCGCCATGACACAACAAGACGCGCTCGACACGGGGGGCTATTTGGCCAGCATCTTGTCCGAGCGTCTTGATCCTCGCCTGCTTCCCAGTGCGGTTTTCTTGATCTCCGGTTTTGTCGCATTCTCAACCGGGACCAGCTGGGGCACGATGGCGATCTTGACTCCGTTGTCGATCACGCTGTCGCTGTCGCTGGACCCCACCAGCGACCCAAGCGGCGCCATTTGCCTGGCAACAGCTGGCTCGGTTTTAGCCGGTGCGATTCTTGGTGATCACTGTTCGCCGATTTCTGACACGACGGTACTGTCGAGCCGAAGTAGCGGATGCGATCACTTGCAACACGTTCAGACACAGATGCCCTACGCGATCGTGGTCGCGATCGTTGCGGTGCTGTGTGGTTGCATGCCCGCCGCGATCGGCGTGTCCCCTTGGTTGTTGCTGACAGCAGGCAGCATCGTGCTAGCAATCATTGTTCGGGTCTGGGGGCAAACACCCGAATTGAAGAAATTACCGCCTGAGTTGTAAGAATCGGTTCCGTCTTCTTGGGTGCAGCCCCACAATCGACGCGATTGCTCCATTTACCCCGCTTTGGCATCGATCTTGCATTGTAGTGCGGGGAAACGTTAACAGGCATGATGGATGCCGCACGCATGTGTTTGATAGGATGCCCAACCAATAGGAAGCCGATGAGACTTGAACGGATTGTGCGACACATTTTGATGTCGCTTGCCAGCTTCATTTTTGTAGTGAGCGCCACAGTCGATGCGTTTTCCCAACCGACTGCACCCGGGGCATCGTTTGAGACCCCCCAGACAGAAATGAAGCCAATTGGATCCCCCAGCTCCGTGGACCGCTACCGTGATCCTTCGTCGAGGACCACTGCGGCGCGACCGGCAAGTTATCAAGAAACGGGTTACCAACCGGACCGATCAGCCGTTCGTCAAACGGTGATGCTGCAGCAAATGGACGGCCCCCCCGTGACCGCGCCGGCGTTGCCGCCCCGTTCCGCCGGGCAGATGCCGCCGAGCGGATTCGCTCCGCCGCCGAGCGGCTATTCCGTCGCACCGCCAAGCCAGTCGGCTCCGCCTCAGCTGCCACCTTCCAATGGCCCGTCCATGAACGCCAGTCCGGCGACGTCACCCCCGATGTATGCGGGGCCTCCGATGTACGCAAACCCGACGAATGCCGCCCCAATGGATCCTCGCGGCTCAGCCTCCTTGCCGCCCCAGTCCACTTCCCTGACTCCGGTGCCATCGATCATGGCACCTTCAGCGAGTGACTACGTGCCACTGAATCCACCGCAACTGCAATCGGAATATGCGACGATGAACAACTGCGGTTGCATTTCCGCACCGAGCAGCTATTCGGTCCAAGATTGTGGACTTGGATGCGGTACGCCCGTCAGTTACACGGTGGCCCCCTACCCGACGGCGACCCCAGCAGCAGCCCCCATGACCACCGCCGTTGCGACTCCACCCACGATGCCAGCGGCGACCGCAGCTTCCGCTGCTCCCGTTGGATCACTTTTTACCTTGGGGCAAGAAGCCAACCCGGTACAGGTTGGCCAAGGTTTATGGGGCCAACCCGTCGCCTACGTCCCAGGCCAGGGCGTTCGCAATTGGATGCGATACTTCTTTCCGTAGTCGCAGGCGTTCGATCCGTTGCTGGTCGACTTCCCCCTGAGGCAATGCAAACTTAAGCCTTGCGTCAGTTTGCCATCGCGACGGCGCAATCTGCCGCGCCGTCGGGGCCGATCAATTGCAAGTTGAATGCCTCTTGCAACTTCGCCATCACGTTGGGAGAAATGAACGCGGGGGCTGCCGGTCCGATGCGGACGCCTTGAACGCCCAGCGAAAGCAACGTCAACAAGACGGCGACCGCTTTCTGTTCGAACCAACTGAGCACGATCGTCAAAGGCAGATCGTTCACCGAACAATCGAATGCATCGGCGAGTGCCACAGCCACCGCAATAGCGCCATAGGCATCGTTGCACTGGCCCATGTCCATCAAGCGGGGCAATCCGAGGTGCTCACCATAATCGAAGCCATTGATCCGATACTTGCCACAACCGAGCGTCAAGATAAAGCTATCCTCGGGCGTCGCACGTGCGTAATCGCTATAGTAGTTCCGTCCTGGCTCGGCTCCATCACAGCCGCCAATGACAAAGAAGTGACTGATGTTTCCACCTTTGACGGCTTCAACGATCTCGGCAGCCTTGTCCAAAATCACGGTGCGGTGAAAACCAACCGTCGACTGTTTTTCGATGTTTTCGGGGCAAGGCTCACATTGCTTTGCACACTCAATCACCATCGAAAAATCATCGTCGGGCACTTTTTTGCCTTCGGGGACTGCCGTGACACGCGTGTGGAAGAGCCGATCCTTGTACGTGTCACGCGGCAACAAGATACAATTGGTTGTCGCCAACACCGCCCCCGGAAAGGCTGCAAATTCTGTTTTCTGTTTTTGCCACGGGCCGCCAAAGTGTCCTGCCAGATTGGGATGGTCACCGAGTTCTGGATACATATGTGCCGGCAACATTTCGCCGTGGGTGTAGACGTTGACGTTGCTGCCTTCGACTTGCTTGAGCAAGCGATGTAGGTCGACCATGTCATGGCCGGTGACAAGGATCCCTGGGCCCGCTTTGGTTCCATGATCGACGGTCGTCGGCCGCGGCTTCCCGTAGGTCTCCACATGCCCCTCATCGAGCATTTTCATGACCTTCAAGTTAATCTCGCCACATTTCAGAACCAATTCCAGCATGCTGTCGACATCAAAATTGACGTTCGTGACGGTCGAAAACAATGCTTCTTCGATGAAGGCATTGACTTCTTCGTCGGTTTTCCCCAGTCGGCGTGCATGATGAGCATAGGATGCCATCCCTTTGAGCCCGTAGAGCAGAATCTGTTGAAGTGATTCGACGTCTTTGTCTTTTCCACATACGCCAGGCCTCTCGCCAATCGAACACCCCACCCCCCGGGATGTCTGTTCGCATTGGTTACACAGAAGTGGCTGTTCGACGGGCATTGCAGTCATAGGGATCATTCCACGATTGGAGTAAGATTGGTTTTTTCAACAACGAACAAGACTATCGCCGCATCCGCTCTGCGACGCCTTGACCTAGATCAAGCGAGAACGTTTTTACTATGAATTTATCCAGCGGCCCGCGTCGCGACGAAGAGGTTATCGAGTCCTGTGCCCTGTTTCGTGGGCTCGACGCCGATCAGCGATCGGTCATGACGTCAATGGCGGTGCGACAGCGGTTCAAACAGGGGGCGCAGATCTTCATGCAAGAGCAACCGTGCCCCGGGATCTACATCGTCGATCACGGGTTGGTGCGGGTGTTCCGGCTGGCGCCGAACGGCCAGCAGCACGTCTTGCACCTGTGCGGTCCCAATCAGACCTTCGCAGAAGTCGCTGCGATCGGCGGTTTTGCGCTGCCTGCTTGTGCCGTGACCACGCAACCGACCGGTTGCGTCATGATCCCGACCGATCGACTGCAACAGGAACTCGCCGAGAACCATGATTTGTGCCGCCAATTGTTGACCGGGATGGCGTTTTGGGTCCGACACTTTGTCCAACTTCTCGAAGACATCGCGTTACGTGACGCAATGGGTCGCGTCACGCGATTGCTTTGCGACACGCCCTGCAATCCCAGCGGACTGCTTCGACTGCCCGGAGCGAAGAAGGATCTTGCGAATCATTTGAATCTGACCAGCGAGACCTTCTCGCGAGTGCTGCGACGACTTTGCGAACAAGGCATCCTCGAATTCAATTCCAACCGCTCGATCAGGGTCATCGACGCGGCTGGGCTGGAGCGCTTGGCACGCGAGTAGTCCTCATCCGCCAAATTCATACAGCCGATTGAGTCCACTGGCCGTCAATGAATCGCCACGTTCCGTTGAGGTTTTCATCCTGTAGAGACTGCGGCAAACGCTCGGCACGAACGTTGTCATACGAAGTCAATTTGGCGAATCGAATCAGTGAGGCGGGAATCCCGACCGCGGTGAAACCGGGATGGCCCGTCGCGGGAAAGGGACCACCGTGGTTCATTGCGGGGCTGACGGCAACGCCCGTGGGCATTTTTTCATTCAGCAGTCGCCCTACTTTTGGCGCCAACTCAAATGCAATCCTTCGATAGGCCTCTTCATCACTGCCATCGGTCGAGGAATAAACACATCCGGTCAGATTGCCTTCCAAGCAGCCAATCGCGGCGATCAGTTGGGAAAGGTCCTCGCATACCAGCATCAGCGACGCATTGCCGAAAGCCTCGGTTTGCAAGTCGGCAGCACGCTTGAGAAAGGTATCACCCTCGACTCGTAGCAGCGTGTTGGCGTAAGAGCATCGATCGACCGCAGGTTCGCCACCACCGGTCAAAAGCTCGGCGCCATACTCACATAGCAGCTTGACACTCTTGGACAAACTATTCGATACCGCAGGCGACAACAGGGTGCCGGTACCGGCTGATTCGAACCGCTGCTTGACGGTCGTGATAAAGCGTTCGGTCGGCTCACCGGCAAGCAGCATCACCATTCCCGGATTGGTGCAAAATTGGCCGGTCCCCATCAACACACTGGTGACGAACTCATCCGCGATCTCCTCTCCGCGCTGCTCTAAAGCCGCCGGAGTGATGACAACCGGGTTGACACTCGACAGTTCTAAATAGATTGGTTTACCCGCCCGATCGGCAGCCGCCTTGAGGGTCAAACCGGCCGAACGTGAACCCGTGTAACCGGTTGCCCCCAGCCGCGGATCGGAGACCAATCGCTCACCATCGGCGTGACGCGTTCGGTAGATCAACTGCACCGTAGCGGGCGGCAACCCCGCTTCGTCAGCCGCTTCGAGGGCAAGTTCCGCAAATCGCCGTGTGGTTTCCGGATGCGAACTGTTGGCCTTACCGATGACGGGGTTTCCCGCCGCAATCGCCGCAGCAAAGTCGCCACCCGAAAGACTGTTAAACGCAAACGGAAAATTATTGGGACCAAAGACGCACACCGGTCCGAGCGATTCGTAAACCGATCGGATTCCCGCCTGGGTATCGATCGTGGCATGGGCCCAATCGCCACGTAAGCAGGCAACGGCTGCCGCTCGCAGCTGATTGCTGGTACGTGGCAACTCAACATCCGCCAAGCGAGGGCTGCGGGCCAAACCCGTCTCGGCAAAGGCCGCCTCGACCAGTGTTTCCTTAGCCGCATCGATTCGATCCGCGTAGCCATTCAAGAAAGCGGCGATACTCGATCGAGGCAGTCGACGCAATTCACGGGCTGCACCCGCTGCGGCATCGAGGGCTTCGTCACAGTCGGCCCATTCACTGACAGGAAACGTTGCTTCAAGCGGCCGATTCTGGTTCGGATCCGTGGCGTGGAAGGTTGTCTGATGGACGGCATCACGCCACTGGCCTGCGACCAAAATCGGACGAAGGGCTGAGCTGGTTGTCGACATGACAAGGGGCCTCATGGAAAGCGAATTCTGAATCAAGACGAAAGACTCTCGCCCTCGAAAACGAGGGGGAAAGTAGTCTATCAGAAAACGCCTGGAGGCATCATCCGCCCGTTCTACGACGAGAACCTGCTCTACTTCGAGTAGAAGTTGTACGCTGGATTGTAGGGATTGAAGTCCGCGTCGGTTAAGCCGACATTCACTTTCAGATCCAAATAGGTGTACTCTTCGAGCACCTCCAAGGGACCGCCTGCTTGCCGAGGCCAATCGTAGGCAACGTAGCGGATCGGAACATTCACCGCGTCGTCCATAAACACTTGGGCTTGATGAAACTCTGCGTTCGGTGTTTTGAGTGGCTGCGTGACATGAAGCACGGTACACGTTCGGTCTTTCACGCGAGCATTTTTGCGAAACTCGCAAGTCACGCCTGGCATTTGACGCGCCTGTTCGCCGCGTTCGATCAACTTCACGATCAAGTTCTCAACGCCAATTTCTGTCATCGGATAACGTTGCCCGCGCATCGCGAGCATGCCATCCGGTGGCACCGAGACCGTAGGCAAGAACCTTCCTTTGAAGCCCCCCTCGTGCGCGACGATGTTTCCGTCGTTTTGGTTCTCAACATAGATCACTTCCCGGCCTTTGATCGACGAAGGCTTCAGGAAGCTCAAGTAGACGCTCAGCGGCTGCACGATCTTTCCATTTTGAACCTTCCGGTTGCGAACCTTGGCAAACATGTATTCATGTCCGCCAAGCGAATTCCCCACTCGTTCGCGTTTGACCAAAATCGCCGTGTAATCCTTGATATCCTCTCGGCAAGTCTCCAATCCATCGCGTGCCATCTCGAGAGCACGGTCCAGCGGATGCATCATTTGCTTAGGGGCAACGCTGGCAGCGTTCGCGACACGATGAACCGGCTCGACAAGTTCCGATTGTTCCGCGAAACCCCGTACCGAGGTGGTCGCCGCTGCAGCGGAACCAAGAAACGTAAAGAAATCTCGACGTCGGAGCTTCATAGCATTTTCCATCATGATCGTTTCGGCGTTGTGAAAAGCCGATCGTGCGAAGTGTTGATTGCACGACGGTCGCCTGGGACAATTCTCAGAGACCGCCTTTTGCATTCCTATCGCCGTTTCGATGCCGCCAACATGACTGGGGCACTACGGAACCGTAGCGGTCACGTAATGACTGCAACCCCAAAGACAAGGGCGACCCGAACAACCCTGACAATCCCCACCGCACGATACACCTCCGCTCGGTCGGGGCACCAGGGCAATTCCGAACAATTGCAAGCGACAAGCGAAGGGGAGTTCTTTTCGGGCCTCGATTTCCGCAAAGGGACCCGCGGTCGCCACGGATGGTCCACCACCCCCTTAACCAGCCGACGCTGGGACCGGAGACACAAAACAATCGGCGAGACGCGTCATGGCTTCATCAAAAGTTTCCGTCTGAGCCACTTGAACCACTTCGATTTGCAACGTGGACCCCGACCCATCGGCTGCCTCTGCGAACTGAACCGTGTCGGCCGAAGCTCGGATCTGCTCGGCACGCTCGAGTGCCGCTTCCTCGTCCACCCCTGGAATGCAAACCAGCAAGGTGTTCGCGTCGTCGGCGCCGATGCGGTCCACGCTCAACAGGGTGGCGCGAACGATTTGCAGCAGCGTACGCATCGATCCTGCCGCCGGCTGTCCGTTGACACGCAGCGCCATGATTTGTGTCGACATCCCAATCGCTTTGGATCGCTCTTGAAGCTCACAGAACGCTCCCGCCAATGCAGCTCGCCCCGGCAATCCCGCAAACGCGCCACGATCCGCCGGTGCTGCGGACGGTTTCGCTCCACCTTTCTTTGGCTTGGACCCACTGGTTTTGGGATGGGATTGCGTCTCGGGCTGAGCGGACATTGCCTTTGCAGCCTCAGCATCCGTCGAGGGTTTCGCTTTCAACTCATCGTCGAAACTCGATTTCGCGTTTTTGGGTTTGTCCTGGGGAACTTCTTCCTCGACCGAACTCGCTTTTGATGAATTCCGTCGCGTTTCCCCATCTTTTTGCATTTCTGCATCGTCTGGCCCCCGATCCTCTACCTCCGGGATCAAAAAGGGCTCGGATGCCTGATCCTCGTCGTCCAAACAAATCCGTTCGGGACAAATGCCGTTCATCCAGTGACCACAATCTCGACCGTGGTCTTTGGAGTGGTAGAGCGCCGCATCCGCTCGTTCAATCCACTGGGCAGCCGATTCACCGTCAATTGTCTCGGCCACGCCAATGCTGGCGGTCACGCGTAGCATCTTGCCTTCGAAGTCGATCGTGTGTTGGCTAATCGCAACGCGTGCCGATTCAACGATCTTTTTGCACTCGTCGACGGTGTAGCCGTCAATAATCGCAGCGAATTCTTCGCCACCAAAACGTGCCACAATGCCATACGATTTCAGCCGGGCGTGGAGCATTTGGGCGACCACTTTCAGCACTTCGTCACCCGCGCGGTGTCCGTAATCATCATTGAACTTCTTGAACTTATCGACGTCCAATAACATCAGCGTTCCAGCGCGACCCGGCCCGAGTGCATGACGACGCGTCAAGTGTTCGTCGAACGCACCGCGATTGGAAACACTGGTCAATGCATCGGTCTGTGCCCGTCGCTCGGCGGATTCTAGCTGCTCGGCTTGAGCGTGAATGCGTTTTTGGGCCGAATGCAACTTCGTTTGCATCGTTTCGTTTGCTTCAATCAAGTCATTGACCGCTTCAATCATCGCATCCGCTGTCAACGATTGGTCACTTGACAACACATCACTCACCGCTTTCACGTTGTGTTGGTGCTCATCAACATCGATCGCCATTTTTTGAGCATAGTCGCGAAGCCGATCGGCAACGATCGAAAGCCGTTCCTGTTCCGCTTTGACCTGCTCGAGTTCGGCCGTAACGCGTGACGTTTGCCCCGCAGCGAACTCGTCCGACGAGAGCAACCAGCCAACGCCGTGCATGACCCAGCCGCAGCAGAGGCCGACAGCAGCACAGCTAAACGCAATCGCGAGATCGAGAAACATGGTGACGTCCGAGGATGGGCAGACAAAGGAAGGAGCTATCGGGATATAGCTCGCAAACGCGTCGAGAGACGAACGCTTGTGCCAGAGCTTCAAGCGTGAACCGTCTTATCACAGGCAGGTTGTTCGGAAGGTTCCGGATAGCACGATTCTGCGGCCAATTCTGCGGCCGATTCTGCGAAAATCGCCCCACAAACACCCCTCGCACCCCAGCCGCCCCATCTTTAACTCATCTTTACATTTTCGGTCTTTGCTAGCAAAACGTTTTGGAACGTGAAGCGAACAACAAGGTCCAAGAAAAGCGTTCAGATTCGCATAGGCAAGATCCAAAAAATGTGTGATATTTGTGTAGGCGTGAAAACGCGATCCATTCCTTCGCTGCCAAGTAGACAAACGCGGGGTGTCCCCTTTTTGGATCATCCAGCGATTGTGTTTCACTGCGAAATACATTTGTTCGGATGCAGCATTCTCTTTGGGACACACCGTAATGGAATCTACCTACCCACAACAAATCGCTACAGCGGCCTATGAGGTGCTGTCACGAAGCTCGGTTGCAGAGCTTCGCAACCTGCGAGTCGACGAGAGTGGTAGCGAATTGAAGTTGAGCGGAAGAGTCCGCAGCTTCTACCACAAGCAACTTGCCCAAGAGAGTGTCCGCAACGTTGCCGGCGGACTGCGCGTGATCAACTCGGTTGACGTCAGCCGCTAAAGGGAATGGCAGCAGCAGAAGGGGCCAGCTTTCGGCCCCTCGCCGGGCCACAGGCCCGCATGACCTAAGGCTTAAATGACCTCGAGGCCCGAATGGGACGGCCAATCGTGGCCTCCCCTCTCTCTAACGTCGCCGGCGAGTGACTTTGCGGTGCATGGGATTGAGCTTCTTCGAAGGGCTTTTCACGGGCTGCTCGACTTGGACGACCGGCTTCATCTCCGGTTCATCAATACCGTCGAGATGATCTCGGTTGAGCAATTTGTTGATCCGCTGCTCGATGCTGGTCAACACGTCCCCTTCGCCGGGGACCACAAACGTGAAGGCGATCCCGTCCCGCCCCATCCGTCCGGTGCGTCCCACTCGGTGCACGTAGTCGTCACAATCTTGAGGCACATCAAAGTTAATGATGTGCGAAATCGTGCTGATGTCGATCCCACGGCCCACCACATCGGTCGCGACGAGGATCCGCAATTTTCGATCACGCAGTTGCTGCAACACCCGGTCGCGTTCGCGTTGTGCGAGATCGCCATGCATGCTGCCGCAATCGTGGTAGGTACGGCTAAGTTGACGGTAAAGCCGATCGGTCCCACGTTTGGTTCGACAAAAGATGATCGCTTGTTCGGGATCTTCTCGCTCAAGCAATTTCTCAAGCAGTTCGACTTTCTTGTTCTGGGCAACCGTGAAGTAATGTTGCTCGATCGTATCGACCGCGATGTCCTTGTCACAACAATCAATGACTTCGGGGCGGTCCATGTAGGATTCCGCCAACTTTCGAACCGACGGAGGCAGGGTGGCCGAAAGCAGTAGCGTTTGGCGATCTTTCGAACAGCGGCGGAGGATGCGTTCAATTTGCGGCCGGAAACCAATGTCGAGCATCCGGTCGGCTTCATCGAGCACGACGCACCAAACGTTTTCGGTGCGCAGCGACCGTCGCTGTAGGTGATCATGCAACCGGCCAGGCGTCCCGACAACGATTTGGACGCCATTTTCGAGAGCGCGGAGCTGACGCTTGATATCCTTGCCGCCTGCCAATACAGCCACTTCGGTTGGCAAACCGTGAGCCAGCATCACCGTTTCGCGGCCCACTTGGTCTGCCAATTCACGCGTCGGCACGATAATGATCGCTTGTGGGTCCCGACATTCTTCGAGCGGATCGAGCTGTTCGAGAATCGGGATCGCGAAGGCGGCCGTTTTCCCTGTTCCGGTACGTGCTTGGCCGATCACGTCGTACCCTTCCAAGGCCAGCGGGATCAATTGGGATTGGATCGGCGTCGGCTCTTCAAAGCCCGCTTTTTTCAGCGCGCGTCGCATCACAGGCGATAGGTCAAGATCGTCAAACGAAGCAATCTCGGTCGTAAAGTTGTCTTCCACCTCAGTTTTCATGAGACACAGTGTATCGGAAGAAAGCCTTTTGCACTACGCGGCTGTTCGGTTGCAGCGCCGGGCTTTTCGCAAATGGCGCCGGGCTTTTCGCAAATGGCGCCGGGCTTTTCGCAAATGGCTTTGGCGATAGACTAGCCAAACAAGCCTGTGAGTGCCTTGGCAGAGCTCCTGGCCTCGCCGAAACCCAAGCTGCGCTGCCATAGATCATAGATAGCGATAGCCTCTCCAAAACAAGAACCGAAGGGCCTTTGACAATGAATGCACCCCTTGCCACCACACCGTTGGACCCGTGGCATCGGTCAGCCGGCGCAAAGATGGTCCCTTTTGCGGGCTACGAGATGCCGATTCAGTATTCTTCGATTGTCGCCGAGCACCAAGCGTGTCGCACCGCGGCGGCTTTGTTCGACGTTTCGCACATGGGGCGGCTACGATTTGACGGCGTTGGCAGTGAAGCGTTGCTCGATTCACTGTTGACTCGCCGCGTCTCGGATCTTGAGGTCGGTCGCGTCCGGTACGGTCTCGTTTGCAACGCCGAAGGAGGCGTGCTGGACGATGTGCTCGTTTCTCACCTGGAAACGCCCTCAGGCCAGCGATACCACATGATGGTGGTCAACGCTTCGAACCACGAAAAGATCAAGCAATGGATCACGCCTCACGTTGCCGACTTTCCTGGTGTGACGATGTCCGACCGAACCGAGTTGACGGCGATGATCGCCGTCCAAGGCCCCAAGGCGATCGCGGTTTGCAAGAAACTGTTTGCCTTTGACCCCAACCGGTTGAAGTACTATCACGCAAAAATCACCGAGCAATTCGGAAAACCGGTCATCCTCAGTCGGACGGGCTACACCGGAGAGGACGGTTTCGAGCTGGTTATTCGCGCCGACGACGCAGCACGGGTTTGGGAAAACCTATTACTGGTCGGGCGAGACGAAGGTTTTGCTGCCGCCGGACTTGGAGCACGCGATACGCTTCGAATGGAAGCAGCGATGCCGCTGTACGGTCACGAACTCGGCGAAACGATTGACCCAATTTCGGCCGGATTGTCGTTCGCGTGTAATTTGGAAGGCCGGCAATTCATTGGCGACGAGGCGTTAAGGACGCTAAAATCAGCCGGACCACCGCAGACAAGGATTGGATTATTGCCCGAGGGCAAGCGGCCAGCCCGGGAGGGCTGCGGCGTGCTCGATTCCACCGGCAACCCGATCGGCGTCGTCACCAGCGGTGGACCGTCGCCAACGCTCGGTCGCCCGATTGCGATGGCTTTGGTGAATACCGCTGATGCAATGGGTGCTGATTTCCAAATCGATATTCGCGGAAAAACGGTCGCGGCGGTCGCGACCCCGCTGCCGTTTTACAAACGCCGTTAAGGGAACGCCGCGTTTCCATTTTTTTGGGTTGTGGGACTCACCAGATGCTCGCCACCCTCATCCGTCTTGATGCTCCTGAACTCACCTCGAATTTTTGCGATAGTAAAGCCATGACACGTGATCCCGCCAAATTGTTGTATGCCGAAACCCATGAATGGGCCGATGTTAGCGAGCAGGATGGCGAAAAAATCGCCACCATCGGGTTGTCCGCCTTCGCGATCGAACAACTCAACGACCTGGTCTACATGGACTTGCCCGAGGTTGGCAAGGCGGTCTCGGCCGGTGAGGAATTTGGCGAAGTTGAATCGGTCAAGGCGGTCAGCCCGCTGTACAGCCCGGTCAGCGGCGAAGTGATCGAGGTCCACACGGATTTGCCAGACACGTTGGACCAACTGAATGACGACCCTTACGATTTCGGTTGGATTGTACGAGTGAAAGTCAACGACGCGTCCAACTTGTCCCAATTGATGGATGCAGCCGCCTACGCAAAACAGTGCTCCGAAGCGGGCTAGGGCGGAATCATCCCTTGGACGGACAACTCCTTCCGCTCGCTTCGGCGGGTCCCGCCGAAAACATGGCGATTGACCAAGCGCTTCTCGAAGCGGTCGACGGGGGAACTGCGCCCGTGCTGAGGTTTTACCGGTGGACCGAACCCACCTTATCGCTTGGTTATTTTCAAAAGGCGTCAAATCGCAACCGACATTCGGCCAGTCAAGCCTTGACGATGGTCCGCCGAGCGACCGGTGGCGGAGCGATCGTTCACGATTCCGAATTGACCTACAGCTTCGCTTGGCCCTTGGAGAAAACATCGACGGGCGCCAGAACCGATTTGTATCGCCAAACACATCGAGCGGTCATCGCAGCCCTGTCCGACTTCGGCATCCCGGCATCCCGCTGGGGCGACCTCTCGTCGGCCGCGACCGAACAAGACCCGTTCCTCTGTTTCATGCGGCGCACCGACGAGGATTTGATCGTCAGCGGCTACAAGGTGGTTGGCAGCGCCCAGCGGACCGGTCGCCGAGCCGTGCTGCAGCATGGCAGCATCTTGTTGGCGGCCAGCCCTCACGCCCCAGAACTGCCCGGCGTCAACAATCTGGCAGGGAAATCCATCGATGCTTTGCAGTTAGCCGATCGAGTGGCAAACCGAATCGCGGAGGTTTTTTCGTTAAATTTTGTTTTTTTTCCGTCCGATGAAGCCATCAAACGCCGCGCGATGGTGATTTCGCAAGAGCGGTTCGACAGCCAAAACTGGAATGAAAAACGGTAGATCGTTTCCTGTCTGGCGACCTTATACTCCTAGAGAGTGGCAAATTCGAGTTTCACCTGAGTGGATCCCCGCTTAAGGGTCCGGTATTGCATTAAAACGCCGATAACGGCATTCTCGTAGCCGCGAAAGCATTTAGAATGGACACACACGTTGGACCGATATTTTTTTTTCCTCGGACCGTCGTTGTTGTTTCTGCGTTCCACTGCATTTATTGAATTTCACATCAGGATGCGTTTTTGTTTGCAGAGAGAGATTTCTTTGTTGAGTCCAGTGGTCCGAGCGAGATGGTTTAAGGGTGGTCTATGCAGGTGAAGCTTAAGGTGTTGACGGGAAGTCACGCAGGGAAGGAAATCGCTGTGGCCAGCGAGAAGTTTCTGGTTGGCCGAAGCGATTCTTGCCAATTGCGGCCGAAAAGTGAGTCGGTCAGTCGGAAGCATTGCATCATCGTGCTGAAGGATGGTCGAGTTCTGATTCAAGATCTGAAGAGCCGAAACGGGACCTTTGTTAACGAAAAGCGTTTGCCGGTTGGCAAAGCCAAGGTGCTCAAGCCGGGCGATCATCTGAAGATCGGCAAGCTTGAGTTTGAGCTGCAGATCGAACATGGCTTGCATGCGGCCAAGAAACCCGAGGTCAAAGGGGTCAGCGACGCGGCCGAGCGGACCGTCGAAGCAGGGTCCCATGACAGCCGTTTCGAAGAGGTGGACGTCAGTTCGTGGCTCGACGAAGCCGACCAGATCGATCGTGTTCGCAAGGTTTCCGATCCCGAAACGCGACAGTTGAAATTGGATTCGGCCGAAGAAGAGGGGAAAAGCGGTAGCGATAGCACCGAGCTGTCGGTCGGCGATTCCGGCACCGATGAACACAAACGAAAACCCCCCGAGAAGAAGCAGAAACCAGGCAAGCTTCCTGAGGGGATGAAAAAGATGATGAGGGAAAATTCGCGGGATGCCGCCGATGACGCGTTGAAGCGATTTTTCAGCGGCCGTTAACACGCGGCATTCTTTTCGCGAAAGATTGAAATCGTTGGGTTGATGGAAGACTCTACCGCACTGCTGATCGAACGTTACCGCCAAAACGATCCGACTGCGTTTACACAGTTGGTCTCCCGATACCATTCGCTCGTTTTCGGGGTGTGCATGCGCTGCTTGCGTCATCGCCAAGATGCCGAGGATGTGACGCAAGAAACGTTTTCGCGAGTCGCTCGGTACTTGGACCGCTGGGATACCCGACGCCCGATTGAACCTTGGCTGGCAACCATCGCTGGCAACCGCTGCCGCACCTACTTGTCGCGACACCGCTCACCGATCGTTTCGCCGCTGCCGATCGAACCGGCGGGCACCCATGCCGAACATCAAATCGCCGAACAGACGCTGCGAGAGGAAATTGGGTTAGCACTCAGCCAGCAACCCGCCAACCATCGGATGGCGTTTCGCTTGTTCCACGACCAAGCCATGAATTATGCCGAGATCGCTGAGCGACTTGATTGCCCGATCGGCACGGCGAAAACTTGGGTCCATCGGGCACGTACCGGATTGATGCAACAGTTGGTAGCCCGCGAGGTCCTCGCCGGTGCGCCCAAGCATCGATCCAAGGGCGATTCACCCGGCAAGGAACTATCTCGTAGGAATCACCATCATTCGGAGGGGCCAGAATGAATTGCGACGATTTCATGGAACGACTTCAGCAACGTATCGACGACCGATTGTCGATTGATGAAGATGTGCCGCTGCAGCGGCATGCTCAGCGGTGCGATGTTTGTCGTGGACAACTGTTTGCTTGGCAGCAAATCACGCGAGTGTTGCCAGTGGTGATCTCGCCAACCCGACATCCAGTCGTGACGTTCGCACAACGATTGGCCGTGTCGGTCGCGATGATCGCGGCGGCAGTGATGTTCGCGTTCTTCGTCATGACCTCGCCGCCAGAGCCCATCTCCTTTGCCAAAGCGGCGACGAACCCAGCCAAGGCTCAACCGGCACCCCTCGCAGCAAGCGTCAGGGCGGACCGATCAACGGACGCTGTCCGATCGGAGTTCAACCACAGCACCTTAACGAGTGTCTCGGAGCCTCGCGAAGTCCCATCGGCTTCGAGAAACCCTTGGCTCCAAACGGTCCAAAACCGAAATTGGATCGAGCAAACCATGCCGACGGTGCAATCCTTTGGACGGGGGGTCGCGCCGCTTGGCCGATCCCTGTTGCGTGCGGTCACGATCCTAACAACCAGCGGCCAAGGTCAGCCATCGTGATGAGCCGCTCGACCTACTCGCGTTCTCTACGGAGGGGTGAGGGACGACACGTATTCGGCAAAACCGCTGCCGTCCTGTTCCTTGTTTTCTGCGGATTTGCCGCGGCAGCCCAAGCCGAACAGCTGTTCCAACTTCGCAACGGGTTGACGCTGCGCGGTTCCAAGGCAGAAATCCCAGCCCTCAACGCCAATGCGTTTTCAGCCGCAGGAAACGCGGAAATGAAATCCCGCCCGATCTGGGTGATTAACGATGGGCTGACGCGAATCTACCTGCATGGCAAGGGGATGTCGGCGGCCGACCCTGTCGATGTGCGCGACATGGAAGAACCGATCATGATTTGGCAGCCGACGCCTCTTGGCGGCAATGAGATCGCGGTGGTCGGAACGATCTTGGCAACGTCGCCTTTCAACGAATACGGCCGCCGCGTCATGAAGGTACAAAGCGACGATGGCCCACTTACACTGATTCAAGGAATCACGGAGATCAGTGGACGCTACGCTCGAGTCGATTCTCTAAAGGGCGAAGTTTCTTACATTTGGGACACACGGCTTGCGACCAGCTCGATCGATTCGAACACACTCAAGGCCATCTTCAAGCGTCGGCTCGATTGGGACAATCTCGATGAACGACTGAAGGTTGTTCGTTTCTTCATGGCAGCCGAACGCTATGGCGATGCGGTGGACGTCCTTCGCGAATTGATCGATACGTTTCCTGAAACGGAACACATGAATGCACAAATTGTCACCTTAATTGAGTGGCAAGTGTCGCAGTTGCTCGCCGAGGCCCAACGTCGCGCCGAGGCCGGTCAAGAGCCCTTCGCCCTGCAAATCCTTGAAAAGATCCCCGTGAACCAAGTCGGTGGCGGAACGCGTTTGACGATTCAAGATGCCATAGCCAAGATCCGCGGCGCTCGCGAGCAAGCCGAATCCCTTTCCAAGCAGCTCCAAGACCAAGTCACTCAGCTCAACCAGAGTGAAACACTGCAACCGATCGTTGCGGAGATCCAAGCCGGCTTGTCTGCGGCCACACTTCCGCGATTAAGCGATTACGTTCGCTTAGGGACATCCGAAGTCTTGCCCTTAGAGAATCGTGTCGCCTTGGCTGTAAGTGGATGGCTGCTCGGTAGTGGTTCGGGCGAAGACAATTTGTCCGTTGCGATTTCATTGGTGAAGGTCCGCGACCTTGTGGCCGAGTATTTGGCCTGTGAGGTCCCCGATCGTCGCGATGCCATCTTGAACGAACTACGCAACCTCGAGGGTGCACAACCCGAGTACGTTGACCGCATTTTGCCGCGGCTGCTGCCACCGAAGGATTGGCCCGAAGGCTCCGCCGACGAAAGCGTTCCAGGCATGTACTTGATTGGCAACGACCAAGAACAACTCGACCAACCTCCGACGCCTCGCTATGTGATTCAATTGCCACCCGATTACAACCCGCTGCGAGAATACCCCTGCTTGGTTTCGCTGCATCCGCTGCGTGGTAACCCCGTCGATGAGGTGACTTGGTGGGCAGGCGAGTACAGCGAATCGATGAACGCTCGATTTGGGCACGCGTCGCGCAACGGATTCATTGTGGTTGCCCCCCTTTGGACTCGGCCAGGACAACGTGATTTCGATTACACGCCACGCGAACACGAACGAGTCCTGGTCTCGTTGCGACATGCGATGCGCCGAGCCTCGATCGATTCCGATCGCGTTTTCCTTGCCGGGCGAGGGGAAGGAGGCGCGGCTGCGTGGGACATCGCTTATGCCCATCCCGATCTTTGGGCGGGAATGATTTCGATCAGCGGCGAACCGGGCAAGACCATCACGCACTACCATCCCAACGCGCCCTATGTGCCAATGTATTTGGTGATGGGGGAACGCGACAGCAAGCCGACGCCGTTGGTCCGGCTCGGGCCGATCATGGACAATTATGTCGGCTATCGAACGGACGCCATGGTGGTGATGTATCGCGGACGCGGCAGAGAATTCTTTTACGAAGAAGTGCCTCGGATGTTTGAGTGGATGCGTTTACCGGCGCACCGACGTGCGGAAATGCCCGTGGACATCGAAGCGGTCACGATGCGTCAAAGCGACAACTTCTTTTGGTGGCTGGAAATCGGCCCATTTAAGCCGGGGATTTCCATTGATCCCCAGTTGTGGGACCAAGCCGACCGCTTGCTCGCCGTACCGGTTTCCGCCTCCATCGGCAACGGGAATCAGCTGCGGATTATCCAAGTGCCCAGCGACTACTTCACCCTATGGCTGCGCCCGATGCGAGACTTGGATCTGACCCAACCGATCAAGATTCGCTATCGATCTCGATCGATTCCGTTCGATTTCGACGGCTCCTTGAAAGTGATGCTGGAAGATTCCCGCCGACGAGCCGATCGAAAACGTCCCTTCTGGGCGGCCGTTTCCTTCCCCTAGCCCCGTTGTCGGGCCTGAGAGGGAGTTTTGTTGAGCATGGAGGGGCTCGGTTCGCTTACAATGGAGGGGTATCCATCTCCCACCCCTTCGAGGAGCCCCCCAGACGTGAAACGCCGTGATTTTTTAACCGCCCCTGCGCTACTTGCCGGATCGGCTCTCGCTTTGCATGCATCCACCTCCACCGCAGAGGAAGCAGCATCGGCTTCGGACGGTTCGTCCGGCCAGCCATCAAACTCGGCCACGAGAGTCCATCAATCGGTGATGGGATGGTGCTTTGAGCCGATGGACGCCGTGACGCTGGCCCAACACGGGCGACGAATGGGCCTGGAGGCCATCGAAGGGATTGGCGCGGACCATTACGACGCCGTGACCAAGTTGGGGCTGAAGATTTCTTTGACTGCCAGTCACGGTTTCGCGACGGGCCCCGTGGACCCCAGCAACCACCCAGAAGTCCAACAGAAACTTCGTGCAGGAATCGATTTAGCAGCCAAGTATGGGGCTCCGAACGTCATTACCTTTACCGGAATGGCGAAGAAAGGGATCAATGACGCCGCAGCACGTCGCAATTGTTTGGAATGTTGGAAAGGGGTGCTATCCTATGCGGAGGACAAAGGAGTCGGAATCGTGCTTGAGCATTTGAACACTCGCGATGACTCGCATCCCATGAAGGGGCATCCCGGTTATTGGGGAGACGATCTCCATCAATGTGCTGAGTTGGTGACGGCAATGGATTCGCCAAAATTCAAGTTACTGTTTGACATTTATCACGTGCAGATCATGAACGGAGACCTAATCCGTAACATTCGCGACTATCATCCCATCGTGGGGCACTATCACACGGCGGGAAATCCAGGACGAGGCGAACTGAATGAACACCAAGAGATTAACTACCCGGCTGTCATTCGTGCCATTGTCGACACGGGATACCAAGGCTACATCGCCCAAGAATTCCTTCCCACATCCGACAACCCGATGAAATCATTGGAACAAGCCGTTCAGCTCTGCAACGTGTGATTGTGCTCCAAAGACAATGATGCGAGCTGGATTCTTTTACGCCCATGCAACTCTCTGCCCTCGAAACGAACACACTGGACGTCGAAGACTTTCGACGTCTCGGCGTACGGCCGCAGGAGTGTCGATCGCTGGTCATTCGCCAGGCAGCCGCGCGCCGCAGCCGATCGCTCGCAAGGTTACAATTGACTTCGCCGACGCCAAACACCGAGTTGCAGTTGTCACGTATTGCAACCAGTGCCTATCGGTTGCTCGACCCCCGCAAACGCGTCGACTTCCTCCAGCGAGTACGAGTAGGCCGCGTGCTGGCAACGTCGTTTCCTTGGGGGAATCAGGGCCAGTTCCGAGTCGATTCTGCGGACGCAGCGGCAGCCAACGGTGAAGCGACGGAACCCTATTCGTCCCGTGACGAAGAACCGTTTTTCTTTGAAGTCGAGTACACCCAAGCTTATGCGGATAACCTCGAGGATCGCGTAGCATTCTCCAATTGGGTGCAAAGCCTCGATTCAGAGGACTTGATTCTCGCTGCACCTCGCCGGCACCGAATCGCAACGCTGCGGCGTTCAATCCAACATCCACGGATGATTCTTGCGCTCATCGGACTGGTCCTCGTAACCCTGTACGGTGTCTCCCAGCTCGATTTTCGGCCGGAAACGATCGCGATTCGCCGAGTCGAGTCGGAGCCAAGCCTGACCGAGAACGAGACCGAAACGGAAATGGAAACGGATACAGAACCGACGGTATTGTCCCCATCCGCGCAAGGCACGAATCAAACCGAACCCTCGTCCACATCAGGACCAGCTGAGTCCGGACCAGCAGACGAGCAAGTCGCCTCCGTCGACCCGCCTTCTCAGACCGGTCCTTCGCTGCCGAAGAACCCAATGGCAACGTCCGAGGTCACACCCGCCAGCCCCGAAATTGCGGAACAACCGCTGATGGCTCCGCTAGCTCCGAAGACCGCGTCCCCGCCGGCATTGCCTCCGGCTGCGGCAGTGGAGGAAATGGAATCACAGCTTACCGATTCAGCACCGGTCCTTGCCGATACCCAGCTAGCGTTGACCGATGAATCCAAGTTGACTGAGGAATCTGGCTTTTTACCCGATCCGTTCGCGGCCGTTGCCATGAACGAAATCGGGACGGCCCGATCGCCAGATCATGCCGACATCCCTCGAACCGCCGACAAACAACCGGATGCACCCGTAATTGAGGTGGAGCGTGCTGATTTAAAAACGCTGCTGCCCGAACCGTCGGAGTCCGAGCAAAACCGAGCGATCGCACGATGGAAGCTGGCGATCCCACAAATCGGGACCCCCTTGACGCCGTCCCAGATCCCCCGCGTGATCCAACAGATTGAAACTTCGGTCGCGAGCCTTTCGGATGCGGATGTCGATGCCTACGTGGCACATCGATTGATTGCCCAATATGCGTGGCTCATCGAGACGCCCGACCAAGTCAACGCTCGGCTTCAGAGACTTCCCCCATTGTTTGCCGTTTCGATCGATCGCCTCTTAACGCAAGCTTATTTGGCAGCGGAAAACAACGCCGACATGCTGGAGACACAGCAGCATCTGGCTCGAAATGGACTGGTGCTTGCGGAACACCACCTGACGTTCGAACGGTTTGAAGACTGTGAGAATGTGCTGGCGGTCGCCACACGATTGGCAACGACGTCCGCCAATCGTGAACGGATCCTCGATGTGCAGCAGTTGACGCAGGCACTCGAACAAGCTCAACGAATGCAAACGACGGTGAGCCGATTGGATTTGACGAATCCCGATGCCGAATCGCCATCCGATTTAGGAGTCGCAGGCCGCTACTACTGCCTAATGCTGCGACGGTGGGATGAGGGTTTACCTTGGCTGGTGCATGCGTCGGATACACGACTTGCGAATTTGGCTCGCCAGGAAATGGAAATGACCAACGCGAGTACCGCCACCGATTGGAACGAGTTAGCAGATCGTTGGATACTTGCAGCAGATCGATCGGATGGACGTTCCGCGGATTCCCTTCGGTATCATGTCATTGCCTTAAAACGACGAGCGGCTGGATTGTCCAACGGATTTGAAGAAAAGTTAAATCGGGACCGAGAAATCGAGCAAGCCGAATCGGCGCTGCCGTTTTACTTGCGTCAAGCTTCCGATGGCCAATCGCTTGGCCACGAAAGCCCCGCCTCCCAGCCAGCCGCAACCGACGCTTCGGAAATCCCTCTCTTGGAACCGGCAACTGCCGATGAATCGACGCCACTTTCGGGCTCCCCCAACATCGCCGGCGTTCTCGCCGCGGTGGAGCTGGCGAGCTTGAATTGACCGTCAGCGGCGAGAGACCGCAGGCGAGCGAGACGGCAAACGGCAACACGAATTCGGCTCTTTGCGGATCGGAGTTCGAGCGAATCGCGTTAACTTTGCGATGCCGCTGTCCACGGCCCTATACTGAATTCGTAAGCATCAGGACCAGCACGAAATAAGGATCAATCGCGTATGAATCTCGTCACCGCATCCGCTAAACCGAGCACCTTGAGCGAACTAAGGGAAACGGGTTGGAAATCGAAAACCGTCAAACAGGAAATGCGAGATAACTTTGTGCGCATGCTTGGCAGTGGTGAGGAGTTGTTTCCCGGCATTGTCGGCTACGACGATACGGTGATTCCCGAAATCAATTTGGCCATTCTTGCAGGGCATGACATGCTCTTCCTAGGAGAAAAGGGCCAAGCGAAGAGCCGGATGATGCGAATGCTGACCCGATTCCTCGATGAATGGATTCCCTACATTGATCACCCTGATCTGCCGGTCCACGAAGATCCCGAACGCCCGATCACATCAATCGGCAAGCAGATCGTCGAAAAATACTCTGCCGATGAAATCAAGCTGGGTTGGTGGCATCGAGAGGATCGTTATGCCGAGCGACTCAGCCCCGGAACCAAGTTTGCTGACATCATCGGCGAAATTGATCCAGCCAAGTTGACCGGTGGGGTCAGCATGAGCAGTGAGGAAGCGTTGTCTTTTGGATTGATCCCTCGCATGCATCGAGGGATCTTTGCGATGAATGAACTACCGGAACTTGATGACTTGGTGCAAGTCGGCTTGTTCAACATTCTCGAAGAACGCGACGTACAAATCCGCGGTTATCCGATTCAATTTGATATCGACATCGCCATTCTGTTCTCAGCGAATCCAGCAACCTACAACCGCAGCGGCAAGGTGATTCCGCAGCTGAAAGACCGGATCGGAACGATCGTGCAAACGCACTATCCCAGCGAGCGTGACCAGGGGATTGAGATTTTACAGCAGGAAGTCGGCGGCGATCTTGACGGAGCTTATCCGGTGCAGGTTCCCTACTTCATGTACCAAATCGTCGAAGAAATTACCAATCAAGCGAGACACAGTAAATACATCGATCAGGCTTCGGGGGTCTCCGCTCGTTTTTCAATGGCCAATTTTCGTACCATCGTTGCTGCGGCGCGGCAACGTGGCGTAATCCACAACGAGCGTCCCGCGGTGCCGCGAATCAGCGACCTTGGCCATCTCTACGCAAGCTCGCTCGGGAAGTTGGAATTGGACATGATGGGGACGCATCAAATGAGTGAGCGGCAAGTGCTCGACGCCACCATTGCCCAAGCGATCGAGGTGGTCTTCAAAGAGTATGTCGAGGAGCACGGGTTGGCCGAAATCGCGGAGATCTTTCGCAGTGGTGTTCGAGTGGAAGTGGGGGATATGTTGCCGAGCCGTCAATACGCGGATCGGTTGCAAAGTGTTCCGCCTGCTTGGGACAAAGCCTTCGAGTTAAACGCGAGCGAAAGCGAGGCGGTGCGTGCAAGTTGCGTCGAATTCGTCTTGGCCGGACTGTACAGCTTGGATCGAATCAGCCGGTCTCAGCGTCACGGTAAAATCCAGTACGAATTCTAGGAGTCGTCATCATGGCCTATCGACCCGGAGGCATCATTCATGCCTATCAAAAATACGATCCCGCGAAATTCCCGTCGCCAACGCAAACACCGCCTGACTTGGTGTCACCCGCGTTTGAACAGGCGCTGATGTACGGCAATTATCGCGAATTGTCCGAACAGGATTTGGCGAGAGCCATTCGATTGGACCCCAGCCAAATCGCTGGCATGGGGCCGAGTCTCGACATGCTCCGCGCGATGCTCGAAGAACGTAAACGTCGCATCCTCCAAACCTACGAGGTGACCTCGGTCCAGAAAAAGGCTCGCAAGGCATTCCTGCAATCGACGAAAGGCCTGAAACTGCCCAAGGGAATGGAGAAACTGTTCCGACGAGCCATCGTTCAAGAGCAACCTTACCTGCTTGAGTCGCTCTGGTTCCAAACCGGTGATGACAACAGCGATTCGGCTCGTGGATTGTTAAACGCAACCGAGCGGATGGCGGACAAACACAATCTCGAAGAGCTGGCGTCAAAGTACGAGTTCACTGGGCTAACGTCCCTGTCGATCCCCAAGGCCCTTGAAATCAAGGAGGAACTGGAAAAGATTGACGAGCTACTCAAGCAACTCGAAGAAGCCGCCAAAACGGCGCAAATTGGGATCATCGACATGGAGTTGTTGAACGAGTTTGCCGAAGCCGGGGACATGCAGCAGCTTGAAGAGATGCGTCGCCAGGTGGAAAACCTGCTACGCGAACAAGCCGAACGCCAAGGTCTCGAGCGTGACCCCGATCACAAGGGAGCATTCCGGTTAACGCCGAAGGCGTACAAAATTTTCCAAGGGAAACTGCTGGAACGCATCTTTAGCGAATTGGCGCCGTCGCGGACCGGTCGCCACCAAGGTGAGGTCGTCGGCGAAGGAGCGGTTGAGTTGCAGCGCACCCAACCGTACGAGTTTGGCGACAGCGTTGCAAACATTGATCTGCCCCAAACCGTGATCAATGCGTTATTGCGGCAAGGCGATGAGCGACCGATCCGGTTACACGGTGACGACATCGTTGTCCATCAGACGCGAAATCACCCGAAGTGCGCAACCTGTGTAATCATGGACATGAGTGGCTCAATGCGGTACGACGGCCAATATGTGAATGTCAAACGAATGGCATTAGGATTGCAAGGGCTGATCAACTCCGAATACCCCGGTGATTTCTTGCGGTTCATCGAGATGTACACCTTCGCGAAGCTGACACCGCCGGGAGAGATCATCGATTTGATGCCCAAACCGGTTACGATTCACGATCCTTGGGTGCGGCTCAAAGCGGACATGGGTGACCAAGAAACCAGTGAACATGAGATCCACCCTCATTTCACCAACATCCAACACGCGCTTCAGCTTGCTCGCCAAAACTTGGTCAATACCGACACGCCCAACCGACAAATCGTCCTGATCACCGACGGCTTGCCCACCGCTCATTTCGAACAACAGTGGTTGTACATGTTGTATCCCCCCGACCCGATGACCGAGCAGGCGACGATGCGTGAGGGACGTCTGTGTCAAAAAGAGGGAATCACGATCAACCTTTTCTTGATTCCGAGTTGGTCACAGAGCGAGGAGGACATTCGCTTCGCATATCGGTTGGCCGAAACGACCAAGGGACGCGTGTTTTTCACGAGCGGTCGCGACTTGGACCGGTTCGTGTTATGGGACTACGTGCAAAATCGCCGTGATATCATCTCCTGATCCCGTCGGTGGCTCGCATGCCCCCTGAAAACGGCTCTGCGAGCGTTGGGGGCATGATTTCCCTGGAATCGCCCTTGGTACGCGGCGAAAAAAGGGATATTCTTCGTGAAACACGGCACTTCGACCGTGAAACAGGAAAAACTCCAAGGAAGTGGCCGAAATTGCTGGACCACCTTTGGTGGACACCCCTATGATTCGTTTGTACCCGATTTTGTCAGCCACAACGGTCGACAGGGGAAGGGCCGAATACAAAGGTTATGGCAGATTTCTTATCCGATCCTACAATACAAGTTGGGCTTTCCCTCCTGGTCCTAGCTGTCCTGATTGCTGCCGGGTTTTCTCTCGTGTCAAAGTTTCGCGACTACAACGCTAAGGACCGGGAGATCACCTCCACTACGCTAGCAAATTTGCGAGAAATGCACCGACGGGGTGACATCGACGACCAAGAATACCGAACTATAAAAGCGACGACCCATCGACAACTAGCAAACCGAAACGACGAAAACGCTACGAGCTGCCAAACTCCTTCGGCACAAACAAGCTCGGACACGCATTCGGCGTCTTAGGAAGCTAAACATAAGCTCGGTGGAAATCCTTTTCGACTGATCAGCCCCTTCCAATTCCATGTGGGCGTTCATTCGGGAAACCATATTTACTGTTTAATCATTCAACCACATTTGGCTCGAGTCTTTCGAGGAAACGGATGACCTTTCGGGTGACCGTCGCCTTCTGCAGATCTTTCCTTCGAAAGTGATGTGGAAGGTGAAAGTCACCGAGAAGCATTCGAGCCCGTGGCCCTAACCGTTTGACGCGTTATTGTTTTTGCCTAGCCGGTTTGCCGTCGCTGCGAGAGCCCTCGGGTTCATGAAATTCGCATGCTCAGCCAACGGTCATGCTAACAGCAATAACACAACCAGGAGCCGTGTATGCCCTCGAAGGAAACCCCAAGTTCACGCCGTGGAACCTCATCGAGCAAAAAGAACGCATCGTGTTCGTTTTGTCGAAAGAGCTACCGAGACGTTGGACCGCTCGTTGAAGGCCCAGGTGACGTTTACATCTGTGGTGAGTGCATTGAGTTGTGCCAATCGATTCTCGATCAAGAGCAACGTCGCCGTGGACCGAGCAAAGCGTTGTTCAACGAAATCCCCTCGCCGAAACACATCGTGGAGCACCTTGATCAATATGTCATCGGCCAAGACTCTGCCAAGCGTGTCTTAGCCGTTGCGGTTCACAACCATTACAAGCGATTGACGAGCGAGTGGGAAGGCACGTCCGAAGTCGAAATCGAGAAGAGCAACATCCTGCTCGCTGGGCCTACCGGCAGCGGCAAAACGTTGCTCGCTCGCTCGCTTGCCCGCATGCTGAACGTTCCCTTTGCCATTGGTGACGCGACGACGCTGACCGAAGCGGGGTACGTTGGTGAAGATGTTGAAAACCTGTTGTTGAAGTTGCTTCACGCTGCGGACTTCGACGTCGAAGCGGCTCAGCGAGGCATTCTGTACATCGACGAGGTCGACAAGATCGGGAAGACCAGCGCGAACGTTTCGATCACTCGGGACGTTTCGGGTGAAGGGGTCCAGCAAAGCTTGTTGAAAATGCTCGAGGGAACCGTCGCGAATGTTCCTCCGCAAGGTGGACGCAAGCATCCCGAACAGCAGTACATCCAGATCGACACGAGCAATATTTTGTTCATTGTTGGCGGTACGTTTGTCGGGATTGAAGACATCATTCGCAAACGGATGGGACATCGTACCCTTGGCTTCGGTGGCGGAACGACGCAACGTAGCGAGCTGAGCGACAATGAGTTGCTGAGCAACGTGCAAACCGAAGACATCCTTCAATTCGGATTGATTCCTGAATTGGTGGGACGATTGCCAGTGGTGAGCTACTTGCAGCAGCTGGATGAAGACGGCTTGGTCCGTGTGATGAAGGAACCTAAGAATGCCTTAACCAAACAGTTCCAAGCCTTGTTCCAAATGGAAAACTGCGACTTGAAGTTCACCGATGAGGCACTTCACATGGTCGCGGCTCGAGCCCTCGAAAAAGGCGTCGGAGCTCGTGGATTACGTGGAATCCTCGAGGAGGTAATGCTCGATATCATGTACGATCTTCCCGAACAAGAACGGGGCAGTGTCTACACGATTGACGAGACGATCGTGAGTGGTTCACGAAAACTCTTCCAAATGCCAACGACCAAGAGTGCATAGTGCGGTACGACCGCATACGGAGCGAGCTGCCGCTCGGATCCGTCGTTGAATCGCCAAACGCCAGCGTTGCAGCCTGCTTCGCTGGCGTTTTTCGTTCGTCGCACCCCCTTGGAGAGACAATCTCGGACAATTCACGCTGCGACCTGTACTTCTGTGCCGGCTGAGTTAACTTAGGGGACTTCGTGTCTCGTTTCTCCCTTGTTCACCCAACGCACCGCTCGCTCCTCCACTTATGTCTGCTGTTGCCTCTGCTTCGTCACCGGGCCAGACCACCTCACCTCTTCGCGTGGTTCTTAGCCTCGTGGTGATTTTCCATTTGTTGGCGGTGGTCGTGCCACCCTTGTCCTTCCAAGCCAACGGCCGACTGGGGCGTTCGCCGTCGGTCGAGTCGCTGATGAACCTGGTCCGCGGATATGCACAATTCCTGTACCTTGATCGTGGCTATGCGTTTTTTGCGCCCGATCCCGGCCCGAGCCATTTGATTCAAGCGGCGATCAGCGACGCGCAAGGAAACATGACGGAAACCATCATCCCTCGGCTCGAAGATCAATGGCCGCGATTGCGATATCACCGTCACTTCATGCTGGCCGAGTTTCTCCACGAAATCTATCAGCCACCTGGGCCCCCTGCGGAACTGGCTGAAATCAGCCCGATCGAAGCCCGACTTTGGGAACAATCGCGATCCCGGTACGAGCATGTCCGCCGATCGATCGTCCAACATCTCGAATCCGAAAATCCAGGCCAGCGCGTCGTGATTCGAAGACTCGAACATGTGTTACCTGGATTTGTCGAAATGGCAAACGATCCGATCGAACTCAGCGACCCGCGACTCTATCGTGTGCTCGCCGATCAATCACTCCTGTCGGGGGAAACCAATGAGGCAACCGGCATGTTGCCGGAAGCGATCCCCGCGCCGAGAAACCTTGAACCGGACCCGCCCGCGAAACCAAACGACACGCAACCAGCCCCAACGAATAGCAACTCGGACTTGCTTGAATCGTCGTTGCAGGGGGAACGCTGATGACGCATCCGACACCCTCAGGTTTAGGGAACTTGATGCTTGGTTTTAGGACTTGGCTACGAGTCGGTTTCACGGCGTGGGATCGGTTTTGGTTCTCACCTCGCTACCCCCACGTCCTCGGCCTGCTTCGGATCTGCACCGGGCTGATGTTGCTGTATTCCCATTTGCTGCTCGCGACCGAATTATCCAGCTTTCTTGGCGAGGATGCCTGGATCAACAATACAACCGCCATGCAACTTCACGATGGTGCGTTCGGCGTTTCGGACATGGGGCGTAGTTACCTTTGGCATGTCAGCAACCCCTTGTTACTGTGGCTGCATCATGCGCTGACCCTGCTGGTCACCGGAGCGTTTGCTGCGGGCTTGTTGACTCGAATCACCGCTCCGGCCGCTTGGTTTTTGCAATTGATGTATTTGCATCGATTGACGGGAACCTTGTTCGGACTCGACCAGATCATCACTTATTTGACGATGTACTTAGCGCTGACACCTTCGGGCAGTTGCTTCAGCGTGGATGCGTGGCTACGCCATCGGCTTGCGGGGAAATGTTTAACCCATCGTAAGCTCGATTGGCTCTTTCCCGAAGCCGTACCGAGTCTTGCCGCCAATCTGGGGACTCGACTGTTTCAAATCCATCTTTGCGTGATTTATTTCTTCGGTGGCCTCGCAAAGGCTCGCGGTGAGCTTTGGTGGGATGGCACAGCCACTTGGTTTGCCGCTGCGAACTACGAATACCAATCGATGGACATGACATGGATCAGTCGGTACCCATGGCTCTTCTCAGCCTTGACGCACATCACGCTGTTTTGGGAGATCATGTACTTTGCGCTGGTTTGGCCGCGTTTGACTCGCCCGATCGTTCTGGCATTGGCTGTCGCCGTTCACGGTGGAATTGCGATTTGCTTGGGGATGGTCACGTTTGGCACGATGATGATCGCGGCCAATGTGATTTTCGTGGAACCGAAGTGGCTGTTGCCAAAGTCGGATGAGCGCGGACCCGATGCTTCCGGTTCACGCGACTCGAAGCCGGTCGACGCCCGTTTCCTGGCTCGCGAGCAAGATCGCCGTGAACAGCAGATCGAAGCCGAAAAGGAGAAGCTTCAGATTCGAGAAGCGAAACTGCGTGAACGCGTCGGAAAACTAAAGAAGCGAGAACGCAAGGTGCGACGCGCCGTGGAAAAACTGCGTCCCGATGAAATCGGCGACGAAGGACTCAACGAAGACGATTGAACTCGGCGTTATCCGCGGAAGTAGAGGTAGGCGACGAGAATCGCGACCAGCACCGATGACGAGGCAATCACGTCGATCTTGCTCCAACTTCCACGCGATGCGGATCGTTGATCCGCTGTCATCGTTCCAAAGGTCAAACCGCTGATCCGTTCGTAGTCAGGCTGCTTGGTTGCGTAGCTGACCACGACCATCACGATCCCGCTGACCAACAGAATCAACATGCTGTAGTATTGAAAGAACATGTTGTTCATGATCCAAAGGAACGAACCTTCGGCATAGTTAAAATCTTCAAGCAGTTTCACAGGCGTGTCGATTCCCAAACGGATCAACCCCATTGCGAAGCCGACAATGAGCGCCGCCAGACAACCGGGCCCATTGAGTCGTTTCCAGAAAATCCCCATGAAGAAGACGACGAAAATCGGCGGTGCCAGGTAAGCTTGGACGCCCTGTAAGTAATCGTAGAGGCCTCGACCGCCTTGAATCACGGGGATCCACGCCAACCCAATCAAGACCATGACGGCGGTTGCGACACGGCCAATCCAAACCAGCCGTTGTTGTGAAACGCCAGGACGCAATGCGGAGTAAAAATCCATCGTGAACAGCGTCGCCGAGGCGTTGAACACACCGGCAAGCGAACTCATTAAGGCCGCCAATAAACCCGCGACGACGATTCCACGAACTCCCGCCGGCAATACGGTTGCAACCAACAAAGGAAACGCTTTTTGTGCTTCGTCACGAATGACCTTGCCATCTTCACCGATCAGCACCTGCTGAATGCTTTCCGACGCTCCCGTCTTCGCCAGGGCAAAGCAGATCATTCCGGGGATGATAAAAATAAATACGGGAAGCAGTTTCAACATCGCGGCAAAAATCGAACCGCGGCGTGCTTCGGTCTCGCTCGGAGCCCCCAAGGTCCGCTGGACGATGTACTGGTCGGTACACCAGTACCACAGTCCAATCACGGGGGCACAGAACAACATGCTCAACCAAGGATAATTGTCGTTAAAATACCAGGCCATTCGGCCCTCTTCCTTGACCGGTGCCCACGTCGCTTCGACCCCTTCGGGAACGAGCGGCTTCCACAGGTTGAACATTTCCGATCCGCAAACCTCTCGAAGTTCCCCCCATCCTCCCAAGGCTTTCAAGCCAAAATAGGTGACGAGAATCGAACCGAGAATCAGGATCAGCGTTTGCAAGGCTTCGGTATAAGCAACCGCTCGCAAACCGCCGAGCACCGTGTAGGCTCCGGTCAGCAAGATGACCAAGATCGATCCAATCCAAAAACTATCGAGCGGTCCGAGTCGCATTTCCGGCAACAGCACCGAAAACACAATCCCGCCCGCAAAAATACCGACCGCAATTTTGGTGACGACGTAGGCAACAAGCGAAATCAGCGACAACACCCAACGGCACGACGGACTGTAACGCCGCTCCAAGAACTCGGGCATCGTGAACACTTGGGAGCGCATGTAGAACGGAACCAAGACCCAACCGAGCACCAGCAAACACCACGCATGCAGTTCGTAATGCGCCATCGCCACGCCATCGGTCGTTCCAGATCCAGCCAAGCCGACGAGGTGTTCCGAACCGATATTCGATGCAAAGATCGATGCTCCGACGACCCACCAACTGAGGTTTCGACCGGCCAAGAAGTAGTCGTCCGCGGTGTCTTGGTTCTTAGAAATCACCCACCAAGCTAAGCCGAGTAGGAGTCCAAAATACAAGGCAATCATGACCCAGTCGATCGCTTCCATCATTGTCGTGACCTGTTTGTTGGGGTGGGTTGGAGTGAACCAAACCCATGGAGAGTCTGGTTGTAGGGATGCTGGCCGACCGCGATGCCGCCCTAAGTGGTTCTCAGCTGCTGCTTGAAAGATCTTAGCCGTGTATCGGCGTCGATGAATAGACACTCGACTCCCATGATCTCAGCAAAATCTTCGAAATGTTCGCTCGTCAGCGGTTGGCTGAAGACGGTATGGTGCGGGCCACCGGCATAAATCCATGCTGCCGCCGCGGTCTTCAGATCGGGCCGCGGGTCCCACAGGGCGCTGGCCACTGGCAAGTGCGGCAGCGGGTGCTCGGGTTCGACCGCATCGACTTCATTGACAAGCATTCGGAATCGATCGCCCAGATCCAACATCGCTACATTCACCGCTGGCCCCGCCGGTGTCGTGAACACCAACCGAACCGGGTCGGCTTTACCACCGATCCCGAGCGGGTGGATTTCGCAGGACGGTTTGCCGGCTGCGATCGAAGGACAAATTTCAAGCATGTGGGCCCCGAGCACTCGATGCCCGTCAGGATGGAAGTGGTAGGTGTAGTCTTCCATGAACGAAGTTCCGCCGCTCATGCCATCCGCCATGGTTTTCGCCACGCGCACCAAGGCCGACGTCTTCCAATCACCCTCGCCACCAAAACCGTAGCCCTCCGCCATCAAGCGTTGGACCGGCAAACCAGGGAGTTGAGCGAGCCCATGCAGGTCTTCAAACGTGTCGGTAAAAGCGCAGGCACCCACACTTTCAAGAAACCGTCGCAGCCCGATCTCTACCCTGGCCGCATAGCGAAGCGAATCACGTCGGTCGCCACTCGCGTTTAGCGCCGCAGCGACCTCGTACAGAGAATCATATTGCGAGACCAAGGCATCGACATCGCTCTCTGCGACTTCGGCAATCTGCTCAACCAAGTCGCCGACGCCATAGGTGTTCACTTCGATGCCGAACTGCATTTGTGCTTCAACCTTATCGCCTTCGGTCACAGCAACTTGCCGCATGTTGTCACCAAACCGCACAACTTTCAGACTTCGCATCTCTGCCGCACCGATCGCAGCCCGAGTCCATGCCGCCAATCGGTCTCGCACTTCGCCATCTTGCCAGTGTCCTACGACAACTTTACGAGCGATCCCCATTCGTGTGCAAATGAATCCAAATTCTCGGTCTCCATGTGCCGCCTGATTGAGATTCATGAAATCCATGTCAATCGTTTCCCAAGGCAAGTCACGATTGAATTGGGTGTGCAGATGAGCCATCGGTTTGTCGAGGATCTTCAGCCCAGCAATCCACATTTTCGCCGGTGAGAACGTGTGCATCCAACAGATCAAACCGATACAGTCGGCCGAACGGTTGGCCTCTCGGCAAAGCGTCAAAATCGCATCAGGCGTCGTGACGACCGGTTTGAAGACGACCTTGACCGGCAATCGGTTTGAATCGTTCAGCCCCACAACCACTTGCCGGCTGTTGTCAGCGACTTGCTTGAGCGTTTCTTCGCCATAGAGGTGTTGGCTGCCGGTGACAAACCAAATTTCTTTCGTTTTAAAATCCATGGTCTTCCCTTTCGCGTTGATCAAAGCGTCTCGGAACTCGCGCAGAGTTCCGATAGGTATGCGTGTGAAACCGTCTTAGACTTCAGCTAGGCTTTCTTCTGTCCGTAGTAAGCACCGGGACCATGCTTGCGTTGGTAGTGTTTTTCGAGCACATAGGACTCAAGCTCGATTGCTTGGGCGTTGATCTGAGTGGTCCCCAACGCCATTTGAGCAACTGCTTCAAGGGCGACTGCATTTTCAACCGACTTCCTGGCATTGGATCCCCACGTAAAGGGTCCGTGCCCCGCGACCAAAACCGCTGGCGTCGAGTTCGGGTCCAAATCGGCGAATCGATCCAGGATCACCTTCGCCGTATTGACCTCGTAATCCTCTTCGACTTCCACGGACGTCAACGGCCGAGTCACAGGGACAGGTCCGTAGAAGTGATCGGCATGCGTCGTCCCAAAACAAGGAATCTCGCAGCGTGCTTGGGCAAACATCACCGCATGAGAACTGTGCGTGTGCGTGATGCCACCGATATCCTTGAATTGCCGATAAAGCAACAGGTGCGTGGCAGTGTCCGTCGAAGGATTGTAGTCGCCTTCGATCACGTTCCCTTCGAGGTCGACCACGACCATGTAGGAAGGTTCCATTTCATCGTAGGCCACTCCACTTGGCTTGATCACGACCCGCTGCTTATCCCGGTCGATCCCGCTGACGTTGCCCCAAGTCAGTGTCACAAGTCCCTGTTGGACCAGCTCCAAGTTCGCCACGAAGACTTGCTCTTTTAGTTTTTCAAGCATCAACCGCTCTCCTTTGCAACACGCGTCCGAATGGCGATCAAATCTTTCATCACGTTGCTAAGCTTCGCGTCCGAAGTGGACGTGCCGAAGGCATCGTGAAGCTGCATGTAGAGCTTGTATAGTTCGGCATATGTTTTCACCGCCGCTTTGCGAGGGCGATAAATCGTCGTCTTCGTTCCTGTCATCTTCTTCTGCGCTGCAGGAGCATTCTTGTAGGCTCCGCCGACCACAGCGCCAAAAATGGCGGCACCCAAAGCACACGTTTGAGCCGAGCGACTGATCTTCATGGGGCGATTACAAACATCGGCGTAGATCTGCATCACCATCGGATTCTTTTCCGCGATCCCGCCGCAATTGACCACCTCTTTGACTTCGACACCATACTCTTCAAAGCGATTGATGATCGCAAGTGCGCCGAACGCCGTCGCTTCGACCAACGCGCGATAAATCTCCGCTGCGGTGGTGTGTAGCGTTTGCCCGATTAGCATGCCTGACAACAAGGGATCGACCAAAACCGTTCGATTGCCATTGTTCCAATCGAGCGCCAACAGACCACTTTCGCCTGGCTTCAGCTCCTCAGCCGCGGCCGTCAAGGCGACGTGCGCGTCACCGTCCGCAGCATACTTCGCCGGGACCAATTGCTTGACAAACCAATTAAAGATGTCGCCCACTGCCGATTGACCTGCTTCAAGGCCGTACATGCCCGGAATCACGGAGCCAGGAACGATGCCGCAGACTCCAGGGATATCGGCAAGGGGTTGATCGAGCGGCCAAACGGTAACGTCGCACGTGCTGGTGCCCATGATTTTCACCAACGTTCCCGGCTTTACGCCGGCACCGACCGCACCCATGTGCGCATCGAACGCGCCGACGGCAACGGGGACTCCAGCCGACAGGCCAACTTTCTTGGCGATCTGCTCGGTAAGTCCCCCGACGGTTTCGTCACACGTCGAGGAGTTCGCCGTGTAATGCTCGGCGACCTTTGGCAGATCGGCATCGAGTTTCTTGAGAAACGCATTTTTGGGGAGCCCCCCCCAATCATCGTGGAACATTGCCTTGTGACCGGCAGCACAAATGCCGCGAGGCATCGTGTCGGGATTCATGTTGCCCGTTATGTAACCAGGCACAAAGTCGGCAAGTTCCACCCATGCGTACGCGGCATCGAACACCTCGGGTGATGAACGCTTGCAATGCAAAACTTTGGCCCAGTACCATTCACTCGAATAGATGCCACCACATTTCGTCAAATAGCCGTCCTTCGATCGTTCGGCCTTCGCCGTAATCTCGGCCGCCTCCGCCGCGGAGGTGTGGTCTTTCCATAGCCAAGCCTGAGCCGCAAGGTTTTTCTTGTACTTGCCAGACATGGCCAACGGCATGCCGGTCTTGTCCACCGGGATTGGCGTCGAGCCGGTGGTGTCGATCCCGATGCCGACCACGTTCTCTGCCCGGAATCCACTTTGTTTTTGTTTCTTTGCCATCCGAATCGCGCCCGTCACCGACGCTTCGAACCCATCGATGTAGTCCGCGGGGTTCTGCCTTGCCAAATGCGGATCTTTGCGGTCGAGCAGTATCCCTTGGTCGCCGCTTGGGTATTCATACACGCTTGACGCGATCTCGGTTCCGTCGGCGACGTCGACAACGAGCGCCCGCACGCTGTTGGTTCCGTAGTCAACGCCGATCGCAAATTGCTTTTCAACCGATTTACTCATGCTCGTGATTGTCCTTTATGACAGGCGGGAAAAGGGGCAGAAGCAGCAGTCAGAGAACAAGTTAATGCCACCGCATCGCCTTCACAAGTCAACGCATGCGTAATAAAATATCAGGATTGCGCACCACGATACCGAAAAGCTCAACATCCATGGAACAATCCTTTCTCGCGTACCTACGTGGTCGCTGTCGTTCGTTACCTCAGGTTGCTGTTGGAATCGGTGACGACGCTGCGGTCATCACGCCGGATTCCGGGGCCTTGATCGCCTGTACCGATCAGATCATCGATGGTGTCGACTTTGTTTCGGCCGAGCATGCGCTCGCCGACGCAGGCTACAAAGCGATGGCGATCAATCTGAGTGACATCGCAGCGATGGGCGCTGTTGCAAGATCGGCCCTGGTGACCTTGGCACTGCCGAAACAAAAGGCAACGCAAATCGCAGGTCAGGTCTATGAAGGGATTCTTGAAGCGGCTGAAGAGTTCCAGGTGGCGATCGCGGGTGGTGACTTGTCGACCTATGATGGCCCCTTGTCGATCACCATCACGTTACTTGGGCATGTTCCCGTTGGATCGGCTTGGCTTCGCAGTGGCGCCAAAGAACAAGACGCGGTGCTGGTGACCGGCAATGTCGGAGGTAGCATCCTGGGTCGCCATTTGCGGCCGGTCCCACGCGTCGCGTTGGCGGCAGAACTGCGAGAACTCGTCGAGGTGCATGCAGCGATCGACATCAGCGACGGATTGTCGTTGGATCTCGACCGACTCTGCGCCGCCAGCGGGGTGGGGATTGAATTTGATACCGCATCAATCCCGATTCATGATGACGCGATACTGCTTGCCGAGCAAACCGGCCGCAGCCCCTTCGAACACGCATGGAGCGACGGCGAAGATTTTGAGTTGATCTTGACGATGAGTCAAGCCGATGCCGACCTTGCCCTGCAAAGCAGTTGCGGTTACGAGTTGACTCAGATTGGAAAAACGATCGGACGCACCGGATTGTGGAAACGAGAGGGCACCAAACTGGTTCGCTTATCGCCTCAAGGCTACATGCATTAGGGCGTTACTTCGTCTTCCCGATTCTGCAATTCCCATTGTCGCTGCCGCTCTGCAAACCGTTTCTTTTGCTCGTCCGTCAATTCGTTCACGCAACGAGGACAGTGGACGCCGGGGCGAAAATCGGTGTGCTGTTGGGCTTCGCGATCGACCGGCCACCCACATCCGAAACAGAGAACGTGGTCAGCCACTTCTAAACCGTGCGTGACAGCAACACGCTGGTCGAACACGAAGCAGTCGCCGTTCCATTTGGATGCCTGTTTGGGAATCTTCTCTAAGTATTTCAGGATTCCACCACGAAGATGGTAAACCTTTTGGAAGCCGCGCTGCTTGAGCAGCGCTGTGGACTTTTCGCAGCGGATGCCTCCGGTGCAAAACATCGCGACCTTTGCGTGCTTCGACGGGTCCAAGTGCTCGTCAACAAATCGAGGAAACTCACGAAACGAGCCGGTTTGCGGATTAGTTGCTCCAGAAAAGGTTCCGATCGCGACTTCGTAATCATTGCGAGTATCGATCAGCACCACCTCGGGATCGTCGATCAGTTCGTTCCAATCTTCGGCGTCCACGTAGGTTCCAACGGAATCATTGGGATCAATCCCCTCGACACCAAGCGTGACGATTTCTTTCTTCAATCGCACGCGCGAACGACGGAAAGGAATCTCGTCGCAGAAGGACTGTTTGATATCGACGTCGGCCAAGCGTGGATCGCTGCGTAGAAAACCGATGAATGCCTCCATCCCCTCTGGCGACCCCGCCACCGTCCCGTTGATCCCCTCGATCGCCAATAGCAACGTCCCGCGAACACGCGCAGCCACCATCTGCTCAAGGAGAGGCTCCCTGAGCTGTACAAAATCGGGCAATCGAACAAAACGGTAAAGCGCCGCGACCACGATCGCGGCGGGATCCTTGGCTTCGGGCATGGGGCCTCTACACGAGCATCCGCAACGCAGCCATCGCAGCCGCATAATCGGGTTCGTTCGTAACTTCAGGCACAATTTCCTTGTAAGCCACGTTGCCTTCGGCATCCAGCACAAGCACCGCTCGGGTCAATAGCTTCAGCTCTTCGATGGTCAAACCATAGTCTTTGCCAAAGGCGTGGGTTTGGTAATCGCTGGCCGTCCGCATGTCGACGTCCTCGGCACCACAGAAACGAGCTTGCGCGAACGGTAAATCGCGACTCACCGTGACGGCATTGACTTGATCACCGAGTGATCCAAGTTCCTCGTTGAACCGTTTCGTCTGAATCGCACACACACCCGTGTCCAAACTGGGCACCACGCTGACGATCGAGGGCTTGCCCTTCAATTGGTCGAGCGTCAACGTTTGAATCCCGTTTTCAGCGTAATGAAGCGTGAAGGGAGGGGCCTTGGAACCGACCGCTAAATCGTCTCCCTCCAAGGTCATTGGATTTCCCTTGAACGTAATCACTCCGGATCGTCCCATGGTCGCGTCTCCTGGCAAAATGGTTTATAAAAGTGAGTCTCACCCGGTCATTATGGTAGTGACCAGACAACTCGTGAATGGGTGGCTCCTTTTGGGGGCAACCAACCCGCCTTAATCAAAAATCGAATGAAATTCTCAATCGTTCGGACGTTTCGGTGCCGCGCGGCGGTGGTTCTTTCGCTGCTGCTGCTTTCCGCCCACGGGGTGCATGCCGCGGAAAGTCGGTTTGCTCATTCCGACTCCGACACACGGATGCTGCACCATATCGACCTGTACGATGCAGGCAACAGCAAAATCACACCCGATTCCGACAAGCCCTATTCGCCCTTGATGACATGCGGTCGCTGCCATGACTACGAGGCGATCTCGCATGGATGGCACTTCAATGCCTTCTTAGGCGATTCGCCAGACGGCCGTCGCGGGGAACCTTGGATTTGGACCGAGACACGTTCGGGGACCCAGTTGCCACTCTCTTATCGTGACTGGAAAGGCCTCTTTGATCCCGGCGATCTGGGGGTTTCCCCGTGGGACATGACGCACCAATTCGGTGGCCGAATCCCCGGAGGTGGCGTTGCGGCTGGCAAATCCGTCACGGAATCGACCGCTTCAGAGGAACCCGCCTTGCCGGACGAGGCAGCCGAATCCGATGCCGAACCAGCGAGCGCAGACCGCTGGCCATTGAGCGGCGTGCTCGAAGTCGATTGCATGATCTGCCATGCCAGCCCCAGCGTGTACGACTTCAACGCACGAAGGGATGAGATCGAAGATGAGAATTTTGCCTGGGCTGCGACCGCGGGAATGCGACTCGGTGAGGTGGATGGCAGCGTCTCGCGGATCAAAGACGGCTCGGACCCAGCCGACGAATCGGTCCAAAGCAAGCTCCCCAAAGTGACGTACGACGCTCGGAAATTCTCGCCCGATGGCACCGTGTTCATGGATTTGATCCGCAAGCCGTCGAACAATGCGTGTTATCAATGCCACAGCCAACGAACGGTTGATGAGCACGGAATCGAATCTCGCTGGGTTCACGATCAAGATGTCCATCTGCAATCGGGTATGCAGTGCACCGATTGCCATCGCAATGGAATTGACCATGCGATTGTGAGAGGATTCGAAGGGGAAAGCGAACAATCCGCTGACCCTGAAATGCACATCGTGATGGACACGTTGACCTGTGCCGGGTGCCACTTGGGTCCAGACCACGACGATGAGTCGGTGTCGCTGATCGATACGGAGATCGCTGCTCGGAGTGGTCGCTTGGGTTCGCCGATGCCGTTGCATGAAGGTTTGCCGCCGGTTCACTTTGAAAAGCTTTCCTGCACCGCATGCCATTCGGGGCCGATCCCAACGGACGAAGCTAAGCGGATCATGACGAGCTTTGCGCACGGGCTTGGATCGAAAGATCATCGCACGGGTCAAGAGTTACCCGCCATGGTTGCCCCGGTGTTCGCACAAGGTGAAGATGGCAAGATCTCACCCCACCGAGCCATCTGGCCAGCCTTTTGGGGAACGCTCGCCGAAGGTCAGCTGACCCCTGTCGATCCAGCCAAAGTGTACGACATGACTCGCAAAACACTTCGTGTGCGTCGTGGCTTCGTCGAAGAAATTGTGTTGCCCGAACTGAGCAGCAGCGAACGCAAAGAGGTCCTTGGCGAAGAACGAGCCAAAGTGGACGCAACCGAGTTGACGGACGAAGAAAACGAGAAGCTCGCGTCAGCTCAAAAGAAACTTGGCGAAACCACGTTCAATGAGAAGGTTGCTGCGGCGTTGGAAAGCATCGAAGCGGAACTGGGCATCGAGACCGCCGTGTATGTTTCCAGCGGCTTCGTTTATCAAGCCAGTGAGGACGGCAAGTCGATCGTTAAGCTTGCGGACGATGCGATCAAGAACCGTGAAGCGGTCGAGATGGTTTCTTGGCCACTCGCTCATAACGTTCGGCCGGCCGGTTGGTCGCTCGGTGTTGGTGGCTGTTTGGAATGCCATTCGGAAGGTTCCGCCATCTTTGATTCGACCGTCCAATCCGTGGGTCCCGGACCTGACCAATTGGCCGCAGTCCGCATGTCCGAGGTCCGTGGAACCAACCCGAACCAAGTGCTGCTGTGGAACCAGTTGTTTGGGGGTCGCAAGTTATTCAAGTTCATCATCGCCGCATCGATTGGCGTGTTGTCGATCAGTTTGTTGATTGGCATTGGTGCACTTGCGTCGCGACTGTTTAGTCGTAACCAAACCATCGTCTAGAATGCTTTTCAACCGGTTGCGTCGTTCCGCCAATATGGGTCTGTTTTTTAGCGAAGGATACCATGATCAAACTAATCGAACGACTTTGTCTTGTGGGGCTGATCGCCAGCGTCGTAATCTTGACGTTGACGGCGTTACCTTCACTGGGCGGTTCGCATCTGGGCGGCAATGTTTTATTGGTTCACATGATGAGCAGCGGCGTGCTTGTCTTTGTCTTGCCCATGATCGCCGTCCTTTGGTTGGCCCGCGGACGAGCCATCGGCCCTGCGAGGACCGTCGAAACCGTCGGCTTTTGGGCGATGATCTTGATGGGACTGGTCACGATCGCATCGGTGTTCATCATCATGCTGCCGATCACGTCCACCGAGACCATGCACCAATTGGTCAACGTTCACCGCTACGCTGGATTCGCGACCGTGCCTGCAGTCGTGTTGTTTGTGGCTGGCGTTTTGCGATATCGACGCATGCACTCGATTCGGTCCACGACGCCGGGGTGAAGCCAGGTCCGACGGCGAGTTTCAGGATGGCCTTCGGTCACGCGAAGCAGTGCCGCCGATAGCGCTGCGGCGGCTGACGCATAAGTGGTGGGAACCTCCTCAACGTCGCCAGAAATCTTTTCCGCCAACCGGCAGGCTTGAACATCCGCGTCGAATTCGGTTCGGTAGGCAACCCACCGTAAAATCAGCATGGTGAGGACAATCCCCGCAAGGCTGCCAGCAGCCATCGCATAGGGTGCATCACCTGCGATTCGCGTGATCAGCGTGCCGATCCCCCAAGCAGGCAGAATCGACAACATCCGTAGTGGCATGTGGCGACGTCGCAAATGCGCCGCCTCATGGAGCACCACCATGGCAATTTGATCGCGAGGCAGTTCATCCATCAACCGATCGGACAACAACAAAGTTCGAATCGGCGGTACAAAACCTGTAATCAGCGCGTTGAAGGTCGCACCGCCGGTTTGCCAGCGGACGATTCTTATTCGCTGCAGCCTGGCGGCAAACAGTAGCGACCGAACCCAAGCCTCCGTGGTATCGTCAAGCCGGGACGTCTTGAACAAGCGCGACACCAACCATGGCAACCCAGCACAAACGAACAGCAGCGAAACAACCACCATCAACAAGCCAGCTTGAATTTCCGTAAGGGGCAACCGCGAAACTCCATCCGCTAAACCGAGCAAAATCATGATCGGAATCACCAACCAAGCCATGCTGCTGCGGAACGACCGGACCACCGAACCGATGTGCTCTTTGAGCCCACACTCCGCATAGTCCATCAACACACCGTAACGATGTTCGGCCGACCAACTGGCCGAAACCAACATCACGGCGGGAAGCAGCAACACCAGAGACTGTAGAAACAACGACCCCTCAAGCACGGCGATTCCGTCGAGGCCCCGAGCGATGCCAAACCCACCCAAACACATTACCACCACACCGAGGGCAAGCCAGCGAAAAATATCAAGCTGCTTTTCGAGTAAGCGGGCACCGACAAGAGGGTCGATTCGGTCTGCCTGGACCTGGCGGGCCGTCGTTCGAGCGGCGAGATGGCATAGAATCCACCAAGCAGCGATCATCCCCATCGTGGCAGGAATCGCCCGAGAGTAATCCACCGTCGCTGGTGGAAGTGATCCACAACTGAGCGAGATCACGACCAGCAAGAAGGATTGAAGATGCATGCGAGACCTTTGGCAAAAACCGCTGACGTCCGCCTACGTACGGGGCGGATCCCTCAGTGTAGCATCCGATTGGATCCGATCGGTCTTTGTTTGCTGACAACTCGCCCCGCGGCGGATCCGAGGCAACGGATGCTACGGTTCTGACGATTTTCGGGACTGCTGGCCTGCAATTCGTCCTTTGCTCCACCTTCCTTTTGGGGGCTCGTTCTGCGTTACATCTAGGAATGAGGGTTACCGGTAGTGGATCTTGGCAAAGATCCCCGTGTCTTAGGATCTTTAACAAGATCCACTACCCTAAGATTTAGCGGTGGCAAAGCACTCCAGTGCCTTTCCGCGGCAACACTTCGGGGGTGTCGCGGCCTAAAGTCGTCTGCTTGAGCACGGTGGGGCGTGCTTTTTCGGAAGTAATGCAGGCCTGCGAAAGGGCAAAAATGCTCTAGCGATCCGTCGGCAAAAATTGGTACCACACGTCCTCTCGACGCCGTTTACCATCCCAGGGAACAAGAAAAGCTTGCAATCCAAAGCACTGCACGAACGATCAGCCGAAATGACGATTCCCTCGCATACCCGATGGTTTCGTTCTCTTGCGGTATGGATCGTCGTCGTGGGCATCCTGAGCAGCTCGGGGTGCGTGCGGCGACGCATGACCGTTCGCACCAGCCCCCCCGGAGCGACGATTTCCGTGGATAATCAGGTGATTGGCACGAGTCCAGCCGCCACCAGTTTCGTTTATTATGGTGCACGCGACATCCGGGTCGAAAAGGATGGCTATCGCACCGAAACCATTCGCCGTCGGCTCAATCCACCTTGGTACGAGTGGCCGGTCCTCGATTTTGTTTCCGAAACACTCTGGCCAGGCGAACTTCGCGACGAACGAATCATAGATGTCCAATTGGTGCCCAAAACGCTCGAACCGACACCGAACGTACTTGAGCGCGCCGATGCGCTGCGGACTCAGTCGCAAACCGGAATCGTCACCGGCCCTCGTTAGGGCTGATTCATGAACTGGCGATGTCGCGTCGACCACGGAGTCGGGCCCGCCGTCGCCTTGTTGTTGTTTGCAACCGCGCTGCTCGGAGTGGATCGCTTAGCGTTCCGGGATGTCAGCCATTTCTATACGCCGCTCTACGACTACGTGGCCGAGCGTACGGGGCTCGATTGGATACCACTATGGAATCCACTTGATCAAACCGGAATCCCGTTGATGGGGGAAACCACGACCGCGGTTCTCTACCCGGTACGTTGGTTGGTCTTTGCCTTGCCGCTGCCGACGGAGGTTGCTCTGAGCTGGTACGTCGTCGTTCACCTTGGACTTGCCGTATTAGCTGCGCGCTATGCCGCCGGGCGCTGTGGCGTCACATCGACGTCCGCATCCTTAGCGGGGATTCTGTATGCGTTCTGTGGCAGCGTTTTGTATCTCTACACCAACCCACCCTTTCTTGTCGGTGCCGCTTGGGCCCCGGTGGTGCTCTCGACACTGGTGGTGGGCGGATACGACAGCATGCGCAAGCGTGTCCGCATCGCGAGTGTGGCGATGGCGATGATGATCCTTGGTGGCGATCCCCAAACGGCCCTGCATGTTGTGATCACCGCTACCATCGTTGGGGCCGCACGATGGTCTGCAAAACGGACGCTCTGCAACTTTCGCTTGCTGGTGTTACCGATTTTTCTTAGCTGCGTTGTCGCGGCAACCCTTTCGTTTCCTCAAATCGCAGCCTCCCTCTCTTGGAGCCGTCAAAGCCAGCGAGTCGTCGACGACGACACGGGCCACTGGCTTGCTCCACCCGCTGTCGATTCTCGACGCGAACGAGCGTATCGTTTTTCTCTTCCGCCCTGGCACGTGCTAGAACTACTGACGCCCAATGCCTTTGGATCCATGCTGCCACAGAACCACCGACTCAGCACGCTGATTCCCGGTGACGGCCGAACCTGGACCCCTTCGATCTACATGAGCATGCTGGTGGTGATCGCGGCGATCAGTCGGATGTTATCGCGACGAAAGCCTCAAATCGATTTGTGGACGGGAATCGCGTTTGGCGCTTGCGCTGTCTCGATGGGGCATTTTGGAGTGGTTTGGATCCTCCAAAACATGACGGGAAAAATGATGCATGTCGACAGTGCGGCGGGAGGGTTGTATTGGTGGCTCTATCACTTCTTCCCTGGCTACGATTCGCTAAGGTATCCCGCCAAATGGTTGCCGATCATGGCGATCGCGATTTCGATGCTCACCGCTCGATGGGTCGATGCGTTACAACGGACGGATTGGAAATCGATTCGCAACTCGATGGTGGCGGTTGCCGTTGGACTCGGAATGGGGCTCGCAGCGATCATGGTGCTGCGAATCCGTCCTTCGCTGATCACGTCGCATCTGGCCTCGCTGCCGGCGGACGCTTTCTGGGGGCCACTGGACATCGACGCGGGACTGGCGGACGTCAGCCGCTCGCTAAGCCATTCGCTGTTTTTCCTCGGCTGCATCGCTGCCGTATTTTACGTTTGGTCGAAAGAACGATGGAATCGTCGTCAGTTGATTTTCGGTTTGACCGTCATCATCGCGGTCGACTTAGGAGTATTCGGCAGCAGCATCATCGCGAAAGTCAATCGAAGCGAAGAGTCCCTGTTGCTCACCGGTTCGAAGCCGGAGATTCCGGCGAGGACGTTTGCCATGCGAACACGCTCCGCAGCAGGGTGGCCGCGTCATTGGCGTGACACTCCTAGCGAAGATCGGCTGCTCGAAGTCGAAGCCAGCATGCGGGCAGCATCCTTTGGACGCTGGCACTTGGTGGATCGACAACCGGTCTTCAACAACATGACCTCGATTCGCAGCGTCTCGATGGCCCTGTTCTGGAAAGCAGCGAGCAACGTGACCGAGTCGATGAACTCACTTGAACGCGAACAGTTTTGGAACGCTGTGCGAAACTGGTTGCGGATCAACCGTATCATTCATGTTGCGGATGACGACGTTCAGATAGCACGAGATGGCAAAGCGTACTCGATGACCCGTGTGAGCGACTCGGTCAAGCCGCAGCAACGACCATGGACTCCATTTCAATGGTCACCCAGTCGACGGACGCTCAGCGAACGAAACACAACGCTGCAAGATTTCGAATCGTTGCTGCGTTCACTTGTCAGTCAAAACGATGGCCCGCTGCCCGAGACAATCATTGACGTACGGGTCAGCGAACCGGATCGGGCCAGCGTGTTCGTTAGCTGTGACCAAGCTTGCTTGTTGCAGCGGAGCGTCTACCAAGATGGCAACTGGACCGCGACATTGACGAAGCCCGAAGGGGGGCCGTCGAAACGAGTGATCGTCGAGAAGATCGATTTCCTAAAACAAGGGGTCGAGATCCCGCCGGGGCGATGGCTCGTCATGTTCCGCTACTCGCCGTGGTGGCTCTGGCCCTCGGTATCGATTGCACTCGCCGGCTGGTTTGCAATCGCATGCCAACGCTGGGCCCGCTTCTGAGCTAACTGAAATATTGCGTATCCTATGGCGAGCACCGCGATCCAGAAGATCCCGTTGATCGCGATCGTCGCAATCGCGGACCCCATCGAGTCGACATGCGTCGCCACGATATAAACGAGGAAAGCCATCCCGAGCAATGACCACAGCATGACGGCAACGCCGATCGCCATTTGGACAAAGTTCAATGCCGTGCGAAACATCCCAACCCCTGCCGGGACGCTTGCGCCGGTCACTGCATAAGGATTCGGTGACATCGGAATCGTTGTTTTGGGGAAAGGGAACGAAAAGGGGCCCCTCGAATGAACCCAAGGCCGAGCCCACGTCGGCTCGCAGTATGTCTCGAACCCGAATTATTCACGGATCCCGCTGGAGTTCAAGCTTTCGCGACCAAACACCCGTTTTGGGGCCGTTTCCAAAACACCCTCTCCCTAAACGCATTCTCTCCCTATAATCCGGCTTTGGTTCACCGTTCGCCCCCTTAGCCACTTTCCCAAAACCACTCGATGAGCACTGCCACCGCGTCTTCTTCCGTTTCAGCGAATGCTGGCATTAAAGCCCCGATCCGAATTTACAACACGCTGAGCAAGACAAAAGAGGTATTTCAGCCCCTTCATTCGCCCAAAGTGGGCATCTATTTGTGCGGCCCCACGGTTTATGCCGAATCACACATTGGCCACATGGTTGGTCCGGTCATTTTCGATACGGTCAAACGGTACCTGCGATACTGTGGCTACGAGGTGTCGTTAGTCATCAACATCACCGACGTTGACGACAAATTGATCGCAAAAAGTCGTGAGCGGGGGATCCCGATCAGCCAAATTGCCTGCGAGATGACCGCTGACTACTTGTCGAACTTGAAGGAACTGGGAGTCAACCAGATCGATCACTTGCCTCGAGCGACCGATCACATGCCCCAGATCATTCATTTCATCGAAACGCTGATCGAAAAGGGGTATGCCTACGAAGTCGACGGCGACGTCTTTTTTGACGTCATCAAAGATCCAAACTACGGCCAGCTCTCCAACCGCAGCATCGATGCTCAGCAAGGCGAAGGTGGCGAAGCGGCAGCCAAGAAAAAATCGTCTGGCGACTTTGCCCTGTGGAAAAACGCTCGAGCCGGAGAAATCGCTTGGGAAAGCCCTTGGGGCCAAGGTCGCCCTGGATGGCACATTGAATGTTCTGCGATGAGTCACGAGATTCTTGGCGATACGTTCGACATTCACGGCGGTGGACTCGATTTGATGTTTCCGCATCACGAAAACGAACGGGCCCAAAGCAGTTGTTGCCACGGTGCGCCAATGGTCAAATATTGGATGCACAATGGACTGATGCGTGCAGGTGAAAAGGGGAAAGTCGGTGGCAAGAGTGACCGAGAAGCCTCGGTTGACGAGGCGGGCGAAGGCAAGATCAGCCGCAGCAAGGGCGCCGGTGGTTTGGCCGAATTGATTCGTCGGCATACGGGCGAGCGCATTCGGTTCTTTTTGCTTCGGACCCATTATCGATCGACCATCGTTTACGGCGAAGACGGTCTGCAAGAAGCCGGGACGTCACTCGAGGCGTTTTACCGATTTTTTGAGCGTTTCACCGAAATCACGGGTGAATCGTTTTACGATTTGCAACCTGCAAAGAATCGTGTCGACGGCGAATTTGATCCCAAAAAAGACTCGCTCTTGATCGACATTCATGGTGTTCGCGAGCGATTTCTTGCTGCGATGGACGATGACTTCAACACCGGTGCAGCGATTAGTACGCTGTTTGATTCGTTGCGTCTGCTCAATCGCTTTATCGACGAAAAGAAGCTCAACGCCAACAGCGACAAGCAATGCCCCGAAGTCGCGTCCCTTGCGAAAGCCGGCACCGTGATCCGCGAATTGACCAGCGTCTTAGGGATCTTCGTCAAGGCGGCGCCCAAAACGAGCGATGACGATGGTGACGCGGCACTGCTCGATGAAGTCGTCCAATTGCTGATCCATCTACGTAAAGAGGCGCGTGAACGAAAGGATTACGCTACCGGCGACGCCATCCGTGATCGACTCAGTGCTCTTGGGATCGCTCTGCTCGACAAGAAGGAAGGCACCGCTTGGGAACGTAGCTCGTGAGTGCGATCCGCATTCTCGGGATCGACCCTGGATTGAACACAACCGGATATGGCGTGATCGAGATCCAGGGGCCGCTGATCAAACTGTGCGAAGCGGGAATCGTCCGCAGTCGGGCAAAGCAATCGATCGAGAAGCGGTTGTTGGAGATTCATAGCGGCGTCAAGGAAGTGATCGCTGCATTTGAACCCCAACGAATGGCTCTGGAACAGTTATTTTCCCACTATTCGCGGCCACGAACCGCGATTTTGATGGGGCATGCCCGCGGCGTGATCTGTTTGGCCGCAGGTGAGGCGGGGATTCCCGTCGCTCATTACGAACCGACGCGTGTTAAAAAGGTGCTGACCGGAAATGGTCACGCACCGAAGCACCAGATGCAACAAGCTGTAAAACTGCAGCTTTCACTCGCCACGTTTCCTGAGCCCGCGGACGTGGCCGATGCCTTGGCGATTGCGTTGTGCAGCCACCACATCGGTGACAACACACCCCTCGAAGAACTTTTAGAAAACCGTTAGTGCTATGTCCCCCGCTTCGTCCCCCGTTTGAGGTTCACCGATGTTTTGTGTCACCTGTCCTCCGCCAACGCATTGGATTCACCGAGCGGTTCGCCGAAAAACGTCTTTGGTTTGGTTGATGTTGTGTGTGCTGGTGGCCGGCTGCGGCGGCAGCAGAGACGAATCGGCTCCAACCGGAGCGACATCCGATGCCCAATCCGATCTCGGTCCGACCACCCCGCCGACCAATCCCGCGGCGCAATCGCTGACATCCGAAGCGGTCTCCGAGGCTGATGCGACGACTCAAGCTGGCGTGGCGGTAAATCGGGCTGACAGATCGGCGACGCCTCCGGCAGATTCCGCGTTGGAAACGCCGTTTTCGATCGCCAACGAGCAACAGGCTGCCTCCGCTGCGGACCCTGGCGAGCGACCGCTCCGTCCCGATCTCACGCCGCAACAGCTGCTGAAATACCTAGCCGACGCGGATGGTGACATGCAATTGATTGCCAGCGGGCGTGCGGGAATCACCGATCAACAAGAAGCGCTTGCAAAAATGCGCCGGATCGTTCGCTTGAAACTCGAAGCCTCTCGCCGCCTTCGTGACCATTCCGACTCGGACCCCAGCACTCGCGACGAAGGGACCCGCGGCGAACTGCAATCGCTGTCCCATCTTGCGGGACTCGGTGACTTGCAAGCGGCCATTGAACTCGAAAAGTTGGCGGAAACGAACCTAAAATCCGACGACGCGCGTTTGGTCGCCGACAGCCGTATGGTGCTGATTGGGTTTGCCATCGAATCGCTTCAGAATGGCGAAGCAACCGCTCCGCAGCGGATTGCCACTTTGGTGAACGATCTCGCAAGCTCCGGATCTCCTCCGGATGTCTCCGCGATGATGGTGATGGGCCAAGCTCGCCAGGTTTTGGCCCAGTACGGACATCGTGAGGAAGCGAAACAGATTCGTGACGCGATTATTCGACTCTACGGTGATGCCTCGGATCCTCAGATTGCGAAAATGGCGGCACAACTGGCTGGCAACGTCGAGTACGACCAAATCGATCGACTCCTGCAACAAGCCATTGAGGGTGAAGTCGTTGATCCGGAAACTTGGTCGGCTGCGGTACAAAAACTGGTCATCGAGTCGGCGGACTTGCAGACGGTCCAGTACTTGGCGGGTGCGGCATTGCAATTTGAAGGACTCGAGCAAGAGTCGCTTGCGGCGGCAACCTACCAGAAGTTGGCAGAAAACTTCACCGACGGGGACTCGGCAACCGGACGAGAAGCCAATCTGGCGATCGAGGCCAAGCGAGCCCGCGAGGCCGTGATTGGGACTTCGTTTGCAACCGATGCTCCCTCGGTCGACGGATCCAAATTGTCCGTCGACGATCACCGAGGCAAGTTGGTCTTGATGCCATTTTGGGCCATCGGATTTCCAGAATCATTACAGCTGATTCCGTCGCTGCAAGCGATCGCAGACGAATCCCCCGATCAAATTGCGATCGTGGGTGTGAATTTGGACCGAGCCGAGGCTCCCGTGTCGGAATTTGTGGAGCAGAACCAGCTTGAATTTCCATCGTTTCGCGTCGAGTCTTCCGCCACCGCAGAAGTCGCCAATCCGCTGGCGGCGGAATTTGGCATGGTTTCGGCACCTTTCATCGTGGTGCTCGACGAAGAGGGAACCGTTGCCTCAATCGACTACACACTTGACCAAGTTAAAAAAACGATCTTAGAACTGCGGCAATAGCTTCTGCCGGTAACTAAGATGATGGTGACTTCATTCGCAATTCATTTGTAGGTCTGTCATGCAATTCATCGAAATCACAGGAAAGACATTGCTGGATGTCGTCAACGATGGCGAAATCGATTTAAAGGAACTCCACGATTCCGGGGTCAACGGAGACTCGATTCTGAGGATCAATAAGTTCGGTGAGATTGAACTGCGTGGGCGTCATGGATGGACGCTTGTCGGTGGTCTGATCGGCAATTTCGAAGACCGACTGGTCCTACTGACGGGTCTCGACTGGGCGGAGTGAGGCAACTTTTTCGACCCATGCAGCCAATCGCGACGGTGACAACCCAGCGGTGCGTCCCGCTTCGCAAACATCGCCGCGAACCGCGTACCCGTCGGGCTCAATCGTGGGCGTTTCGAGTGAATCCACCATTTCGATTCGGATCGATCCAGCGATCATCCATCGCATCGATGCGCGTCGCGAGATCTTGCTGAGCTGGCCCAGTCGCGCTCGCGAAACGTGATCGAGGGTCGAAGCGCCATCCTTGTGAAACGTATCGATTAGGCAGCGATGAAACCCTAAATCGGCCGCGAGCTGAAAAATCGCTTCGGGAGGCAAGCAGCCTGCTGCGTCATGATCGGCATAGGCCACCGCGACCAATTCGGCCCCCCCACCACCAGTTGACTGGGACAATCGCTGCCTCGCATCAAGCCAAATTCGCTTGAGTTCCTCGGGGCATACGATCCCACTGGGTCCGATTTTGGCGAAATGAAACTGTCTTGGCAGCAAATCAATCGTGTCAACATAGTCAACCGCTTCGCCTAAGGCGGCCGACATTAGAGGGGGCTTTGCGGAAAGATCCCCCGCGTTAGGGGATCGGCCGGCTGCACTGGCGCTCTGTTGCCAGATCGCCGCGTCCACAGCCGCGAGCGGCCCATGATCCGGTTCCTTGAAGTCAATGATCGTCACACCGGCCGCCACTGCGATCGCATACTCCCTCAAATCGCGAACACTGACTAGCAGATCCGTCACAAGATGACTCATTGGCTTTTCAAACGGGAAAACAGAAGCAAGGTTCGTCAAACCGGATAGGCGATCGGCGGCCGAACGGGTAAAGTCGGTCCCGGGGGGCAGATTCCCATTGGACGCTATCGGTCATTCACTATCAAGAATCGAAGTCACGTTTTGCATTACGACTCCATTACCAACCGAAGCGACCTCGATCAGCTCTGTGAGCAGATTGCCGCAAGTTCGATTGTCGGGTTTGATACCGAGTTTGTCTCGGAGGACAGTTATCGGCCCGAGTTATGCCTCGTTCAAGTGGCGTTGCCCGGCCGTTTGGCGATCATCGACCCCTACCGAGTCGATTCGACGGAACCTTTTTGGGACGTCCTCTCTCAACCGGGACGAATCGTCATCGCGCACGCGGCACGCGAAGAAATTCGATTTTGTTATCGTTTTTCGGGAAAGCCGATCGCCGGGCTGTTCGATACCCAACTTGCCGCAGGCTTTGTTGGTATGGAATACCCCGCTTCGCTAGCGACGTTGGTCCAACGTTTGGCGGGCCGTTCATTGCCCAAGGGCGAAACGCGAACAAATTGGCGTCATCGCCCCCTGTCAAAGGACCAATTGACGTATGCTGCCCACGACGTCGTCGATCTGGAGACGATGTACAACAAGCTTGCCGCGATGGTGAACACGTTACAGCGAGAAACTTGGGTCGAAGAAGAAACCGCGAACCTTCAACAGAAGGTCATCGATGCCGAGACCCGCGAAAATTGGCGACGCGTCAGCGGCTCCGCGGGCCTCAATGCTCGTCAATTGGAGATCGTTCGTCAATTGTGGCTATGGCGTGAGGGCCGTGCTCGCGAAACCGATCGAATTCCAAGGCGGGTCATGCGTGACGATTTGATGATTGAACTGGCGAAACGCGGCTCACCCAACATCGAGAAGATTCGAGGGATTCGAGGGCTGGAACGCCGCGGCTATTCGGGCCATTACGAGGCGATTGCCCAAGCGATCCAGGTGGCATTGGAAACACCGGAAGATCAACTTCCACGGCGAGCGCGGGGAAACCGCAAGTCGGTGTCACCCATGCTGAGCCAGTTTTTGTCGACCTCCATCGCCTGCATTAGCCGCCAACACAAACTCGCCCCACCGATCGTCGGCAACGCAGATGATGTCCGCGAACTGCTCGGCTATGAGCTCGAAAGTCGCAAATCAGATTCACTGCCGGCGCTGCTCGAAGGTTGGCGAGGCGATATTGTTGGCAAGCCCTTCCGAAAATTGTTGTCCGGCGAGCTAGCAATTCGAGTGGCTGATGTCGAGGAGACCCAACCACTCGAATTCATTGAGGTGGACTGAAGCGGTCTTAGCGAGCTTCCACATCGCTGCTGTGGCGGCTCACGCGGTCGCTTTGAGGACTCATGTAGTGAGTCGCTTCTTCGGCAACCAATACGGTGTCACCCGAGCGGATTTCCGTGCGGAAGCGATGATGACCCGCTCGATCCGCTTTCGCGACGACCCGCAAACGAACCTCTTGCCCTGCCGCGATCGCGGGGATCGGATCGAACAAAACCTGCCCGGTCAACAATTCACCACTTTGGCCTTCGATTCGATTCGGCTCGATGCCATGGCTGAACTGAGCGATCGCGCGAACCTCGTTTGCTTCTTTGCTGCCTCGGTTGCGTACGACAATCTCATAAGTCACATCGGTACCAATCGGTGCGGGGGCCGGCGGATCGTTGATGGTCAACACGAGGTCTGCAATCGAATCGACTCGCGTTGCCAGTGCAACACCGGTTCGACCGGCAGCGGTACCTTCGCATTCAAACACAAACTTCTGGTCACCGGTAGCATTCATGTTACAGCGGAATTGGTAGTTCCGGCTGGCTTCGGGTGCCAACGCTTTGATCGTCCAGTTCAAGGAACCGGCTTCGGCCGTTGCTTCGTCGATACCACCCAGGTACTTGACTCCCTTGGGAAGCCGTAATGTCGCCGCGATATTTTCGCTGGTTGCCGATCCCGTATTCTGGACTTGCAAGTTGTACAGGGATTCGGTGTTTTGATACCGAAGTTCGGGGCCAGTCAGAATCGCTTCGAGCTTGGCCGCGGAAACACGAATCGTCTTCTCGGCTTCGGCTCGCAGCTCAAGATCACCCGAGGCGAGCCCGTGAATTTTCAAATCGACCAAATCCTGGGCAGTGAGCTCCACTTCAAACTGGGCTTCTTTCCCCGCTGGGATGTCGCCAATTCGTTGCGTCTGTGGAGTCGCCGAATTTGGCGAAAGGGTAAAGACGACGTTGGGTGCCGTTCCATCGCCTGGGTTCAAGACGCGGACGGTGTACGCCTGCGATTGACCATAGACAACTTCTTCGGGACCATCGATCGTTAAATCCAATCGTGGCTCGTGCACCTTGACGGTCGCGATCGAGTGCTGTGGCACGAGGGTCCAATCAACATCCAAATCGTAGGTGCCACTGCGTTGGGCACGGAGTTGAACAAACATCCGTTCAACCGATCCGGCAGGCAACGAATCGATCCTCCAGACCAACCGCTCCCCCGCGTCTTGGGCTTGATTCTCAATGGCGCCTTGCGAAGCATTGTGTCCTTGCACCTCTGCCCAATCGGGAATCAATGCACGAACCAAAAGCCCATTGGCATCGATGGAACCACGGTTTTCAACGCGAATCTCGTATTGGCGATTCTGGCGAATCATGATTTCGCCTGGCCCATGCGTGACCACACGGATGCCCGGTAATTCCGAAGCCACCGCGTTGTGACCTGGCATCAATTCTCGACCACCGGCCCCGTTTCGCATGTCATTGGACAGGTTGGGTTGTTGGAAGTTATCCGTGGCCAAACCACGCGTGTCATGCAGTTCCACGTCCGCAGCCACGGTGCCGTCAACCGATCGTGTCATCGGATGTGCGGCAGGCTTCGCCGGTACCGTTTGAGGGGATACGGGTTGGCCAAACGTTGCCATTTTTCCACGATTCGATCCGATCCCGCTCGGGGTGTTCAACGCTGGAACGGGAGTGGCAACTGGCTGAGCGACGTATTGCTGCGTGTAAGGCTGAGTGGCAGCGTCGGCACTCACTTTTGAAGCAGCCAATCCTGAACCCACTGGCAACGACGATTGCGAGTCGACGATGTTAGGGCGATTCGCAGGCACAAATTCGCCTGGGCCGAAGGCTGCTGGCGGTGGCCCCGCGCGGTGTGAAACCGTCTGCGATGGCGTAAGGGTGTTGGCCGCGTTTGGCAGTGCAGGCATCTCGATCGGTTGGCTCTTCATGTCCGGTGTCTGGTAGTTCGGCGATGAACTCAAACCAGATTTGGGAGTACTCGAATGAGCGAGCTCTGCCGATGGCGTTGGGGTCGGGGTCGGGGTCGGCACCGGTGTAACGGGAACGCTAGGCTTGGACGCGACGGAATCGGCACTGGATCCTGCACCCGCTCCACGGCGATTGCTTGCGACCGAGGTCGAACCGGAACCGCTGAGCGTGCTGGTCGTTGTCGGGGTTGCTAGCGCCGCCGTCTTCGGCGCGGCACGGTCGGCCGGTGCCGTCGCGGAAATCGAAGCCTTGGCGGTCTCGGGGCTCGCGGCGGAAGCCACCTGCTCCGGCGCCGGTTTTGGTTCCAAAACGAGTTTCTTCTGCGTTGCTTCGGCTACCGTTTCGGCGTCAACCGGAGTGCTGATCACACGACGAGCCACCTTGGGAACCAGTTCCGTCGGTGCCGCGGATTCAGCCACACGTCGAGTGCTGGTTGGCGACTTTGTCGAAGCAACTTCCGATAGATCGAGTGCTTCGAGCGAGCGACGCCCGCTGCGACGGCTACTCGTTTCGCTGGACAAACTCGGACGCGACTGTCGCTGAGCGACGGTCGGGACCGGGACCGTCAATGGCGAACTCGATCCGGTTGACCTTGGAACCGCGACGGGGGAATCGCTGCGAGCGATCGACGGCGGAGTTGGGATTCGCGATGTTGATGTCGACGCACCGTTGCTAGCAACTTCATCGAGTGACAAGGGCTGCGGAACTCGGCCGCGAATGATTCGGGTTTGACGCGACGCGGAACCAGGGTCTTGAATGGGCGTACGTGGCTGGGTCGTTGACGAATTGTGGGCCGAATGATAGGGAATTCCGCTCCAATCGACCGATCCACTCTGCGACGAACTGGAAGCCGAACTGCCAAAGCGGATCTCGTTGCTATTGCTTGATGTGCTCGATTCCGATTTTTTCGAACGATTGAACAACACGCCGAACAATCCGCCGCTGTTGTCATGTTGATGGGGTTGCGGCTGAGATGCCGCTCGAGGCTCGGTCTGTTTGGGCTCGCCAAATCCGAACGCTTGCATTAGCGTGCCAGAGCTTCGAGTGCTTCTCGAGTCGAATTGCTTACCGACCACCTGTTGGATGGTCGCTTCATCGCCACGCGAAGAGTTAACCGGCTGCTGACCCACTGCGTGCTGGACGGTGGACGTCGTCCCCGTCGCCCTCGGATCCGACGACACTTGGCCCGTCGAAAGGGTCGACATCAATAAAGCAAATGGAATCGCGACCAAGGTCGAAGCCAAAAGCATTTTGCGGTTACGTCGCATCATGCGTACATCTCACGTTTTGTCGGAAAGAGAACGATACCGTCTGAATCATCGGCAAGTCCGTCTGTTCGCAATGAGTAAAATTTGACGATTGTGCGGGTCATCCCAGGCAAAGATCGCTTAAATCGAGCTCACAACCTCCTCAGAATAAAATCGCAGGGCAATTAGGAAGTTTGGGAAGGACGCGGAGTCTCGCACTAGCCTGCATCGTCAATTCGAAGGCTCTCTTGAAGCAGCAGTTCCGAGAGCGACGATCCCGGCGGCAGGCTATTGATGCCATGATCGGTGAGTCGGTCGAGCTCTTGGTAGCGAATCTCGACCAATTCTCCGAGTTCCGCGAACAGGGACTCAACCTGTTCCACCACCAACCGGTTGGCATCGTCACTTCCAAATGATTCGCCCTGCTTGATGCGATACGTGATCACCCGATTTTCTAGAACCTTTTCTTTGAAACGGCTGTCCAGCACGGGATCACACGAGATCCGTACGTGATCCAATTCATGAAGCACAAGCCGATCGGACCAAAAGGAATCGTTGGCCGGTCGTTCTCGAAACCAAACGGTATGCTCTCTCGTGATCGCAATGTCACGATAGCGGATGGTGATTCGTGCCGCTTTGCCATCCAGATCGGTTTCAAGACGCCAACGATTGTAGCTACGGAATTGGTACCGCAGCGAATACTCGGTCAAACCCACCATCCGGCGGCCTCGGTTGCCCTTGGCTCGCTCAAAGCTCCGCGTCGACGCATCATCCCGTGGGCCAAAGACAAAGCGAACGTTTGCTCGCTCGATCAACTCGGCGATCGAGGGTGGAGGCTCGGGCAACTGGGTGAGCTCAATCGACTCAAACGATGCGTTCTCCACCGACGTCTCGGCAACGGTTACGGTTGAATCCGCAATCATCCCCCCTAGAGACAGCCACATCACAAGGTGCCAAAGAAGAAGTCGGCGCTTCAATTAAGGCTTCCTCGTCAAGGCAGCGATCGACTGGAAGAACGGCCCCCAAGCGTGCGGGTCAACGATCGAGAGGTGGTACTGCTGTTTTGTCGCTTCAAAATCAAATGTCTTCGGCGGCTCGAAGTCTTGGTTTTCCAGCAATTGCTCCGACGGGAATGCATCCAGCGATGATCCCTCGGGTTCCACCTCATCGCCTGCGGTCCAACGAATGGCGTTACTGACCAGTCGACGATAACTCTGGCTGCCCCAATTCCAATGAAAATGACCACCGGTAAATCCAAACGAGCGGCCACCGTCGGGCCGCGAGTAAGCCCAAGCCAGCGTTTGGGGATCGCCCGCAGCCACGCTTTTGCGGACCGTTGGATTCCCACTGTGGGCGCCGTCTTTTCGACGCATGGTGTCCTCGGGCGCTACGGCGGCGAGGACCGGGAAAACGTTTCCATCTTGATTGAAACGCAAATGGAAATACCACTCGTCGTTTGCGGAAAACGGTTCGACGCCGTGCGTGATCGGGTGGTCGGGAAGTTTTGCGAACGGGGCGACCCAGTGAGGGTTGACGCTGTAGTGGATTTCAAAGTGCCCTCCCAACAATTCGACCCAAGCATCGCCTGCTTCGCCCGGCACCATCTCGACGGCATAGTGCAAACAAACCAAGCCGCAGCCTTGCTTGAGCTTTTCACGAAGCTCGGCGAGGTGTGGGATTGCCAAATGGCGTCCGCCTCCATCACAATAAATTACGATCGAATCCGCTTGGTCGATCAACGCGGGATCGCTCGGCCACCCACGAACCACGGTCACTTCGCACCCATCGGTTGCCTCGGTGATGGTTTCTTCCAAGATCTTTAGACCAGCATAGTGCTCGTGAGCTCCGTAACCGTGCGAGGGACGGCCAGCAAGCATCAAGATCTTCTTGGTCTTCGAATCGGATTCGCCAGCCACCAAGATCGAAAGTGGCAGAGCGAGCAGCAGAAAGGGCAGAAATCGTTGCACGGGCATGGGCGAAAAGTGGGTTTGAAGTGTCAGGGGGGGCCGGCGGCTATCGGATTATTGTAGCCGAAACGATGATGTGTCGACGCCTTTGGCCTACTTCATGTTTTCCAACGACGAGGAAAGGGCATGGACCAAGACCACCACATGTGTGGCAATCGCCGCTTCGTTGCCAATCGCGCCAAGCCCTTCCCCCGTTTTTGCTTTGACGCTAACTCGATCGATCGTGATATCGAGCATTTCAGCAATCGACTGACGCATTGCGTCGATATGAGGTGCCATTCGAGGACGTTCCGCCAAAATCACGCAGTCAACGTTGACAAGATCCATCGAATGGTGACGAACGCGACGGATCGCCTCGTGAACAAAATCGCGACTTTCCCGATCCCGGTTTTCGTCGGCATCATCGGGGAACAGACGCCCGATGTCTGCCTCGCAAACGGTGCCCAACAGCGCGTCGGTGATCGCATGCAACAGCACATCGGCGTCACTGTGTCCGATCGCGTGCACTTCGGCCGGAACATCGATCCCGCCAATCCGCAACGGGCCTCCGTTGCCGAGTCGGTGGGAATCATAGCCAAGTCCGATACGGACAGGGGGAATCGGTGCGTTCATGGTTGAATCTGAAATTTGGCATCTATTGTCATTGACGATGCTTCCTACAATAACCGACGGTCCTCTATTCTGTTATGCACCTGCTTCGCTTCACCGCTCGAATTCTGCATGTCTATCATCGAAGTCCGCCAATTGACCAAGTCCTACCGCGTTTACAAAAAGCGAGAGGGGCTTCGAGAGAGTATGCGCGGACTTTTTCGCCGTGAATACAACGAGGTCGAGGCGGTGCGGGGCATCGATTTAGACGTTGAGCAGGGCGAATTTGTGGCTTTTTTGGGGCCCAATGGAGCCGGCAAGACGACGACGCTGAAATTGCTCAGCGGGGTGATCAACCCCACAAGCGGGACTGCGACGGTGATGGGCTTTGTGCCATGGCATCGCAAAAACGAATACCGCCGTCGGTTCGCCTTAGTGATGGGCCAAAAAAACCAGCTTTGGTGGGACCTCCCTGCACAAGAATCCTACCGCTTGCATCAACAAATCTACGGCCTCGATCATGACCAGTTCGACGCGACGTTGGCGGAACTGACCGATCTGTTGGATGTGACCCGACTGCTCAGCCAACCGGTCCGCGAGCTGTCACTCGGCGAACGGATGAAGATGGAATTGATTGCTGCCATGCTTCACAGCCCCGAAGTCCTGTTCTTGGACGAACCAACGATCGGGCTGGACGTGATCGCTCAGCACAACATCCAGAAGTTTCTACGTTACTATCAGGAGAAACGCAAAATCACGATTCTGTTGACCAGCCACTACATGAAAGACGTTGCAGCTCTGTGTAAACGTGTCGTGATTGTTGCAGGCGGCCGCATCGAATACGACGGATCCTTGGCGGGAATCATCGACAAGTTTTCGGGATCCAAAATTATCACGCTACAATTCGCCAATGCGCATCGCCCCTCGCTGGCTGCGTATGGTGAAGTGCTCGATGAAAATTGGCCCAAAGTCCGCGTCCGAGTGAACCGCGCTGACGTTCCCGGAGTTTTGGCGGAAACACTTCGCGACAATCCCATCGAGGATGTCGCGGTAGAAGATCCCCCGCTGGAAGAAGTCATCGCCGACCTGTTCCGCGAATCAAGCGAGCGGGAGGGAACAGAGTAGTTCGGAATCCCATTACAATGAGATCGGTGCGTTCGATTCCGTCTCAAGCGAAGGACGGAGCTGGATTCAATAGGCAAAACAAATCGCTCCCGACTTCGTTCCTTCCCCCAATCCTTTTCCCAAGGGACCCACCCATGACTGACAAGATCCATCGCCGTGATTTTCAGGTAAAAGCGGCTTCTACCTTCGTGCTTTCCGCCGCAACCGCCGCGGCTTCGGCCCGCGCCGCCGGTGCCAACGAGCGCATCCGTCTCGGGTTCATCGGCGTTGCCAATCGTGGATCGCAATTGATGAAGGCCTTTGCAGAGCATTCGGATTGCCAAATCGTTGCACTTTGCGACGTCGATTCACAAACGCTCACGAAGGCGGCCACAAACGTTGCCCAGACGACCTTTCAGACTGACGACTTTCGTAACCTGATTGACCGAGAAGACGTGGACGCCATCGTGATCGCGACTCCCGATCATTGGCACGCGATTCAAGCCATCTCGGCCTGTGCGGCGAGCAAAGACGTTTACGTGGAAAAGCCACTCTCCGCAACGATCCACGAAGGCCGTGCCATGGTCGATGCGGCCCGCAAGTACAAACGCGTGGTACAGGTAGGGACACACCGTCGAAGCAGTCCTTTGTATGCGGAACTGTCCGAGCGAGTACGAGAGGGGCTGCTGGGGAAGGTCTGCGTGTCGCGTGCTTATCGGCTCAGCAATATGGCACCTTCGGGGATCGGCAAGGAACCCACTTCTTCCCCACCCGAGCATTTGAACTGGGACATGTGGTTGGGACCTCGTGCCAAAAGGCCCTATCAAGCCAACATTGCACCTTACAAATTTCGTTGGTGGCAAGACTACAGCTCTCAGATGGGATGCAAAGACGGAATACTTCGTCGGAGATGAAGAAGCCAATGCGAGATTGCACTACCCGTATCGCAGCCCATGGACATTGCCCAGCTAGAATCGCGTTAACCCTATCACCCGCCCGACGTGCCGTGCCCACGTAGCGAGGGATCGGCCACCGAATACCGGTTGATCCAGATCCCAGGTGATCGATGCTCAGGACGGAAAAGGATCGACAAGGAATGCAGATGGAGAAGAAAACCGGCAATCGTAAGGTCCTTCATGCAGCGGACATTCATCTCGACAGCCCGTTGCGGAAGCTTCAAACCTACGAAGACGCTCCTGTCGACCAAATTCGCGGGGCGTCGCGCCGGGCCTTGGAAAATCTTGTGCAATTGGCAATCCACCAATCCGTTGACCTTGTCGTGATTGCTGGGGACCTTTACGACGGTGATTGGCGAGACCAGAACACGGGACTGTTCTTCGTGGCCCAAGCCGCCAAGCTCACGCAAGCGGGGATTCCCATCGTTGTGATTCGCGGCAACCATGATGCCGCGAATCTGATGACGTCATCGTTGCCACTGCCCAAGAATCCCGATGGCAGCGAGATCATGATGGCAGCGGATAAAGTCGACGCCCGCGTCTTCGAGTCGCTGTCGATTGCCGTTCACGGACGATCCTTTCGCAAGCGAGCCGAAACCAAGGACCTGTCAAAGCAATATCCGAAACCCTTTTCCGGTGTCTTCAACCTTGGGCTACTTCACACCAGTTTGACTGGGGCAGAAGGACATGACAACTATTCACCCTGTAAGCCTCAAGAATTGACCGATAAGGAATACGACTACTGGGCACTCGGTCATGTTCATCTTCGTGGCGAACATGGCATCGACGGCGGCCCACCCATCGTTTTCAGCGGCAACATCCAGGGTCGCCACATTCGTGAGTCGGGCGAAAAGGGCTGCGTGATTGTCGAGATTGATTCGCGAGACCGTTGCACCCCGAACTTCCATGCCCTGGACGTGGTGCGATGGGACGTCTGCCAGATCGATGCCCGGACGATCGACCATCCGGATGACGTGATGGACCAATTTGAACAATGGGTCACGAGGCAAATCACAAGCGCGGAAGGACGTTTGATCGTCTCGCGAGTTGCGGTCAGCGGCCCAACCGCCGTCCACAATGCTTTGCATCAGCGCCGTCATCGTATCGAAGCATCCCTGCGTGCGATCGCAGTCGCACACGGCGGAGGACAGGTGTGGCTGGAAAAACTGCGACTCAAGACGTCAACGCCGACCCATGCATTCGCCTTCGGTGATTTGGATGGGCCGCTTGCGAGTGTCGCGCAAGTGGTCAACGATTTTCGCATGGCCGAGGATCGAGTCGAGACCGTGAAGCAAGAGCTTGCATCACTGCTTTCAAAACTGCCGATAGAACTGCACGGCTACGGCGAAGGGTTTTCCTCAGACTCGATGGGCCAAACCGACGAACTGGTCGCTTCCGCTGCGGCGGAACTCCTTGGGCGGTTGCAGGAAAGTGAGTCGACAAGCGAATGAAAATTGAACGACTCGACCTGATTGCCTTTGGACGGTTTACGGACACTTCGATCGATCTAGCGACAGGAAATTGCCAATTCCATCTGATCTACGGCCCAAATGAGTCCGGAAAATCGACAAGCTTGCGTGCAATCACTTCGTTGCTTTACGGAATGCCTCAGCGTGCGGAAGACCATTTCCTTCATCCCACCACCAAAATGCGGATCGGAGCAAGACTCAGCGGCGACGACGGAGGTGTGCTGGAGTGCATCCGGCGGCGAGGACGCAAATCGACGCTGCGCGATGACAAAGATGATCAACCTATCGACGATGCGGTACTTGCGAAAATGCTCGGTGGAATTGACCGAGAAGCGTTCGAGCATCGGTTCGGACTCTCCCACGATGAATTGGTCAAAGGAGGCGAGGCCATTTTGGCCGGCCAGGGGGATTTGGGCGAGATTCTTTTTGCGGCCGGGGCAGGCGTCAGTCAATTGCGCGCGGTCGGCGAGCAGTTGAACACCTTGGCAACAGCACGTTTCGTCGCCGGGGGAAAGAATGGCACGATCAATCAGCTGATCCGAGAGTTGGCGGAAAAGAAAAAAGAGTTAGAGCAAGTCAAGATCCCCCCGTCGGAGTTCAACGAGCTTCGTGAACAGCTTGATGAAGCCTGCGACCGTGCCGAGAAGTTGCAGGCGTCAGCCAAACAGCAGGCGATCAGGCTTGCCAAAATGAGAGCAATCCAAAAAGCGTTGCCACTGGTTCCACAGTGGCATTCGACGAGAGAATCGCTCCACGACTTGGCCGACGCTCCCCATCTCGACGATGCGTTCGTTGATCGACGTCGATCGTTCGAAACCAAACGCGAGGTTTCCGTGGAGCAGGTAACTTCGCTCAACATGCGATTCAAAGAATTAAAGGAACAACTGCAATCGCTCGGGGAAGATCAGGCTATCCTCCTACATGAAGCAGAAATTGAATCGCTTTTCGAACGGCTTGGGGCAAGAGATGAAGCACGAAAACATCGTGTCGATTTAGAACGAAAACGATTGAACATGGACCGGCGAATGGTCGAGGCGCTGGAGGAATTATCCATCGTCATCGACACGACAAACAAGGACGAGGTAACGGGACAGATCGACAAATCGCTCGCTCACCTCCGTATCGTCGATTCGGTGCGAACCAAGCTCAACGCGTTGGCGCAGAAATATGCAATGATCGTTCGCCAACGCGATGATGCCGACGAACAATCTCGATCTGCGATCAAGAAACTGGCCGAGTTCGAACCCTTTCTCGACCAACACGCGACTCCCCCCGACCCAAATGCAATCAGCCAAGTACTCGAGTCGGTCGGCAGTCCCGATGCAGTCCTCTCCGACATCTCGCAACAAAGGGCGGCGGTCAAGAAAATTCAAAAGCGGTGTGAGCAGCTTTGTCGAAAACTCGAGGGCTTCGAGGGTACGTACGCCATGGCAACGAGCTTGCGGTTGCCGAATGAAGCCGCAATCGATTCGGCTGCGAGCCAACTGAAACAGCGGGAACAATCGCTCGCAAGGATGACCGAACAATGGAACCAATTGAGTGCCCAACAGGAACAAGCGGAGGAGCGTTTGCAGTCCGTTCAGTCACTGGTTGCCCTGCCAACACCCGAACAGTTGACCGACGCTCGTGGCCGGCGAGATCAGGCACTGGTTCAGGCGATCGCCGACCAACAAACGGGGCAACTTGACGCCCAGCTTCTGTTCACGCTTCAGCAGGAAACTCGAAAAGCGGATGAACTGGTGGATGCGATGCGAGTGCATCACGAGCAACTGCACCAGCAAGCAAGCATTCAAGCAGAGCTGCGAAGAATCGAGCGGCAGCGAAAGATCTGTCAAGCGAGCAGGGAGTCTGCCAAAACGGCGTTGGATGAAGCTCAGAACGCTTGGCAAACACTTTGGCAAGCCTGCGGCATTGCCGCCGCAGATCCCGATCGAATGGTCCGATGGATCGCCACGCACACACAATTGGTCGAAGCGGTTTTGACGCTTCATGACGAATCGGAGCAACAGCACCAACTCGAAGAGCGATTGGGCGTGTCGACAAAGCGTTTGAAAGCTGCCATCACAGCCGCTGCGGACGATGCAGAGAAACCATGCGATGGCAGCTTATCGGAGAACGTCTCCAGCCCTGAGGATTTTGCATCGCTCTATGATCAAGCGGCCGCTTTACGCAGTCGGTTGCAGGATACGAAAAAGCGGCATGATGACTGGAATCGCCAAAGAGACATGATTCGAAGCGAATTGCCCACTCTACAGACACGGCTTGAATCTCGCCAAAAAGAGCTCGACCAATGGCATGCCGATTGGTCCGATGCCACCTCGGCGCTGTCGCAAGAGGTCGATCGAACCCCCGCAGTCGTGATCGAAAAGATCGCCCAAATCGATGCGATTTCGGCGCAGCAGCGTGAACGCGATATTTTGTCCGTTCGTATTCGTTCCATCCGTGAGGACAACGAAACGTATCGCGGCGACGTTCAACGACTGGTGGACCAGTTAGAAATCCGATTACCCCATGGCTCTGGCGACGTAAGCGACGTGTTCCCGGTTGTCAAGGAACTGTTTCAGCGGATGCAAACGCAGCGATCTGCGGCCCAACAGAAGTCAACGCTGCAAAAGCAGCTCGACTCCGTATCCAAGCAATTGCAGGATGCGACGCAGCAAGCGAGCGAGACCGCAGTCGCGTTGCAAAAACTCTGCGAAGAGGCACGTTGCGATGCGCCGGAGAAGCTTGTCGAGGTCGAACGACGTTCGAAACAGAGACAGCAGTTGGAGGCATCGCGAAAGAGCCTTGAAGAACAATTGAGGATTCTGGCAAATCATGCGTCCATCGATAAATTTGTCTCTGACGTGCAGTCGGAACAGCCAGAATTGGTCGAGTTTGAATTGGAATCGCTGGATGCCAAACTACAAGCGACACGGGACCAACTCACGCAGACGCAGCAGGAAGTCGGAGTGTTACGGCATCGGTTGCAACAAATCGATGGCAGCGCCCGGGCATCGGAGCTGTCGCAATCGATTCAATTGCTGGCCGGCCAAATGGAACACGAAGTAGAAGAGTACGCTCGAGTCAAAATCGCTGCGATGATGTTGCAGCAATCGATTGAACATTATCGCCAAGAGAATCAAGGTCCTGTGCTCGGACGGGCTGCCAAGATCTTCCGGCGACTGACACTGGACGAATACCAAGGTCTAAAGGTCGACACCGACCCTCGCGGGAATCCCATTTTGTGCGGAACGCGTCCCAACAAAGATCAAGTCGAGGTACCGGCAAACGCCATGAGCACAGGAACGGCCGACGCCTTGTACCTATCGCTTCGACTCGCTTCGATCGACCATCAACTCAGCCGAGGCCAAGCACTCCCGTTGATCATCGACGATTGCCTCGTGCAATTGGACGACGACCGTTCCAAAGCCGCTTTGGAAACCTTTGCCGAATTGTCAAATCGCACCCAAGTGATTTTGTTCACACACCATGAACATGTCGTCGAGTTGGCAAAGGCCTCGTTAGCCCCCAGCGTCTTTGAGGTGCACAGACTGTAGCCTCACCATCAGAAAAACTAGCCCCTCCCACGGAATGGGTGATCGTGCCCAGGCTGGCGGTTTTCTCAGGCATGACAGGGCCTTAAAAGAACCGGGGGACGGCATGAAGATGGAAACAGCTACCCACCCATTCCATGGGAGAGCCGAAAAACTAAGAACCTATCCGAAAAGGTTCTAACGCAGCGAGATTGCGTCTTGCAGTGGCTTGAGAACGCTTGTCACCAAATACTCATCAACCAAGTCGCGCCCCAAACTAACCAAACGGTCGTATTCCGCCGCATAGTTCTCATCGGGGCCAAGGCTATCGTAACGCCGAACGGTCAAATAGACACTGATTTGTTCCTCACCGAAGTCACCGGTACGCACTTGGTAAGCGTTGGTACGCGACTCGAAACTGACGCGACACTGTGTCCGGCAATCCTCATCGAGCGAGAATTGAATCGCCGGTTCATGCGAAAGCACTTTTCCGTAGGGAAGATTGGAAAACTGCTTCAATCCTGGCGCAACGCCAACCACGTCTGCAAGCATCTCGTTGTGGTTGCCTCGATAAGCAAAGTCGAATCCAAACATCACGCTGAGGGATTCACAATCGAGCGGAGACACCGACAATTCGTAGGGAACCAATTCCAAAACGGTCCGATTCAGTTCATCCGCTGCGTCCGCCGACGGCGGATTGACCGCTCCGGAATTGACCCGTTTTGATTCCGTGGAAACCCACCGGTAGGCACCAGCCTCCTTTTCTTCCTCGAGGACGAACTCGTTCTTTTCACGGCCATAAAAATTTTGCAGATTGGGATAGCGACGTCGGATTTGTTCAAAAAAGTGAAGAATTGATTCGCGGCCTTTCGGGAGCTCCATTTCGGTGGTGAGGATCATGTTCATATAGAAGTCGTCGCTAAATGCGCCGTATCCGTTCAATTCGTCACCTCGGGTGGGAAGATGCTGGTCAATTTGTCGACCCCCTCATTTTACGCCGCTGCCTCCCTTTTTTGAACCATCGCAGGCTGGAAATCTGATTTGCGGCTAAGTTCGCCCTCTTAGAGCCCTCGTGCAAAGGGTGGGGCTCAGAGTGGCCCAAATCACTCGCCTCTGGGGCCGTTTCCTGGGTCACGATGCGAGCGTGGCCGGCGGGACCGCAATTCGATTGCTGACGAAATCGCTATACTCGTGCTTCGAATGCTTCGTCCCTGTCCAATCGATCAACCCTCCTTTCGAGCCATCCTCATGATTCAACGTCGTCAATTTCTTCAGCGCGGTATCGTCGCGACCGCAGCCGGTGCCAGCTGGATGTGCAAGCCGCAACGAACCGCATTGCTTGCCGATGAACCCAATCAAGACGCATCATCACACCTACCGATCGGCTCCTGCCGAATTGGACTCCAACAGGCGGTTGCAGCTGGCATCGATGGAGTCGAAGTTCGGGTCGGCAACGCTGCTGAACGACTGGAAATCGCAGATCCGAAAACGATCGCCAAGTACAAGGAAGAGATGCAGCAAACAGGTTTGGTCGTTCGTTCGCTGATGATGGGGCTCCTCAACCAGAATCCTCTGGCGACCGACCCGCGTGGCCCCGCTTGGTTAGAGCAAAGCATCACCGCAGCGAAACAACTTGGTGCACCCGTGATTCTGGTCGCTTTTTTTGGCAAGGGCAATCTGCTAGAGGACGATGGACGTGTCAAGCAGGACGATGTGGCTCGGGTCGTCCAACGTCTCAAGGCGGCCGCGCCCCTTGCGAAAGAAGCGGGTGTGATCTTGGCAATCGAAAACTACTTCGACGGCGAACAGAATGAACGTTTGCTCGATCGCATTGATCATGATTCCGTTCAAGTTTACTACGACGTGTACAACACCGGCACAACCAAGGGACATGACGTGCCGGCGGACATTCACCGTTTGCGCGATCGCATCGCTCAATTTCATTTCAAGAACGGCAATCACTTCTTGGATCACGAAAAAGAGAAGTTTGAACCGATTGCTGCTGCAGTCAACGCGATTGGCTTTCAAGGCTGGGCCGTGCTGGAGACGTCGGACCCCACGGGCGACGCCATCGCAGACACGCGACGAAACGCCGACTTCCTGCGTGGGTTGCTGGGCTGATCGCCGCAGCGATCGCAGCGGCGATGGTGCTACAAGTCAATTCCGGTTTGGCCATCCCAGCGGACAAACCCTTCGATCGCCGCGTACTCAGCGAGCCCAAGCGCGTCATACCGACGGGCGGTTTCCGCGTTGCGAGCTTCGGCACGCTGCCAGAACTCACGCATGTCCCATCCGGGGAACAAAGCACGGTCCTTCTGCGATTCATGCTTGAAGATGGCAATCCTTTTGCGTTCAACTTCGACAGGACTCAGGGGCACCGCCATCTCGATCTGCTCCGGTGCCCACTCTTGCCACGCACCCCGATACAACCATACGGCACAAGCTTCATACCAATCATCGCTTTGGCACTCGATACACGCTTGCAAGATCGCGCTGAGGCATGTTCGGTGGGTTCCATGGGGGTCGGACAAATCACCAGCAGCATAGATTTGGTGGGGCTTGATACGACGAAGGAGGTCGAGGGTGATTTGAATGTCCGCGCGGCCCAAAGGCGACTTTTTGACTCGACCGGTTTGGTAGAACGGCAAGTTCAAAAAGTGCAGTTGCTCATCACAAACACCGCAGCATCGGGCACCTTCACGTGCTTCACTACGGCGGATCAATGCCTTGATTCGCTGAATCTCTTCACTGTCAACTTGGCCGGATCGTTTGTGCCGTAGAAACTCGTCGACGTGATCTTCCAGGTGGTCCAATCCCTCAGCTTGAATCCCGAATTCACGACAAAAATCAGCCGCAAACTCAGCAAATCGAAGCGCATCGTTGTCAAACACCGCAATGTTGCCACTGGTTTGATAGGCGATGTGTACCTCATGTCCCTGATCGACCAATCGGATCAGAGTTCCGCCCATCGAAATCACGTCATCGTCTGGATGTGGCGAAAAGACAAGGATCCGTTTAGGAAAAATGTCATCGCGATGCCCAGGTCGGTCGCCCACCTGTTTCGCATGAGCCGGTTTACCGCCAGGCCATCCGACGATCGTGCTTTGAAGATGCCGAAACACCCGCAGGTTGATGTCGTATGCGTTTCCGTGACTGGCCAACAGATCCTGAAATCCCGCTTCGTTGTAATCGGCTTCGGTCAATTTCAAAATCGCCTTACCCGTTTGAAACGCCAACGCGATCACGGCTCGGCGCGTGGTCATTGCGTCCCATGGAATCGGGCCCGTCAGCCAAGGAGTGGCAAACCGAGTCAACCCAGAAGCTGCTGCTTCGTCCAAGAAGACTTCGATACCGTGGTGACCTTGCAAGAACGATGCCGGAACCGCCGACGTCGCTTCCTGCTCCACGGTACTGCAAATGATGGATGCTTTGCCCTCCCCAAAACCGATCAAGAAAATCTGTTTCGCTTCCAAAATGGTTCCAACGCCCATCGTGATCGCGTGACGGGGAACATTCTCGGCCCCAAAAAAATCGCTCGCTGCATCGATTCGAGTCACGCGGTCCAACGTAATCATCCGAGTTCGGCTGACCCGTTCGCTTCCCGGCTCGTTGCAACCGATGTGTCCAATCCGACTGAGTCCCAAAATCTGCAGATCAATGCCACCCGCGTTAACGATCTTTTCTTCGTAGGCGGCACAGAAAGACGCAACCTCGGACTTGTCGATCGAGCCGTCGGGAAAATGCACGTTCGCCGGATCAATATCGACTTGGTCAATCAGGTATTCTCGTAGAAACCGAGCGTTACTTTGCAATTCATCGGGTTGCATCGGAAAGTACTCGTCCAAACTGAACACAATCACGTTCTCGAACGACAAGTCTTCCTGTTGATGCAAGCGAACCAATTCTTCATAAATGCGTGTGGGCGAGGAACCGGTCGCCAAACCCAACACACACATCGTCCCTTCGAGACTCCGCGAGCGGATCAAGTTGGCAATTTCTGCTGCCGCCGCAATGCTGGCGTCGGACGCTTTGGCGAAGATTCTGCACGGGATCTTTTCTCTCGAACAAGGCAGTGCATCGGTTTCGTTCATCAGAAGGATTGGCCTGGGGTGGACAAACAGAGAGGCATGCAGCAGCCATGACGAGGCGCTGCGTCTGCCAAGTATAACGTTTGCTGGCGATGGCAGGTTCACTCATCCCGTAGCGATTCCGTTCGACAACAGGTGAATCGACTCGAGCACGCTGTGGCACATGACCGGCATCATGATGTTCAATTGGAAATTGCCGCCCGAGGCACCACGGATGGTCATCCACGTGTCATGACCCATCACCCTACCAGTAAGGATCGGTCTACTGCGATCCCCCAACGGCGGCCCTATCGGCTAGAATTACGGCCGACCTTCTTCCCTTCCCTACTTTTTTGATGCTGGTGGTGGCCGCATGATGCGTCATACTCGAATACTCTTCATCCTTGTGTTGCTTGTCGGCGGCTTCGCTGCCGCTGGCTTTGCTTTCGCCGCCGAACCTGCTGCCGGTGGTCTGGCCGACCTCGACAACTCCACCGGACTCGATCTACAACCGATCCTGCTGCTGGCCATCGGCATTGTGTCGGTTTTGGCGATGATCATTGGGTTGAAGCTGAATGCATTCTTGGCATTGATTCTGTCGGCGCTACTTGTCAGCCTGCTGATCGGCTTCACGGGGGATCAATCTGCCGGATCGCGAATGGATGCGGTGACCACCGCGTTCGGCGGATCGGCCAAAAACATCGGTATTGTGATCGCGATGGCTGCCATCATTGGCAAGTGCATGCTCGACAGCGGTGCGGCCGATCGAATTGTCCGCAGTTCGATCCGCGTGACGGGCGAAAAGAAGGCGTCGTTCGGCTTGATGATTAGCAGCTTCATCCTGGCGGTTCCTGTCTTCTTTGACACGGTTTTTTACCTGCTCGTCCCCTTGGCCCGCAGTTTGTTTCGGCGCACCAACAAGCATTACTTGCGCTACTTGATGGCGATCGCCACCGGCGGAGCAATCACCCATACACTGGTGCCGCCGACCCCCGGTCCGTTGTTGGTTTCATCGATCCTTGGTGTCGAAATCGGCATGATGATGTTGGTTGGAACCTTGGTGGCAATCCCCGCTGCGATTGTCGGCATCGTTTTCTCCTACGTCGTCGACAACAAGCGGCCGGTGGTGATGCGTCCGCTTGGGGCCAACGAGAATAAGCACAAACCGTTGATGGAAGATCAACTTCCCTCACTGTGGGTCTCGCTGCTGCCCGTGTTGTTGCCCGTCGTACTGATTGGCGCCGGCACGCTCGCGACGACCCTGGCAGATCGCGAAGACCGTGCTGCGTTGACAACGACCGACATCACTCAATACGAGCAACTGGCGTCGATCCTGGCAAACGCCGAACCCAAAACCCCTGCGGCTCGAGTGATCAAAAGTCAGCGACTTGCACCCGAGGAAGTCGAGCGACTGACCTCGCCTGCCACAACCGATGCAGAGAAGAAAGAAGTCGTTCGATTGATGAACGAAGTGTTGTTGGACAAGGAATTCTACGACGAGAACGCGTTCTTGGGCATTCCGCTTTCCGATATTGCGAAGGCAAAAATTTCCGCAAACCAATTGAGGATGAAACCGGTCGACCGGCGCCGCATGAACCGGGCACTCCTCGAAGATGCTTACCCGGATTTGGTCGCCAAGCACGATTGGAATTCGCCCTCACGCAACGTTGCCCAGGCATTGTCGCTATGGAGCAATCCTGACTTTGCATTGATGCTCGCTGCGATTTGCGCGATGTTGACGCTAAAAATCGTGCGATCGTTGTCATGGCGAGACTTGGCAACCGATATCGAAGAAGCGCTGATGAGCGGCGGCGTGATTATCTTGATCACCGCAGCGGGTGGGGCGTTTGGTGCCATGTTGACCGAAACCAACATCAGCGACGCGATTCAAACAGCATTTCGAAACCAAGGTGGCGCTGGTATCGAGCTGCTGTTACTCGGATGGGGAATCTCCGCAGTCCTCAAGATCGCGCAAGGCAGCAGCACGGTTGCGATGATTATTGGCGCCGGCATGATGTCCGCGATTATCGGAGACGCTAAACCGGATTACAACCTCGTCTACATTGCAACTGCGGTGGGGTCCGGGTCACTGATGGGCAGTTGGATGAACGACAGTGGTTTCTGGGTGTTTACCAAAATGGGCGGATTGACGGAGAGCGAATCGCTGCGAAGTTGGACGCCTCTGTTGGCCGTTCTGTCGGTCACCGGTTTGATCGTGACCATCATGCTAAGCCAAGTCCTGCCGATGCGAGGCGGGATGTGAGTCGTGATGCCCAGCGAGGTGAGACAGCCGACGCTACACTGGGGTGTTTGGCAACAAGCGGCTCGGTGCTGATCACCTGCTCGTTGCTATTTTTCAACGCTTCGATCGTGATGGCACTCCTGAATGCCCTTGAACCGTTGTTTCCCGTCTGGGCCCAAAAGCCAGCAACGTTGCAATTCTTGCTGTTTGCCACCCCCGTGGTGATGGTCGTTGCGGAGTGGATGGCGATTGATTTTGCACGCAATCGTTTTTTTCGAAAGCTGCGTTGAGCAACACACCCGAAAACGGTGTCAGCGGACGACACTGAGGAGAAAGCGTCTCTAGTTCAAATCGATCCGACTGCCGCTACGACTGCTTTCTCTCGCAGCGGCAAGGATCGTGGCGGAACGACAGACGTCATCAAGATCGCTCATGTTCCGTACCAAACTGGTGACCGCACGATAAAACTGCGTGAGCAACTGCTGGCCGACAGGCAATTCGGTTTCAAGCGATTCAAGATGACGCCCCGCATCATCGAACCAGACAAGAGTGGAGGGCAAGTCAATGAAGGCGACTCCACGCTGGCAACAGATCTGCATCGCCGAAGGTGGACGGAAACTGACCGCCTCGTGCCAGGTTGGGCGGATGTAACTGCCACAACTGATTTGAGCTGTGACCCCAGGCAGGTCTTCCCGTGGCGCAAACTGCAAACTCATGCACTCATAATCTGCCGGTACCGTGTGATTGAGCCCCGTCGAAACCACGCATTCCGGTTCACGACCGACCACGTATCGAGTCCAATCAATCAGTTCGACCAACTCTTGGTGCAACGGGTTGTTTGGATCGCACGATGTTTTCTGAGATGCCGTCTCTGGCTGAACGCGCCGATGACAAAAAACTAATCGTGGCAGACCCAACCGCGTTGCAATCAACTCCTTCAGCCGAAGTGTGGCCGGCGCAAAACGCTTGGGTAACTCCGTCATGAACGCAATGCCGCTGCGATCAATGGTTTCACGAATTCGATCGGCATCGGCGGGATCAAAGTCCAAATCGCCTGCCCAATAAATCGCCTTGCCGGCCTGACATGCGGCGAGCATCGGGAGCCACCCGAGCCAAGATCGTTGCAAGACCAAAACGGCATCGATGTCACATCGCGACACCAACGCTTGGTAGCCATCGACGGGGTCCGCCTGGAATTCCGCAGCCGCATTCTCTGCCAGTTTTGACACGGTGCTGTAAATCGCACGCACGTCAAACCGATCTTGCAGCATGCGCAACGCTGGCCGATGACGGTTTTGCCAGCCGTCACCCAAACCAATTAAGCCAATTCGAAGCTTCATCAATGACCCATGGATGCTTGGCCATGCGCCGAATCGGTGCCTGGACAGCTGCAATCACCTCGATTGAGCTATCAAAACGCGATTCCATCAGCAAATCCGCATCACGAAACCTGCCAATCGCAAATTATTTTGGGCTTTCCAGACCGCTCCTCAGCGGGGGTGCAGCAATTTGCCGCACGTCTTTTGGCATGCTCCAAATCGTTCCTTCATAACAGCTTAGCGTCCTCGAAGCAGCAAAACACCCAATCTAAGAACAAAAAGCGGAACCTGGTACAAGATCGATTTTTTAAAAATGGGTTCGGCGACCCTTGTGGTCGATCGATCGGCCCATAGAATCCGACCCAACTCATCCGAGCCGCCTAGGCCAAAAACCTTTGCTAGCTAGTGCAGCTTACGACTCGGATGACCCTGTTTCCCAATCGGTTCCAGCGGTGTCGCTGGGAAGATTGGAGTAGTGTCACTCGGCACTTGCCGCTCGGCAACCAACGCTGGAATAACCTGGCTGGTTGGATGAGGACGAGAGTCGTTGAAGGAGCCGCCGGGTGACATGATAGGAAGTCTTTTCTCACATTTTCGCGGTCCTCCATTTTCATTCGGATGCTTGTTTCCCAGCTTTGGGAAACGACGGAACGAACTTTTCGGTGTGGTGCCGATCCCGCGGAGATGCCTCCATTCGTTGATATCTAGGAGTATTGAATGGTTACGCTGCTGTTAGCTGTGGTTTTGTCGGGCGTCACAAGTGAACACCCAATCCAACAGAAATACGCAACTGCTTACCAGGAGTCACTCAGAGAGAACAAGCCGTTGATGGTCGTGGTGGGTGCACCGTGGTGTCCCGCCTGCAACGTCTTGAAGAATTCAACCATCAAGCCGATGGCTCAAACTGGCGAACTCGACGACGTGTGTGTCGCTGTGATCGATAAAGACCAAGATCCTGAGTTGGTCGAACAACTGACCCGGGGCGAAAAAATGTTGCCTCAGATCATTTTGTTCACTAAAACAGGATCGGGCCAATGGAATCGCAGCCGATTAATGGGTTTCCAGCCCAAACAACCCATTCGGAGCCTGATCCAAAAAGCGATCATGGATCGCCAGGGCTAGTGGATCCCTTGTTGAGGGCTTGTTAGGGGGACATCCGAAAGAGGTCCCCGGTCGTTCGCGGCCGAGGTCTTGGGCTTTGGTTGGGCGAAACCCGAAAATTCGAAAGCGTTGGTACGTGACCCCGTTCACAGCCGACGCTTTTTTTTGTTAGATGCGTTATGTTAGGCGGAAATCGGAGTTGATGCGTTCGCGTGCCCTTCGCAGCCCAAAGTCTGAACGCCAACAACGAACTGTCCCCCGTTCCCTCGTCGTCCACCAACAGAGGCATCGACCAGCATGAGTTTCCCCGCGGACCTGGACCATCTTGTGCGAACCGACGAACCGCTTGCGCCACTGGTTTGGCTTGGTATCGGCGGGCCAGCTCGCTACTTTGCTGAACCGGTCGATCGAGTCGAACTGGCACGGATCTACGAAGCGGCTCATTCGGCAGGTTTGGCCGTGCGTGTGCTCGGCGGCGGAAGCAACGTGCTGGTTCGAGAGGCAGGCTTCGATGGGCTGGTGATTTCCTTGTCGGCCGCGGCGACAAGTGAATTGTCGATTGACGAGAACCGATTGACCGCGGGTGCGGGGGCCAAGCTGTCACACGCCGTGATTAAATCGGTCGGCGCAGGACTTGGCGGACTCGAACATCTGGTCGGAATCCCCGGTACCGTCGGCGGTGCCGTGATGGGAAACGCGTCCAACGGCGGCCGCGATATCGGATCGGTCGTCGATACAATCACCGTCGTCGAAAGTGACGGCTGCACGCGGACCCTCAGCCAGCAAGAAGCGGGTTTCTCCCATCGAAAAACATCGCTGCTGGGGCTCGGTGTGCTGGAAACAACCTTCGTTTTAGAGGCCCGTGATGTCTCGGCGCTTACGAAACGGATGCAGAAGCTGTGGATCAGCCGCAATTCGTCTCGACCGAGCGAGCAGCGACGGATTGCGATGCCGTTTGTCGATCCCGATGGAATGCCAGCAAAAGATCTGCTGCAGAGTTGCGGTTTGGCAGGCGTTCGTGAGGGGGATGTGTCGCTTGATGCAGCCCATCCTCACTATTTGATCGCCCACGATGGCGCGACGAGCGACCAGTGTTTGCGGCTGATCGAACGAGTTCGCGAACAAGTCACGCTGCAGACGGGGATTGACTTGCAGTTGAACCTGCAAATCTGGTAAGAGAGACTCGCAGCGCTAAACATCGCGGCGATCAAGGCCGCGAACAACCAAGGAACGTAGTGCGTCTCGCCCGAGAGCAAGACGACCAGAACTCAGGCGACGGCCACTACGGTTTGACGATGGATTGGAAGGGTAACCAACGTGGCGATGGTATCGGATCGTGATCGTCCTCGCCCCATACGGGACTTGCTGAGGCGTTTGATTGTTGCACCGGCGGCGCTATCGTTCATTTGGCCCGTGTTGCTAATCTTGGGTGGCTATCTGGCGTGGGACCGTTGGGGGGCCGAGCGTATCGCCCAACAGTATTACGGCGTCCAACTCGAAAAGATCCACATCACCGATCCGCCCCCCTATGTCCGCACCGATATCACGGGCACCGTTTATCACGACACCGCGCTCGACCAGCTTTCACTGCTCGATGTTCAAGCCACCGCAAAAATTGCATCGGCGTTCGCAACCAATCCGTGGGTCGGTCGGGTGATCAGCGTCCGCAAACTGCCTGGCGGTGCGGTGGATGTCCATCTTGAATACCGAGAACCGGTTGCGATGGTGCTTGTGACGAATCCCGATCCCAATGATTCCCGAATTCTGTTTTCTCCTGTCGATGGCGACGGTGTGCTTTTACCCGACACCGAGTTTGCTCGCGCCGAGACACTTGACTACATCCTGATCGAAGTTCCCGACGTCTTCCCCAAGGGATTTATCGGTGGCCTGTTTGGCGATTCGCGAGTCGAAGCTGCAGCAAAGCTGGCGGGTGTGCTGGCAAAATACCGCCAACAAGCTCAGATTCACAGCATTGGTATCCGTGGTGAACCGCGTCCCAACGAAGTGCCCAAACTTGAATTGACCACCACCGACCATCGGCGGATCTTTTGGGGCAACCCACCCGGCCTTGAACAGCTTGGTGAACCGACCGTGGAGATGAAACTACGGTTTCTGCTTAGCGGCAAGGAGATCCCCAATTCCGATCTGCGACTTGCCACGATGCAAGAAGAGGACGTTCGCTGAGTCGGTGGACTATTCTCGTTTCGCAACCCGCGCAGCAGGTTGGTTCGAGCGCTCTAAGGTCGGCAGCCCGACATGGGACAGGTGCTCATTCGCAGCGAGCCTCGCCTCCGAATCGAGCCGCGGTGTGATGAACGTCCAGTATTGTTGATCATTCAACAACAACATGGCCAACGAACGGGGAGTGTCTTCGACCAAGGGGCGAAGTGCTCGAAGGGTCGCTTTGATCCGTGCCACCTGTTCGGGATCCAAATCGGTCGACAGCAATTGCTGCAGGACGGGAACCACCGGTGTCCCCCAAGACAAGAGTTGTTGCTGAGCCAGCATTCGGCTGGCTCGGCTGGGCGAACGAAGCTCGGCGACGCACTGATCGATGTCCAAAGTCGTCGGCACCGACCGGTCGGCAAGCCGTGTCATCACGGTTTGTTGAGCTTGATTGCTGATCTCCTCCAACGATGACCCGCACAAGACCCGCTCAATCAACTCACCATAGTGCATGTCGAACAGGGCCGAGTTCTGCAACCGAACATGCAACAGTGTCGACCCCGAATAATGTTCCACGATCTGGCCTCGCTCGATCGTCCAAGCGATGCTGCCAAACTCGGGTTGATCGATCAGACTTCGCTCAGCGGTTCGTGGTCGCCACGACTCGATCCGAACATGGGATGCATGCTCAACACTGAGTGTCAGTTGTTGATCCGAGTGCTTGCAGATGTAATGTAGCGATGGCACGCCACGCTCCGCCGTTACCGAGATGCTTTCAAAGTGGTGTTCCGAGCGGATCTCCTCCGCCCCTTTTCGGTGGCGAGGCGCATCCAGTCCTAATCGTCCTTGGATCAGTTGAAACCGCACAACCCCTCCTTCGGAAAACAGCTTATCGTCCTGGGGCGGGCCTTGAAGGGAAGAAAGACGTTCTTCGTCGGGCGGCCTTTGGGCAAAAGACGCCACGTCCAGAATGGACAAATCGAGAACTACGGCTAGCAATAAACGCCACTTCATCCTTGAACCCTCCTGCTCGGAGTGTATTGGTTGTCAGTAGACGTGCGGGCCGAACCAAGTCGGGCGCGGCCCGACAAGTCCATGCTGTCAGTATCGACAAGAGGTCGCATCAAAATGAAGAGCAGTTTTCCCAGCGGCTGAAAACCACCCGTTGCCCTGGCTTGAGGGAACAACTCAAAGGGTGCCGGCGATTGGGTCCAGCTTGCAAAACGAGTTTGAGCATTTGCGAGGCAAAAAAAAGGCTGCTACCGAGATTTTCGGCAGCAGCCTCGTTCCATGCACGCAGAAGCCCCAAGGGTCTAAACGAACGGGTTGTACTCGCCGGGGACCGGAATCGGGTACTTTCCGTCTGCATCAGGCCTTGCCGATGGCGGCACAGGCGAGTCGATCGTGTAATCGTCGATGCCAGGCGCCAGATCACGTCCCTTGGCTAGCAACTCGTCCCAGGTGACTTCTTTCGCCGAGTAGCAGGCTTCCCGACCAAGAATCGCAGTGAAGGTCGACTTCGCGCCATACTCGCCTTCGTTGTAGATGTCACCACGCATCAACGCTTCGATCAAATCATGCTGTTCTTGTTGGTGACCACCGGGGCTGTTGCCCGTGAACTTGTACGGATTCGCTCCTTCAATCCAACCCGATGGATCGGATGTCCCCTTCGATCCATGAGCGAACTCGGACACCTGATTCCAAGCCCCCTTCAAGTGCCGGCCTTGGCTGAACATCTTGCTGCCGTCTTCGAACGTGTATTCGCAGAACGTGTGGTCGAAAATCTGAGACTTCGTTGGATCGCCGTTCTCACGCTGATCTCGACCGCCCATGCCGTTGCACTTGACCGGATAGGCACCCTTGACCCAGCAACCCACGTCCAAGTTATGGATGTGCTGCTCGCAGATCTGGTCGCCGGACAACCAATTGAAGTGATACCAGTTGTTGGTTTGGAATGCCATTTCAGTTTGGTCCGCATTGCGGTTGCGATACCAAATGCCACCCCCATTCCAGTAGACTCGGGTGGCAATCACATCACCGATTGCACCGTCGTGAATCCGTTTGATCGTCTCGACATAACGAGGTTCGTGGCGACGTTGTAGTCCGATTCCGACCATCAAGTCCTTCTTCTTCGACTCTTCGACCGATGCCAACACGCGACGTACTCCAGGAGCATCCGAAGCAACCGGTTTTTCCATGAAGATGTGCTTGCCTTTATTGACCGCATACTCGAATTGCTGCGGTTTGAATCCAGGAGGCGTTGCGATCACGACCAAGTCGCATTCCACATCAATCGCATTCTTGTAAGCATCGAGCCCCGTGAAGATCTTGTCCGGATCTACGGCAACCTTTTCTTTGTGCTTCTTTCCCAACTGCGAGACGGCGTAATCTGCTTTGTTCTGGAAAGCGTCTGCGACGGCAACCAACTTGGTGTTGCCCTTGGTGTTCATGATCTGATCGGCGGCACCATTGCCACGCCCACCACAACCTACCAATACAAACTTGATCTCATCGCTGCCAGCCGCATGCGCGGTACGGGCGACGTTGGTGGCGATGGCGGCACCGGCTGCCACAGCAGTCGATTGTTTTAAAAACGTACGGCGAGAAGCGTTGTTCTGCATGAGGAAAACTCCTAGAGAGGTAACGAAGGTGGGAAGAATAGGAAATCGCCCTATTCGGGGATTTGAATTATAAGCACTATGATACGGTGTGTCTCGTCACCCGTGGGGCAACGGCGGTATTTTTTGACCTTTGGTCACGAAATGGCAAAAGAGAACCGTCTCGCGACAGCAAGCGAGGGTGACCAAGTGCTGTGGAGCTAATGAAGTGGTATTGAATGCGTCCCCATGACAACCCGAGACGAAACGGGCTCCCCTCTCCACGCGTGCTCGCGGGGAGAGAGGTTGGAGTTCAGGCTTTAGCCGCACGAGCGCAACCCGCAGTCGCCTGAAGGCTAAACTCCAGCGCACACCCCCTCATCCCCAACCCTTCTCCCCCAAAAAGAGGTCGTCCGGTTTTTAAGTTTTGATTGAAAAAGACATACAGGATTTACCTCTCCCTCTGGGCTCGTTGTACCGCGCATCTCGGGTGGTGTCTAATACATCTGCGGGGTAGGTGACGAGATTTCGCTCTGGACTTTCGACAAACCGCTGCGAATGATTGCTGCCTTGCGGTTCGCGCTGGTGCTGCGAACATGGGAAAGCCTGTTGCACGGAGGTGCGGTTCATGGGTGAGGTGGCTCTCGGACTCCTCGGTCAAAAAACCGGCTCATCCGACCGAAGCGCGCGGAACCCAGACTCAAGGTTTTTTGGAGGTATGGCTCCGGTGTCCAATGATCTCTTAGAAAAGAGTCCCCGACGGTCGGTCGTCCGCCGGGAACCGGTAGCACCCTTGGCGCACCGTCGACCGGGATATCCCTTGTCAAGTTGCACACTCGAAACCCTCCGTTGAGTAAGTGGATTGAAGTCTTCGTAACCTCCAATACACCCGCAAAACGCTGAGGGTTTTCGAGTTTTTCTCATTTTTCTAAATTAGGCAGTCGCTTGATTGAGGACTAGGTTGTCACCGCTGGGCGCGATCGCAGACGAATAAAGCGAACCCCGTCAGTGACACCGATGCTGCGCATCCGTTCTTTTCACTATTGTTTGGGAGGGGGGAGCGAGACGGGACACTCTGTTAAGACTGTACCCCTTCACGAATCAATTGAATCAGATCATCGGTGTTCATCTTCGCGGCCCGATCGGTACCATCGAGCACGCCTGCAACCAGCTCGCGTTTGTCGGCGTGCAATTGCAAAATCTGCTCTTCGATGGTCCCTTCTGCGACCAAACGATACACCGTCACCGGTTTTTGCTGACCGATCCGATGTGCCCGGTCCGTCGCTTGATCTTCGACAGCTGGATTCCACCAAGGATCGAGGTGGATCACGTAATCCGCTGCGGTCAGATTCAAGCCGGTCCCGCCCGCCTTGAGCGAGATCAGGAACAACTCTCCTTCACCCTCTTGGAATGCATCCACGCGGCGTTGCCGCTCGGCGGCGGGCGTTGACCCATCGAGATACTGGTATTGAATCCCACGTTCGTCGAGCGATTGGCGAACCACACTGAGGTGCTTCACGAACTGGCTAAAGACTAGCGCGCGATGTTCACCCTCTCGCAATTCCTCTACGAGTTCGAGAAGCAGGTCCAACTTGGCGGATCGTTTTTTCCAACCGGGATCGACCAAACGCGGATGGCAAGCCAATTGGCGCAGTCGCGTGAGCCATGCCAAGGTGCGAATGCGTTGCTGGCCCGCTTGTGAATCGTCGACTCCCTCACCACTTAACTCTGCAATCGCGGCGATGCGAACGTCTTCGTAGCGCTTCCGTTCGGCAGGGCTAAGCTCCGCATGCAACGTAATCTCGGTTCGCGCCGGCAACTCCTTCAACACCTTATCTTTCGTGCGGCGTAAAATAAACGGACGGACCAAACGAGCTAAGGATTCACGTTGGTCGCTATCTTTGTGTCGTTCGATCGGATCCGCAAAACGATTGCGGAATCGGTCCCACGATCCAAGCAGCCCTGGACTGAGTGTACGGAATAGACTCCACAATTCCCCGAGGTGATTCTCGAGCGGCGTACCGGATAATCCAATCCGCCAATCAGCATTGATCTGCCGGATCGCACGCGACGTCTTCGTTTGCGAGTTCTTGATAAACTGAGCTTCGTCAAGCACCAACGTGTTCCAATCTCGCGTCGCAAATTTCTTCGCATCCCGCTGGACCAATTGGTAACTGACAATCACCAGGTCGCCGGGACCTACTGAATCGATCAACTTTTGGCGATCCGAGTCGCGGTACAAATACGACGTCAACGAGGGAGCAAACCGTTCGGTTTCCCGCATCCAATTGTCTCCGACGCTCGTAGGTGCAACCACCAAAGCGGGACCGTCGGAAGCGCGATCAAGCAACACGCCTAACGCTTGCACCGTCTTTCCCAAGCCCATGTCATCCGCCAAGACCGCACCGACACCCCATTTGCTGAGTCTTGCCAGCCAACGGTATCCATCCAATTGATAGTCACGCAGCGTCGCATCAAGCCCAGCCGGTTTTTCTGGCGACCAGCCTGCCAATGATTCCAGTCGCTTGATCGATTCGTGCCACCGCGCCGTCGCTTCGATCGGCACATCGTCACCGAGCAACTCTTGCAATGCTGGCACGGCCGCGTCGGGGATCTTCATGGTGTCACGATCGCTGACCACCGTATCACCGAGTTGCTGAAGTCGTTTACGGAATGCTTCACTGATCTTCGCAAACTCTCGGTCGCCAACGCGAACGAGCGATCGATTCTCTCGCACCGCCGACAGCAGATCCGCCAAAGGAATGTCCTGCCCATCAAGGGTGATCGACCCGGTCAATCCAAACCAATCCCGTTTGTCATCGATTTGGACACGCAATGCGGATGGCGTCAATTCACCTCGGACGCGAATCGATTGTCCTTCGGGCCAGATCATTCGAGGCGTGTTCTCACCCCCTTCATACAAACGCCCCAGCACATCCAGGGCCGTTTCATCCGTCTCGACGACCCAGCGATAGGCTCCTTCACTGCCAAGCTCTGCAAGTCCAAATCTTTCAACGACTTCATCCACAGCTTGCTTTTCCTGAACCAGATCGCGCTCGAGCCGGACAGGCCCCCGTTCGGTCAAGCAGGGCACAATCGCAGGCGGCGACCCTGGAACGTGAACTTCACGAAAACGGTCGTCATGAACGGCCAGCGAAATGTACATCCCGGCACCCGGCCGCGGACGAAGTTCGAAAACCAACTCGCCTTGGATCGGTTCAATCGGACCGGCGAGTTGTGCAGGCAAGTCCACGCGAACCAGCGAATCAACCGCCGCACACCCCACGGCTAATCGACCGGCCGATTCCGCATCCAAAACGACTTCTTCCATATCGCTGCGGAGCAGAAACTGAACAATTCGTGTCGCTCTCGAATCTCGCAGCGAACAAATGATCAGCAGGTGTCGTTTTTTGTCCGCAAGGATCACCAACGGCTCCACGGGACTGCTGTGACCAAGAATCACTTCGCACTTGCGCACGTCCAAATCGAAGCCCGATACGTGAACAACCGGACGAAAATGAGTGGCCGAAGCCGCATGGTCTCCTGGCTCCGGTGCTTCCTCTTCGTCCAAATGTCGTTCGACCGGATCCAGTGACAAACTCAGTTCCGCTGAAAAGACATTCACGGGCTTCGGTTCGCCATCCGCCCACGCGACGTTGGGATGGCCCACCAATTTTTGTAACGCTTGAAACTCGGAGTAATGATCTTCGTCAAAACTGTAGGTTCGTGACGCTACCAAGGCGGCGACTTTCCCATCGATCGGAAAAGTCGAGAAATCGCGTTTCAACAGTTCGAAACCACGCACCTCCTTACCCTTGGTCCACCCCTTTTTGTTCTTGCGAGGCTTTTGTTCGTAGGGCGTGATCGAGATCGGCGCATAGTAACGGGAACGCGAGAAGCCAATCCGCCACTGAACCCGCGTTACCTCGTCTTGACTCGTCGCAAGTTGCCGCGACTCGTCGGCCAATTTGAGAATGTTATCAACCAATTGCCGACCGGCGCTGACGCTATCGACCTCTAAATCCCCAAAGAAATCCAGGATATCGCTGATGCTACGGCGACCGAGTTGTTCCTGCAGCCACCAAGCAATGGACAGCGTGTGGGCACATTGATTGTACGTTCTAAACTGAGGGCAGCCGCACGCCGGCGTCGCCTTCAGCGAAACCGTATCGGGTGAGTAATCAATGTCGTCGTCCTCCTCCGACTCTTCGGCGGCGATGTCGATGCCCGCCACAACCGTCGATTGGCGATTGCCCTTCAATTTGAACTGAAACCGCAGCAGCTTTCCTTCGCGACTGAGTGTCGGCGAATCAATCGTCAACATCGCGGCCCGCTTGTCGAACGATTCGTCATGCTCGTCGACCAAACGTTCCACCGCTTCGGCGACCAGCAGACCGAACGCTGCGATTGCATCGTCGGACATCAAATCCATCATTTGTCTTCCACTGTTTCCGAACCCATCGATCGAGAACCCCAAAGCCATTCCTGCTCAGGTCCCCGGTTCCGCGCCAACGCGACATTCTAACCGCCCTGTGTTTAGAATCCATGGTGTCTTTGCCTATTTCTTTTTGCTGCTAGAGTAGGCAGAATCGTGGTGTGAGTGTTTTCTTCTCCTTTTAATGATCCTTCGGGAGCTATTGATGCCAAAGTTGACGATTCAAGGTGTTGGCGAGTTTGATATTGCTGCGGGAAAAAGACTGGTCAAGGCCCTTGTTGAAGACGCGGGAACCGACCAGTTGCATGCTTGTGGCGGAAAATCCCGTTGCACAACCTGCCGAGTCCGGTTCATCGAAGGGGAACCGGAAAGCATCACCGAAGCGGAGAAAGAGACCTTGAAGGCCAAAAGCGTTGACGAAGCCGGCGTCCGCTTGAGCTGCCAAATCGTCTGTGAAGAAGACATGACGGTGGAACTGATCAGCCGATTCGAAGGCAGCGGCCGTAAGGATCAAGGAACCCCGTGCGCCGACGACATCGAACCGCCACCCGCGTGGATCAAAAAGTAGGCGATGGCAAACCGAACCAATCGGCGAGCACGCGGTCCATCCAGCAGTCTCGGTTGCGGTCGATGAATCCAACGTGGCCTCCCTGCTCGGAGATACAAACCCTTGTTGTTACAGGCCAACTTCGAACCGAGGCTTCGAAGCAATCAATTGGAACGACGGGATCGTCGGCGGCCGCGAGGATCAACGTGGGGACGGGATTGGATTCGGCATGGACGGCTGCGCTCGATTCACGGTAGTAGTCAAGTGCCGTTGCAAACCCACTGAGCGGAGCGGTCAATTGATCATCAAGCTCGCGCAGGGAGCGCGGTCGCCGCTTAAGAATTTGTTGCTGAAAATCGGGACGCTGTCTTACACGCGGTGGAACCCGAGACAACAATTGTCGAACGAAGTAGTAGTTGTAGGGCCACATGATCCGCCGTTGCATATTCTCGCTGCAGCGAAGCAGATCGATGGGGGGCGATACCGCGGCGACTCGAACCAGTCGATCAAACCAGTCGGGACGCGAATCGATGCCCTTGCCAATCCGTCCAAGCGAGCGAAGGAGTTGATTGCCACCGAGGGAAACCGCAATCACGCCCAGCGGACTGCCGGGAGCAAGCTCGGCAATTCGGTCCAGGGCGCAAACCAAATCACCGCCCCGACCGGCGTGGGTGAGTTGCATGGAAAGGTCGAACGCAGCACCGCATCCGCGCATATCAAGACGAAAGACACGAAAGCCTTTTGCAGAAAACTGAGACGCCAACCGAATCATGTAGGGTGCGGCATGGCATCCACACAAACCATGGACCAACAACATCGCCGGATCACCGTCCACCCAGCCAGGGGGACCATTCTCATGCAAGACCACAGCATCACCATCGGGTAGTTCCACGACATGCTGCCGCCCCATCAACACGGGTGCACGGTCCGAAACCACCGCCGCAAGCGTTTGCAGGTGCCCACCTCGGTAAAGACGATGTGGAACAAACGGTGGCGGTTTAAAATCGATCCTCATGGATTTGCCTTCAATGCTCTCCACAAAACACCACGTCACTCGACCGTTTGCCAAATTTGAGTACATTTAGACGAATGCAAACCATACGTTCTTTCATCGCCGTCCCACTCTCTCTTCAAGTCGCAGCCAATGCAGCTCGGTTGGTTGAAAAATTGTCCGAGCCCAATGATGGTATCCGCTGGGTGCCAACCGACAACCTGCATTTGACGTTGAAATTTCTTGGGGAAGTGGATAACACCGAAATCCCGGCCGTCTGTGACGTGATTCGCTCGGTGACGTCAAGTTACGAGCCGTTTGAGTTAGATTTTGCTGGCGTGGGCGGACTGCCAAGTCTTGATCGACCACGAGTGCTTTGCGTCCATGTGACCGACCCCACCGGGGCACTTTGTGACATCGTTGCCAAGTTGGAAAAGAAGTTGGCCGAATTGCGGTTCAAGCCAGAACCGCGTGACTACCGACCTCATCTGACCCTGGGCCGAACCAAAGGCGGATCCCGGCGGGCCAGCAATGAGGTGGTCGCGAAGATGAGCCAGTATGCCGAACAGAAGCTCGGCCAAATGGAAGTCGACGCCGTCGAGTTAATCGCCAGCTTCCTCGAGAAGCGAGGGCCAAGCTATCAGGTGATGGATACGGTCGAGCTTGGGACAGCCTGAACCCTTTTCCGATCAGCTCCCACATCCTTTACAAAAATACTCGAGAGCGGCACATCCGCAGCGTCGCGGCCAATTGCTCGATGCTGCCGCCGGCGTAATACTCAAACTTGACTCGAATGCGATCATTGGCAGCGGCATCAAACGGCGACGCAATCGGCAACACCAGACACTGGTTCGGCCACGTGATCGCTTGCTTGCATTGTATGTTGATCGCTAAAACATTCTGCGTCACGAAACGAATGGCGTTGATGGTGCCAGATCGAGTCACCGTGATCGGTTCATCGACATTGTACTGCATCGGAATCGGCTCGTTGTAGTGGATGGTTGCGTAGGGCGTCAGGGCCGCAAACTGCGTCGTCCGAGGCTGATCCAATGAGGGCGTCTGGAACAGGGGCAGCGGCGCATGGTAGCCTGAAAAATCGAAGGATTGATAAATGGGTTGGGCCATCAAAATCGACGCTTCGGGAATGAAGACGGGCAACTTGGTGCCATGCGTTTGCCGGTAACGGCGTTTGAAGGCTGCGATCACTTGTGCCTGCTTTTCCCGCAACAAGCCAACGTGCAACATCTCACAGACCACCACATCCACGGGATGATCGGGAACGAATTCGGTTGCGTCGGCGCAGATCACCGTGACTTGCTTCCTGCAAGCCATTTTGATCAAGGAGACGGCGGGAACAATCGACGAGTTCCGAATTGCGTTCGACGCAGGTGACGTGTGCACCGCGACGCGCCGCGAAAGAGGACAGAATTCCCGTGCCTCCGCCAAGTTCGACGACATGCATTCCAGGACGGACAAGCAAGTCGATCGCCGCCTTGAAAGCACCGACACGCTCCTCGTCTTGGAGCATGTTGTAGTGATAGAGCAGCGGGATGTATTGACCAAGCACTTGGTCGCCGGTCTGGCTAGCGTTATCTGTTCGCAATCGAGTCGAAGGCTCCGCCTGCATCCCGTTTCCCCCTGAAATCTTTGAATCATCGAGATTGTTCGGTTTGGTTCGCATCTCACGAAGAGTAAAGAGACCCGTCGATCGGCTTCAATAGCATTTGGACTACTTTTGATTGGCATCCCTAAGTAAATTGGGCGGACTTGCCTCTTCCGGCATAAAATCTCTTCAAGGAAATGCTCGTAATGTCACGCCCTCGAATCGCGGAAGCGTCCACAAAAATCGTCGCCACGGTCGGTCCTGCATGTAGCAGCACCGAGAAACTGGCCGAATTGATCGAAGCCGGAGTGGATGTCTTTCGCATCAACACCGCTCATGGCGACCGCCTCCAGCATGAAACGGTCGTTGCCAACATCCGCGCAGCGGGCAAGCAAACCGGTTTCGACCCAGCCATCCTGCTTGATCTGGCAGGCCCGAAAATCCGACTCGGACAACTGATCACGGATCCCTTGACCTGTGACATCGGCGAGACGTTCTCCTTCATCCGAGGTGATGCCTCCACGACGGATCACGAACTCACCAGCACCTACGCCAAACTGGTTGACGAGCTGAGTGTCGGCGACCGTGTGATGTTAGCCGACGGCATGGTATCGATGAAGGTCGAAAACGTGACTCACTATCGAGCGGATTGCTGCGTGACCGCCAGCGGTACGGTGCGCAGCCGACAAGGCATCAACTTACCAGGAGTCAGGTTGTCTGTTTCCGCCATGCGCAAAACCGATGTGGACAACGCCATCTGGGGAGCTCAAAACGGAATCGATTTCATCAGTTTGTCGTTTGTGCGAAAACCGGAAGATGTTCAGAGCCTGAAAAATCTGTTGGTCAGTTACGAATCGCAGGCGTTGGTGATTGCCAAGATCGAAAAACCCGAAGCGCTCGAGCACCTTGATGCGATCGTCGACGTGTCCGATGGCATCATGGTCGCCCGAGGTGATTTGGGCGTCGAAATCGATGTGGCAGAAACCCCCGTCGCCCAGAAACGAATCATTTCGGTTTGCAAGCAAAAAATGAAACCGGTGATCGTGGCCACTCAAATGCTCGAGTCGATGCACGACAGCAGTCGGCCCACGCGAGCGGAGGCAAGTGACGTAGCCAACGCAATACTCGACGGTGCCGATGCTTGCATGCTGAGCGGTGAAACGGCCATTGGGCATTATCCGGTGCAATCGGTTGAAATGATGAATCGAATCATGATCTGCACCGAGCGGGAAATGCTGAAGCATCCTACCCCATGCCACCATCCCAACACACGTGTTCATGCCATCACCACGGCCGTCACCGATGCGGCGACCAATATCGCCGAGTCCATCGATGCGAAGCTGATCGTGATCGTGACCAAAAGTGGCGACACCGCATGGGTCAAGAGCCAAAGCCGCAGTCGCGTGCCGACCTTGGGAGTCAGCGATTCCTCGGCGACACTACGTCGCATGAATCTGTTGTGGGGCATCAAGCCGATCCGATCCGATCAGTTTGAGCATACGACAAAGTTCATTGATGAAATTTGCCAATGGGGGCGGGCAAACATGAATTTGAAGGCGGAGGATCAAGTCGTCTTGGTGACCGGCACTGGAGTGATCAAGAAAGCGCACAACATGCTGATTGTCCACACGGTGGAATGAAAGATTCGCTGCCCATCGAAAGCGTGAACTCCAACGAAGATGGAGTTTCCTTGAATGATGCCGGCAATTTTAAGCTACGTTTTGGCAACCTTGAGATCCGTCCTGACGCTGAACTGCGTCGAGAGACGCCTCCAAATTGCCATCACCGTTACGACTGTTCCATGCCGCACCCAGAGTCTTCCGAGCCGACGCCTACCTTGGGGGGGGCATCCCGTGACCGTGATTCGGTGGAAACACCTCCGACCGAGTCAAAATCGAACCGACCCCGTCGATCGTCGCGGCGCTCGAAAAAGGCTCAAGGGAAGGCCGATAAACTTGACGCTGCAACCATCGGCCCTGCCAAAGTCGATCCTTCAAACGCGTCCGCCCTCAGCCACGCCAGCGAAGCGGGCGTGTTCGCAATCGCCGCCGGGCACGCAGATCGCTATGCCCGTGTCGGCGAACTGGGACGCGGCGGATGGGGCATCGTCGACCGGGCCGTGGACCGCCAACTGGACCGTGAAGTTGCGGTTAAGAAAATCGTTGCGACCAATGCCAATTCGCCTCTCGTAACGGATCGATTTCTTCACGAAGCGAAAATCACGAGCCAATTGCAGCATCCGGGAATCGTCCCCGTTCACGAACTCGGCAGCGACGGCGATGGCAACGCCTACTATGTGATGAAGTTGCTCGAAGGCGGAACGTTGCGTCAGCAAATTCGGCAACGACACGCTGCGACGACGGATCGGTCGAAACCGCTGCGATGCTCGGAACTGCAAGACGTCATCGCGCCGTTGCTGGATCGTTATGTCGATATTTGCAACGCGGTTGCCTACGCTCATACTCGCGGCATCCTTCATCGCGATTTGAAACCAGCGAACGTAATGGTGGGCGCGTATGGTGAAACCATCGTTCTCGATTGGGGACTTGCTCAACAAGTCAACACGGATGGACAAAGAACATCGATCACCGAAACCGACGGAACCATCGTCGGCACTCCGGCGTACATGTCACCCGAACAAGCTCGAGGAGATCTCGCAAGACTTGGTAAGCATTCGGACATCTATTCGCTCGGCGTCATGCTCTATGAAATCATCGCCGGTCGGCATCCCCATGCTGGGCTCAGCGTCAACGAAGTGCTAAACCGAGTTCAAAGCGAACAATACGCTCCGATTCGAACGTGTCAACCCGCAACACCCAAACCCTTAGCGGCCATCGTTGACACGGCGATGGCGGCGTCGCCAAACGCTCGCTACGCATCCGCGGAAAGCCTTGCTGAAGATGTTCGCAGATTCCTCGCTGGCGACCGAGTGTCGGTGCATTGTGAATCGCTGATCGACCGGACCGCGCGTTGGTGTCGTCGGAACCGTTCGCTTGCGGCGTCGATTTCAATCTCCGTCTTCGCACTGCTCATCCTATCCACCTTGTTCGGGCTCATCGTTCACCGTGCCCATCTGTCAGAGCGGACAGCGAGACTGGAAGCGCAATCCGCGCATCGAGTTGCGGTCGACCGGTTGATGGAAGCTCGTGACGCTACCGATGCATGGCTGATTGACCTGAGTGGTTCGCTTGAGTTCTATCCCGGAATGCAACCGCTGAGACAGCAACTCCTCAACCAAGCAGCAGAGCAATATGAACGACTGATTGCATCACCCGTGACGTTCACAGGCAACAACTCAAGCGATCGCCATGGATCCGCTCGCGATCATTTGACGACGACGATCGCCATCCATGAAAGAGCGAAGTGCCATTTGCGACTCGGAGACTTGTATCGACTGACCGATCATTCGGCAGCTTCGCAGTCCCACTACACACAGGCTGCTAAGTTACTTCATAATTTGGCGAAAACAGAGTCTTCCCGTACAGCCCTTCGCAGCGTTGCGTTCTCCGCGGCATTCGCACCCTCTTTGACGGAGAAAATCCGTTTGGATCAAATCAATGCCGTGATCGGACAAACCTCCTTGGCCAGTGGAAACGTATGCATCGGTGAATGGGAAGCTTGTCGCGAATGGTTGCACCATCGGTTGAGGACCGCCGAACATCAGCAAGACGCAATCAAATCGGACTTCATCTGCAAAGTCGCCTCGGCAGCAGCGCGGTTGGAACTGGCGATCCATCGAAGAACCCCAGAAAACGCGAACATCAAATCACTTAACACAGCCGTGTATTGGTCGCGTTGGTTGGCAAATCGGCGCGGCCGACCGAGCGACCAACAGCTATCGCGTACTGCACAAACGGAGTGCGCCTCCGTGCTGGAACAACAACTTCTTGACACGCTGGCCAGCGCAGCATGGACCGTCTTGATTGAGGACATCCAAGATTGGCAGGAAACCCATGCCGGGAGAGTCGACGATCTTCAATTCCTTGCTCATAGTCGCCTTCGACGCGCCGCAACATGGATCCGATTGGAACGAAAGGAACAAGCATGTGCCGATTATCGCCAAGCCATCCTCGAACTTGAAGCTGCATGGCAATTGACCGATAGTGATTCCTTTTTCCGAACCAACTTGGCGACGGCCGAAGGGAACCTCGGACGCTTGCTGCTTGACGGCGAACCGAAACAACAGCAAGAAGCGGAGCGTCTGCTTCAAGGCTCACTGAAAACCTATCAGTCGATGCTACAACAGCAAGCAACCGCAGAACTGCTCGGACGTCTAGCACAGACGCACATCGCAATGGCCAAGCTGCAATGGAATACGGTTCCCAGCGAAGCCCTGCAACACCTTGAAGAGGCCACCTTGGCGTATCAGATCCTGAGGGACCATGACCAGTTGAGCGCTCAGGACCAACGTGATTGGGACCAAATCAGCGAATTGGCGGGCTCGCTCAAGTTGAGTGACGCGCAGCGCCGGCTGCTTGAAAACAGGGCGGAAGGTGCACAAACAAGCACTGCCACCGAGACCCCACCCGATGCTTGAGTGGAATTGGGGACCGAGCTCGGCTCCACTTTCCCGCGATTTTCCTTTTTCATTGACGGATGGCCAGTGCTGCATCCGAGTCTAAATGATGACAGCGGGCGGGTCGATGTGGATACGAGCGTGAGTTGAAATGGGCATGATGCCGTCAGCCAATTAAGAAAGGATTCAAGATGGAATGCGATCGGGCAAGTCTCTGTCCCGAATTGCGATTGACCCTTGCATTGCTCACGCTGCTTGTCGGAAGTCGCCTGCTTTCACCGCCAACCTGTTGCGCGCAGATCGGTCTTGGCATCCAGCTACAAACGCCGGTCGCCCCAATAAATCCTGGGATGGAAGACGCGGCTGCAGATCGCGGGGCAGGGCAGGGCAGGGGGACCGCCGAACAAGCACCCAACGCCCCCTCTCCCTTAGCGTTTGATGAACGAATCAACAAACTCTTCGGGGACGTCGACCAGATCGAAGATCTTCCGGCCGCACGTCGAGGCCTAGCAACCTCACCTGCTGCCGACGCGGTTTTCGCCGCCGAAGCGGTCGGACGAAAGACACGAGACATCGGGGACCTATTGCGTCAGTCGAAATCGGCCCACGGCGTCGCCGTTCAAAATCGAACTCCCATCATCACCGACACGCGAGTCCGCGGTCAGCGAGTTGGACAAGTCCTTGCGTCGGGATCGTATTGGGCACCGGCGAGGATGGACCTTGATACGATGATGAACAAACTCGATTCACGGCTGATCGAGGATGTCATTCTCATCAAAGGTCCCTATGCCGCACGCTATGGCCCCGGGTTTCGATTCGTCGATATGGACTTCATCAAATCACCTCGGTTCGAAAATGGCTCGGAGCTGCACGGCTTGACCAGCGTGACCTACAACACCAATGGCCAACAATGGGCCGGTCGGCAATCGGCTTGGGGCGGCAGCCAAGACTACGGTTATTACGTAAGCTACGGACACCAAACCGGCAATGATTACGAAACCGGCGAAGACGATTTCTACTTGCCCACCAGTTACAAGTCCCGAGACATTTTTGCTGCAATCGGCGTTGATTTGACGTGCAACGAACGCTTGGAATTCAATCTTCTGCGATTGGATCAAACCGATGTCGAGTTCCCCGGATTGGTATTCGACTTGAACTTCCTAGTCACCGATGGCTATGAGGTCACCTACACCAACGAAGCACCCGGTTTCGCGGATCTGTTCGTTGCCGAAGTCTGGTACAACCGGACTCGATTTGAGGGCGACACACTTCGAGCGGGGAAAAATTGGCAGATCCCATCACTTCAAGAAACCCTCGAACCGAGTGACCCGGCACTGTTTGACGGCTACGGGATTACCGACGGTGATGCGCTTTCAGGTGGTTACCGCTTGGAAAGCACTTACTTCACCTGCAATGGGCATTTGACGTTTGGCACCGACATGATCGTCTTGAACCAAGAGCTCAATGACATTGAACCCAACGCGCCCGCCGACGACAACAACTTTCCGATCCCACGTAGCCATAGCGTCGACATCGGGTTGTTTGTCGAGGATGTAGAACAGATTAACGAGTGCTTGACCGTGACAGCCGGGGCTCGACTCGATGGGATCTTTACCGATTCCACTGAGTACGTCGACGGTGTACCGGTCGGGATGTCCGAACTCTATGATGCGGAACTCGATCAAGACTTTGTGCTCGGTGCCGCCTACTTAACGGGTGAGTACAAGCTGCGTCCAGGATGGACGGTCGATGCCGGGATGGGGACGGCGCAGCGTCAACCGACGTTGACGGAAATGTACTCGGAAAGCGCCTTCATTGGTTCCTTACAACGAGGGCTAACGTTCTTGCAAGGTGATCCCGAACTGAATCCCGAGCGCTTGTTTCAACTGGATGTTGGCACCCGTTTCGAGGACCGAGATGTCAGTTTTGGACTGCACGGTTACTATTCGTGGATCAAGGACTACATCACTTACGATCTGTTTGATCCGGCGGGAACAGTCGATGGATTCCAGCAAGGAGCCTCGATGGTCAACACCGACCTTGCAACGATTGCTGGATTTGAAACCTACGGTCAATACGCAGCGTCCGACTACGTCACTTTGTTTGGCATCATGAGCTATGTCGAAGGTCGCGACCATCACCGCACGAATCCAGCCCGCCGCAGCGAATTCATTGATCGGAGTGGCAATTTGGACGTCGAAAGTGAGCCGCTTCCCGGCATTTCGCCCCTCGAAACACGTCTGGGGATTTTGTTGCAAGACCCATCCCCAGAAAAGCGATGGGGCATCGAGTTGATGGCACGGATCGTCGACAACCAAGATCGCGTGGCTGCGACGCTTGAAGAAATCGAAACACCCGGATTCACGATCTACACCTTGCGAACGTATCGCCGAATCGATCAGTGGCTCCTCACCGCTGGTGTCGAGAATCTGACCGATAAGTTTTATCGCGAGCACATCGACTATCGTTCCGGATACGGCGTTTACCGGCCAGGGATCGGCTTCTACGTTGGTTGCGAGGTGGCTTACTAAGGGCGACTGTTACGACTTGCAGATTCGATACCATCGCTACCTCGGTTGCGAGCATGCCTTCAAAGCGATGCCGATTCCGCTAAAAACCTGGCTGCAACACCTTGCGTGACCCACTTTTGCGAAGCAGCGAATGGGTTCGCTTGCGAATAGCCACCTTCAACCCACACCACACCGATGACTTCGCTTCAAGACTTCAACTCACCCCTTACAGGCCCTGCACAAGTCGTTCCCTGCTACGACGGCGAGGAAAACGACGCGACGCTACAACAATCAACGGGCGACTTCCTAGCCGAGGCGACGACGCAGGAATCTTGTTTGGTCCAGATCTACCCGCCCGATGTGGTCGATGGGATGGTCTTGATCGAAGAAGACCTTCTGGAAATCGGACGAGATAGCGATGTCGACATCGTCCTGCCTGATAGCAGCGTGTCACGACGTCATGCCGAAATCCGACGTGAAGGAGCGGGCTACTTCGTTCGTGATCTCGGAAGCACCAATGGCACACTCGTCAATGAACATGCGGTCACCGAGAGACGACTCTGTTCAGGCGATACGATTCGGATCGGCAGTTTTTTGTTTAAGTTCTTGTCGGCGGGCAGCATCGAGTCACAGTATCACGAAACGGTCTACGGCGCATTAACACGCGATGCATTAACAGGGACGTTGAACAAACGCTATCTGATTGAATCGATGCAGCGAGAGATCGCTCGCTCAAACCGGCAACAGCTCTCGCTTTGCGTGTTGATGCTTGACATCGATCATTTCAAGAGCGTGAATGACACCTACGGCCATTTAGCGGGTGACGAAGTCCTTCGCGAATTTGGTGGCCGCGTTTCGTCAGTTTGCCGCGAAGATGACATGCTGGCTCGCTACGGCGGCGAAGAGTTCTGTTTGATGCTCTGTGGCACCGATTGCAAAGAAGGCCGAATCATGGCCGAGCGGTGCCGAGCGATCATTGCGGACACTCCGTTTGCCACATCCGTCGGGCCGCTACCGATTACAGCCAGCTTCGGCTTGGCTTGCCTGAACGCGAGTATTTTGACGCCAAACGCTTTGCTTGAGCAAGCGGACCAATGCTTGTATGACGCCAAACGCGGCGGTCGAAATCGGGTGTGTGGTTAAATCGTTATCCTTCCATCCGCAAGGTCACATCACCGCACAGGCCTAACCCTTCCCCATTCGTCGGCTTGAGTTCAAGCACAAGGCGATTGTGTGATTGAAGCACGGCTGCGATCTCGACTTCCAACGGAGGCTCGCTGATCGCCAACGGACTGCCGTTGAGGGTCAAAGAACTCAGCCGGCCGATCCAGTTAGAAATACAGAGCTTCACCGACGTGTTCTCGACGATCCCAGTCGGGCAATTGAACGTTCGAATGTAGAGGGCTTCCCTCGATTTCACCCCTGTTGAGGCAGGTCCAATGGGTTCCGGAACGTTCACGCGAAAAACGTCCGAAGACCCCTGAAACTGTTTCGTCCACGGATAGCGGAGTCGGATCGAATGCATGGGGTCGACAACCGGACAAGGGGCAAGAAAAAACCCTGATTGGAAATCCAAGCAGGGTTTTGTATCACGTTCAAGTTCCGCTAGCGACGGGTAGCGAGCTAAACCGCTTTTTGCTCTGCTCGGGCGAACAAGGCGTCCACGGCCGCTTGACTGAAGCCGTTGGATCCAGCCGTTTCCATACCCGCAAAGCCAAAGTCATCGTGGTCATCATAGCCGCCGAAGAACTGCAGCGCGGTTCCCGCACGGTTCACCACAAACTCTTCTTTGCTGAGCACGGCACTCAACACTTCGCCATTGTCGACAATCGTCATGATCGCTTTATCTCGAGTGCTGTTCAGCAACACTTCGATGTACTCGACACTGTCGAATCCATCCGCCGCCATCAAGAAGATCTGGTTACCCGAACCGTCGAGCGAAACCACACCCCCACGACGACCGCTGTCGGACGATTCGATCAACGCTTCGTTGTTGCGGAGGTAGCTCGATGCCAAAATATCGACACTGCCGAGCGCCCCGGCGGTTCCATAAACGGCAAGGTTGCCGGGAACAACGCTGGTCGCTGCACCGACGGTCACAGGAACCTCATTGGTACCAGCCAAGAAAACGTTGTCGCTCGAAACACCAAAGGTAAGCACATAGGATCCTTCGGGCACTCCGGTAAACTCATAGGCCCCGTTGGCATCGGTCAACGCCGAAGCGACGACCTCACCCGAAGGCTTTCGAAGCTCAACCAGGACGCCCACCAAACCCCTCTCGTCAGCGTCTTGCTCACCATCGCGAACCGGTTCAACCGCACCCAACGACTCCGTCACTTCCTCAAGGTTTTCGATCTGATCGATGAAGATCGAACCCGAAATCGTTGACGTTCCAATCGGAGCATCGTCGTTATCGACAATGATCGCCGTCGACACGGTTGCCGTGCCGAGCGTCGCCCCATCGGTGGGACTGCTGAGCGTCACCCGGAACGTTTCGTTCGGCTCATCGATCGTGTCTTCGAGAATATTGATGGTGATGGTTTTGCTTGTTTCGCCATCGGCAAAGTCCAACGTATCGGACTTCGCGGTGTAGTCGGCACCGGCGGTTGCACTACCATCGCTGGTCGCATAGGAGACCGATACCGCACCGTCGCTGCCGCCGGTACGCGTGACCGTGAACGAAATCGTTGGTCCTGATTCATCCACCGAGCGGGTCGCTGGCGAAATCGTGAATTCACCTGGCGAGGCGGTTACATCATTATCGATGATCGTCGCCGTCGAGACGACTGCGGTTCCAAGGCTGGCTCCGCCCGTCGGATCGCTGATCGTGACGGTAAAGGTCTCGTTCGGCTCATCGATCGCGTCTTCCAGGATCGGCACGGTAAATGATTTCGAGGTTTCACCATCCGCGAACTCCAACGTTCCGCTGGTCGCGGTGTAGTCAGCACCTGCCGTCGCCGTGCCATTGGCCGTTGCATACTTGACGGTGATGACGCCATCGCTACCACCGGTTCGCGTGACGGTGAAGGTCGCAGTCCCCGAATCCTCATCGACGGTACGGTTGGCGGGCGAAATGGACAGTACACCTGCAACCACAGCCGGCTCATCGTTGTCGGTGATCGTCACCGTGGAAACTTGAGTGGCTCCGAGGGTTGCACCGCCCGTCGGATTGCTGATCGTGACGGTAAAGGTCTCGCTGGATTCATCAACCGTATCGTCGAGAATCGGTACGGTGATCATTTTTGAGGTTTCACCCGCAGCGAAATTCAACGTCCCGCTGGTCGCCGTGTAGTCGGCACCCGCCGTCGCCGTTCCATTGGCGGTGGCGAACGCAACCGTAACGATTCCATCGCTGCCAGCCGTTCGATTCACCGTGAAGGTCACCGTCCCGGCATCTTCGTTCACCGTCGTGGCGGCAGGATCAATCGACAGCACTCCGGGAAGCAAAACCGGCTCGTCATTATCGGTGATCGTCACCGTCGAAACTTGAGTAGCTCCGAGGGTCGCACCACCCGTCGGATTGCTGATCGTGACGGTAAAGGTCTCACTGGATTCATCAACCGTATCGTCGAGAATCGGTACGGTGATCATTTTTGAGGTTTCACCCGCAGCGAAATTCAACGTCCCGCTGGTCGCCGTGTAGTCGGCACCCGCCGTCGCCGTTCCATTGGCCGTGGCGTATGCGACCGTGACAATGCCATCGCTGCCAGCGGTTCGATTCACCGTGAAGGTCACCGTCCCGGCATCTTCGTTCACCGTCGTGGCGGCAGGATCAATCGACAGCACTCCCGGAAGCAAAACCGGCTCGTCATTGTCGGCGATCGTGACCGTCGAAGTCGCAACGGCCCCGAGACTCGCCCCATTGGTGGGATTGCTCAAGGTAACCGAAAACGTCTCGTCGCTTTCGTCAACCGAATCGTCGGTGATTGCAACCGTAAAGATCTTGCTTGTTTCACCGTCGGCAAAGTCTAGCGTCGCGGAAGCAGCCGTGTAGTCTTCTCCTGCCGTCGCCGTCCCATTCATCGTCGCGTAACCGACCGATACTGCACCATCACTGCCCGTCGTTCGATTGACCGTGAACTGAACCGTCCCTGCGTCTTCATCCACGGTCACCGTTGCCGGCGCGATGACGAACACACCTGGTACCGGCGTCGGGTTATCGTTGTCAATGATCGTCGCGGTCGACGTCGTCACGGTGCCCAGCGTGGCTCCGTTGGTAGGAGCAGAGAGAGTCAGCGTAAACGTTTCGTCGTTTTCAACAACCGCGTCATCGGTGATCGCCACCATCACGGTCTTGGTCGTTTCACCAGCGGCAAACGTCACCGATTGATTGACCGCAGTGTAATCCTCGCCTGCTGTCGCCGTCCCGTTGGAGGTTGCGTAGGTGACCGAAACCGATCCATCGCTGCCACCGCTGCGGTTGATCGTAAACGTGGCCGTTCCGGCACCTTCATTCACCGAGATTGCAGCATCGGCGAGAGCCAGCGAACCAGGCACCACGACCGGCTCATCGTCATCAACGATCGTTACCGTTGCGACATCCGTTCCAAGCGTGGCTCCACCACCGGGAACACTCAATGTCACGGTGAAGTCTTGATCCGGCTCATCTTCGCTGTCATTGGTAATGTCAATGACGATCGTTTGCGAGGTCACGCCTTCGGCAAACGTCAGCGTCCCGTTCTTCGCGGTGTAGTCGGAACCCGCTGCTGCGGATCCATCGGCGGTTGCGTAGTTGACGGTGACTTCACCATCGCTGCCGGACGTACGATTGACGGTCAAGGTGACGGTGCCCGCATCTTCGTCGATCGACGCGGATGCCGTGGCAAAACCCAAGACGCCAGGCTGTTGAACGCTGCCGATCGGCAACGCGTTGATGATGAACCGCGCGTCTTCGTCAAGAGTCAATCGGTCTTCGGTAACGATCGATCGAGGTTCGCCACCTCCAGCAAGTTCCGGGGTGCTTGCGGGCTCGACAAACGCAGCCGCTCCATCACCACCGGTCACCACGTCCGCATCAAATGCGGCCAGTCCATTGATCGCCGCTGCAATCGCGTTGTAGCTTCGATTCGCGACGGTCGCCGCTTGCGAGTTGTAAGTAACGGTGATCTCTTTGCTGTTGGTATCGTACGCCGCGGTCGGCGCGACATCGCCAGCACCGCCACCGTTGAATAGAATTCTGACACCGTTGAATTCTTCACCCGCCGTTGTTGCAACGACATTGATCTCCGTGCTCGTGCCGAAGGTGGCCGAAGCCGCGACGAGTCCGTCTTGAGAAGTCGATGGATCCAAGAACCCATAGATCAAAATCGCTTCCGCGTCTTCGCCCATGTTGACGCTAAACTCGAGCCCGTTTACCGCTTCTTTGATGAAGATCGGAATGCTGTAGGAATCGAAGGGATCGTTGAGCGTGTTCTCATCCGCACCGGTCACATCGGGAACAATGCTTGTCGAACCCAGCCCACGAATTTCATTGAACAACTGGTCCGGATCGGACGGATTAAAGACCCCTCGTGCACCGGTGTTGGAGTAGAAACTGCGCTGACCAATCGAACGGCTGGCAAAGTCCAGCGAGTAGTCGATGTTATCCGGAGGATCCGGCAACCCATTGGTCACCGCAAATTCACGCGTGGCGTGAGGAACCTGCGCTTGATCCAATGGGAACGTAAAGGTTCCCGATTGAATACGAGGCTTTAAATTGACATTCAGTTGATCCTGGCCGATTTTGTCAGCACCTTTAAAGCGCACCTGAAGCACAAAATCGTCGGCGGTTCCGCCTGGCGTATTCTCTCCTGGGATCTGAATGATCTCGAAATCATCCGCCGTGAACGCCACTCCATCGGCCGTTTCAACTGTCGGCAGCGCTGCCGCGACCGTGCCCGCCGGATCTGCGACAAAGGCGTCCGCAAGAATATCAATATTGTTCGTACTGACAATATCGCCGTCCGCATCAGTGAGTTCAATCCGCAGCAGCAGTGTGCTGTCGGGGAAAGCTGTTTCAAGCTCGCTACCGACGGACAACTGCTGGGCCTCGCTGATCAATGGCACCACAAAACTGCCGGGATCGGTGATTCCGACGCCACCCACCTTGATGTCCGACACAAGCTGGAACACTCCACGTCGATCCGGCACACCGTTGGTTTCGCCATCGCCACGCAAATCGAGGTAAGAAATCTCGAGATCGAAAACTTGCCCTACCGAAACATCGATCACACGAGTCCCGTCGCCGTTGGTCGTGCTCGAGAGGATGTCGCCGTTGGCATCTCCACCGAGCGCTCGAAGTTGCAACTCGATCACGGGGTCGCCGGCGCCTTCGCCGAGACGGTTGAGCTCGTTGATCACCATCAACGCGTCGGACGCGCTCACTTGGCCATCATCGTTCACGTCAACAAAACCGCTGATCTGTTCACCCTGGACCCCAGCACCTGGCTGACTCAGGTAGTTGATCACCATCAACGCATCAAGCGGCGTGACCTGCTGATTCGCATCGACGTCGGTCGGCATCGAGGCATTGTGATAGCTACTGGCCAGAATATCACCAGCGAGCAACTCACGTCGCTCCAACAGCTCACTAATCAGTCGCCGTTTCTGACCGCTTCGGGAAGATTTTTCGATTCGTCGTTTTTCGGCCTGCGGCCATCCAGAGCGACCAAGCAACTGACGCAGATGTCTCATCTGTTTCTCTCAGCAAGATAAAAGTAGAGATTGGGGGGAAGCCTCGGGTCCGAAAACAATCATGACTCTTACAACTGTTTCGGACATTCGTGTTCGATTAGATCGACCTAGGACGACGAGACCGGATTAAGGACGAATTCTGCCCATCTTACCCACACTCGCTGCATTGTCAACGAAATAGGGTGATTACGCCTTCGCCGTGCGTGCAATCGGCATTTAGACATCGGTTTGTGCCGAATGGTTCCAAAGTTTCGGTGCAAACCGATCACGGTTTAATGAATTTAGTTCGCCTTCGTTTTCCAGTAGATCGTCGCAATTCAACGAATCGAACTCTATTGTGGTTAGCCCATTCCCGTTCACAACCGTTTTTCGCAGTAAGTTTCGTGAGAATTCGGGCCGCAAATCCGCTCCAATGGGGGTATCACTCCACTCCGACATCGCTCGGTCCACAGACATTTGGGGGTTTATTGCGGCAAGCGCACCGACCACGTCGCTTTGCAACGCCCCCGCTGCCTCCCCCTCGTTGGGGAGTGTCAATTCGCTTTGTGCCACTTCGAAAGCAGCTCCACCGCTTCCAAAATCGGTCAGCGCATTGATCACGATCAATGCGTCCAAAGCGGATACCGAACCATCCGAATTCACGTCGATGTATTCGCCCGATGCGGGATCACCGCTCAGTTCCCTGGCTCCGCTCGCAGTCAAATCGTTAATCACGACAAGTGCATCGTTGGCAGTCACTTGTCCATCATGATTCACATCGCCAGGCAAAGCCTGATTGTGCCACGGATTGGAAACCTCACCCGCGGCAGAGGCAACGATGGCCGGTCCCCCCACGCCCGCTTGAAGGAGCAGCGTCGGCTGACCGAACTGCAACAGGGGCTCAGGGAGGGTCAACTCGACCCGATAGTCGCCATCAGCCAAATGATCGAATTGCCAGAGTCCAGATGCATCGGTCGTTACCCAACTCGGTTGCCCAAAACGAAACTCGGCAATTCCAATCGACGTGCCCGCATGGCCAAAGGCTCGAATCGATGCAATGCGACCTTGAGGATCGGCGAAACTCAGCGACACGGTCTGGCCCAAAGCGATCGGGCCAGTCGTCGTTCGCCCGATCAACTCACCCGTCGCATCATACGCTTCGAGACGCCCATAGCTGGGCTCGGAACCCGCAACCAACGTCAATTCGACTTCACCGGTCGGTTGGTCTGGCGTGGCGACAAAAACGGTTTTCTCGTTCCAATGGGGCGTCCACTCCAAATACTGAGCGTTATAGGCCTGGAACAGCTTATTGCCGTTGAAGAGCGCCGAGGAACGCACACCCACGGTCGAATCAAGCCCAACACCATGGGTCGACAAAATCACATCGGGTGAGTTGGCGCTGCTAATCTTGCCATCGGGAAGTTGGTCCGCGACGATCGACTGAGAGGAGATCGGGGTCCCATCGCTGTGCTGGATCCGCGCCGTGACACCGCTTAGCAGCGGCTCGTTGGGGCCGCGAACGCCGTCGTCATTATCGTCACGAAATGCGTAACCGAGGAGTCGCCCGGATGAAACGGCTGGGACAAGATTCGACCCAGTCATCGTGTCGCTGGTCACCGAAGACTGCTGATCGACGACGCGCCACTGAATCTGCGAAAACGGCTCGGTGATTGCCAATTCGAGCTGAAACTCGGCCTCTGGGCGGTTCGGGGATGACGCAATCGTCCAAGGACCGTCATCCAAACGGTATTGCAGTTCGCCAATCCGATTGAGCGTGATGTCGCTTTGCGGCCCCTCCGAGTTCTGGTTGCGAAGCGGAACGGCGGACGCCGTACCCGAGAAATGATAGATCAACGTCGCACTGTCAAAGTACCCCACCGCGTCGAGCGCGAGTGGCACGTCGGCAAGATCAAAAATGCCATCGCTATCGCTATCTTGCCAACCCACCATCGCCAGTGTCGACGCAGGACTGATGTGGCTCTGATAAGCAATGCTCAACGGGACCCCACTCCGCATGATGCTGTCTTCCTGAACAAAACCCTCCGTGGGATTGTTCGCCGCGTTCCAGTTTTGAGCATCGTAATAACCGCGCCGATCGGTCCAGGAACCCCCACCGGGGTATTCGTCGCGAGTCCAGAAAATGTGCCCCATTTCGTGCGTGATCGTCGACGCCGGTCGCGACGAGGGGGTCACCATGAACAAACCACCCGCAAAGGCAAACGCGCCGGAGAAGTAACCGCCCGATGCGAACAATCCGTCGGGATCATCTGACGAGTCGATCACAAAAATCGTGAACGCCCAATCGGTCCCCAGCTTGGACCGTTGATCATGATTGAATTGCTGAACCGCCGTCTGAACCGAATCGCTACCGGGATAGCCCAGCGAATCCATCCACTGAGCAACGGCCAATTCGAAACCCTCGCTATTTCGATCAATCAGCTCATAGGGGGTTTCCACCGGATCAGCGGCGTAGGTGTCGTCGACAACGAAATCCAGCGTGTGAACCGTATTGAAGGTGTCGAGCGTGTCCGCCCACCAATTGACCCCTTCGTCGACCTTTGCCAACATCGCATCGATTTCAGCGGCCGACCAATTCTGAGTTTCCGCATCGCTGCTGCCGTCGGACTCAAAGAAGACGGGGGTCACCGCGACGGAGCCGAGTAGAAACTCGCCCGTGTCCATTTCCGTCATCCCAATCGGCGCAGCGGCCAACAAATTCCGCTGCTCAAGCGATTCAAGCCGCAGCTTGCGTTTTTCGGCCGAACGCCGGCGCGGTTGCGAAGATCGAATTCGAAACATGGACGAAATAGCGAGGCCAACAAGAAGAGGGGATGCGACGACGGATTGCTTCCATTATCGGTGAAAATCGTTCTCGTTCACCCCTTAGACGCAAAAAACCGCCTCTCGTTGCAGCGAAATGAACGGAATCTCCGGATTCTATCAGCCGGGGAGATCCCCTTTCCCAAGTTAGCCAACCTTTTCATTCTGGCTCTTCCACGGAATTGGTGGCTAGCGGTTTGTTATCTTCATGCCGATTCCCAGGTTTATCAAGGCATTTCAGCTGACTCGCTAGGCACGAACCCTGAGCAATACTTGCAAACCGGATCACTCTGCGAGGCGTTCAACAAGTCCCTGGTGAAGGAATGATAGTCGTCGTAGCGAAGCGGTGCTTGGGCCAAGTGAAACACATTCGGTGACTGCCAGGACGAGGCCAGCAACCTGCGAAAACGATCTCGTGTCTGCTGGACTGCAATCGCTTCGACGCATTGAAACGCCAACCGACGGTGTAGGGATAATTCAAGATACACCGCGGCCGAGAAGACGAGCGCGCGATAATCGTCTGCATGGCGATCGATCGCCAAAACACCTCGGCGATGCCGCGTGTCAAAATCAAACCAGTCCGGCGACTTCGGAAATGGGTCCACCCGTGCAGAAGCCACTCGTCGCTGATGTCAATCGCGTCTCGCAAGGGCCGCGGATCCAAGGCAGGCTCGGCTGCATGCCAATGGGGGACAACCGCACAAGCAAATCGCGAGTCGACAAGCGGCCGAAGCATCGCAATGATGGTTTCAACGTCATCGAGAAACGGAGCCGCAACATCGTGAAGGATGATCAACAATGGGGAAGTAGCCATTGCCTACCTTATCGACGTTGCCGGTTCCGATAAAAAGGGGTCTCTCGATCTCGTTGGCGTCCCTGCCATCCATCGTGGAACGATTTCTTTCATTCCATGTTTACATCAATCCATGTTTGCGAAAATCTTGTCGAGTACCGACACGGGATCTTCGTCCGATTTTGCTTCAGCGGTATCTTCAGCGATCGTGTCGACGACCGAATCAAGACTCATCACCGCAGCGGAATCAAACACACTGACCTTGCTCACCGGATTCGCGGCAAGGGGTGCCACCGACTCGGTCGCGATCACTGCGTTTGACTGCGAGGTTGCTTCGGCAACCAAAAGGTCACCGACCGCCGTGGCTCCCGATGCAAACACGCCATTGCCGGCTGGGACATAACTTGTCGCAACTTGTTCGCCCTGCGGCGTGAACGTGTTCCGCATCGAGTTTAACTCATTGATCACGCTGAGTGCGTCCGCAGCCGTGACCACCCCGTTGCTGTTGGTATCAGGGAACGGTGGCAAATCGGTGGGCAGCGGGAACTGATCGAGCGGAATCGACGAGACACCGGCTCGGTTCAAGGCATTGATGATTTGCAGGGCATCAATCGGTGTCACTTCGCCACTGTTGTTGACATCATTACGATTCAGCGGGTTGCGGTAGGGATTGCTCGAGACAAAGATCTCAAAGTCCTCGACTTCACCACTGTCTGCAAACCCACGGGATCCCAACGCACCGTCTTCGCTGATCCGGAATCGAGCAAACGTGCTGCCTGGCTTCGCCGTATCGGGGACGGCGATCGACAGGGAATTCCCCGCACCAACGCCCACCAAGGCTCGTCCGCTGCCAACCGAACCGAATCGTTGCACTTCACTCAGTTCGAATAGCCCATTGGCATTCCAATCGAACCATGCATCCAAGTAGAAGACGCCTGGTGCGGGAATGGCCACATTGCTCGTCGCATCGGCTGGCAGGTTAATGTCAACCAAGAACGTCGTCGTGAAACCGGGCCGCAGGGCGTTGCTGACGCGGACGCCATCATCGAGCCGATCGGCATCGGGAAGCTGTGCATCCGCATCCGGAGTCACGCCACGACCAAGGTACAAGTTTTCGATGACATTGTGCTTCGGTCCGTTGTCTGCATCGAGCGAAAGGTAGGGCGCCGGTGCGTCACCGTAGTCCGCACCTCCACCGACGAAGATGACCAATTCGGTCGTCCCCTCATCGGTATTGCTTTGCAGCAGGTTACCGACATCATCGCGAATGATCGGTTGGACCACCGCACCGCTGCCGGTCACCGTGGCAATGCCGTCAATCACCAATCGATCACCGACGACCGAGATGCTGACGCCGTCCAGCCCAAGACTCTCGATCGCATCGGTGTAGAGCTGAGCGACTTCGTCGCGGGTCGCATCAATCGCAATGACCACCGGTACCGTCGCCTGTTGTCCGGCTGACGCAATTTGCTCGAGTGTCGTATTCGTCAAATCGATCGAGTAGTTTGCATCGCCACCAAGGGTCACGCGACCATCGCCTGCGTTGGCAGGGTCAAGCCCAAGACCTGCGCCGCCGATCGCTCGCACCAAGGCCTCTGCGACACTGTCCAGCGTGGGTGTCCCGTTGACGGTCACCGGAATCGCATCGGGATTATCAAGTCCGCCGCTAAGATTCAATTCGAACGTTCGAGACAAGCTGGCACCACGCCGAATCACGAAGGTCTGACCATCGGTCACCGTATCAGCAACCGCAGCACCCTCGTTGGGAACTCGAAGGCCAAAGCCAACGGAGGTGCCAATCGAAGGACCCGTGATTTCCGTTGTAATCGTGATATCCGCAGTCGTGGTCGAAGCCGTCGCGAACGGTGAATCCGCTCGCAGCTCGACGCGATTGTTGACGACCTGTGACGTCAGGTTCAAGCCTGCTGCCACAATCGCGGTGTTGAGCGCTTCGGCAAGTTGCTGAGTTGAATCGGTCGCCAGCACCGGTACTTGAATACTGGGGAAGACATTCTGGATGCCATCGGTATCGAACTCAAACACGGCCGTTGTCAAACCGTCGCTGACCGTAACCGCTTCACCATTGGCCGCACCCACCAGCGCCGTCGTCATGGTCAAATCAATGTTCGTCACCGTGACCGAGAACACATCCGACAACGGCGTTGCCGTTGCGAGCGTGGAATCGCCCAGCAGTTGCACCCGGTTATCTAACGCGATTGCGTTCAAATTCAACCCCGAAGCGTTGATCGAATCGGCCAGTGCCGTGGCCAATTGCGGGACGCTGGCTGTCTCGGGCACACTCACCGCGATCGCGTTGGCTCCGCCCACGTTGCCGTCGGTATCGAGTTCAAACGTTCTTTCGATCGATCCGTCGAATAGGGTAATCGCCTTGCCATCAATCGCCGCACCGAACAGGTCGGGCGAGACAGTGATGTTGATCCCCGTATCGACTTCAAGCGTTGTGAACGAACCGTCCAGCCCGATCACGGTGGTCAATTGTCCGTCCGTGTAAGTGTCGCCGGTTGCGATTCGCAGTACGGCATCGGTTGAATCGAGCAAGCGAACGACATAGACCGAATCGTCTTGCCAAATACCGGCAAGCGGAGTCAAGCGGATCACATTGTTGGAGGGATCGTAACCGAATGCATAGTCTTCGCCTTCGACGAGCGTTTGACCATCGCGGGTGACCAGCAATGCATCGCCCGTCACGCTCGCGTCATCGATCCCCACGCCTGGCGTCGGGTCGGCGCCCGCGATCCCGTCGATCAATTGAATATCGAACGCAGAATAGATATCGCCAAGGACCGTGACCACTTGGCCACCGTCGAGTCCAATATCGGGTGCCCGCGGTGAAATCAGCACTGCTCGTGGGCCCACCTCATCTGCGCGATCTTCGGCACCACGATCCTTAAAGACGCTCTCGCCGATACCCGGAGGTGTTTCGACAAGTGGATCGTCGACTCGCAATTGTCCGTTCACATCCAATCGAGGCGAGATGATTGGACTCGGTGGTAAACCGATCGCAGATCGCACCGTCGATAGTGAGGAGCGATCCTCGAGTGAGTCGATCGAACTATCGATGATCGGCGCTCCGGCACGCGGGGTGAAGACCAATTGCACCGGATCAACGAACAACTCTTGTGCGTCAGCCAGGACCTGAGGATACAAGCCCGTCGACTCCGCTTGACTGTTCTGAGCGTCCGTGGCATTTCGATAGTAAGTCGTGCCGCCAACCACGGTTTGCAAGCTGGTGCTGTCCACCGACAATGCGGTTTGGGTGTTGGCCACGACATTGTTGAGTAACGTGGGGGCGGCACCTTGCTGGACGACCAACCCTTTGCTTCCGGGGATGTAAATGTCAGCTCCGACCGCTGACAAGGCACCGACGGCGTCAATGTCAGCCCCGACAGGACCGCTCGTTGCCGTGCCTTGGCCAAGGTCGGTCAAACGCACAAATGCAAATCGATCTTGAGCATTGAAACCAAACGCATCCAAATCAATCGTTGAATCGATTCCTGCAATCACGCCGACGTTGATGAAGTTGGTTCCATCGCGACTCACCTCAACCGAAACGCCTTCGATCGCACCCGTTTCAAAGACCACCAAATCGGGTCGAGCATCACCGCTGCCGGTTAGGAAGTTATCGGTAAAGCCAACCGTTAACACGCCACCAGTCCCAAGCGAAACCGTCGTGTCACCATCGACCGGTTCGGCACCGTCGACGGAATCGGGCACGCCGAGCGCACGATCCGGGTTATCAAAACCGGACGTCACATTGGCACCCACCGTGAAACTGGCAACCGAGTCGGCAAAGGAGATGTCACCTTTGTCAAACAGTTGGTCACCATAAACTTCTGGGAACGTGGTCGCAGACCGATTGACGGTGCCCCCCACAATCGTATTGTTCAAAATCCGATCAAATGCAACCGGATCACTCAACGTGCCACCATCGGCACTCAACCCGGTAATGCGAATGCCTGCACCCGAATTGAAGGCCAGCACATTGCTTTGCACCACAACGCCGGGCAACAAGTTGTCGGTATTCAGTTCCACAAGGTTGCGAGGATAGGTCACCACCGAGGGACTCGACGTGACACCCTCAACACCCTGAACGTCTGTTTGGGAAGCACGATTGAGATCGATCCCTGCATCGGAATTGAACGCAAAGCGGCTATTCTCGATGAGGATAATGCCTTGGTCGCTACTTTGGCGATTGCTATCCCCCCTCAGATCGAAGAAATTGGTTTCCGCAAACGTTCCATCCTCGCTCGTGATCACCACGTCCCCATAGACGTTGATTTGGCGATCACCGAGCATATTGATCAGATCCGCTTGCGATTGTTGGAAACCCAGGTTCCCGTTCGCACCTGTTGCGGCAATATCTAAAAGCTGCGTGACATCCGTCGACATCAATGCATTGATGATCGCATTGGCGGCTTCGCGTTCGGTTGCCGAAGCCGCAACACGAATCGCCACGTCCGATGTCGGAGCATTCAAACCATCGCTAACACCCGAGTCATTGAACAAATCAAACTCGAAAGTCAAATCGGCACCAAGACCGGAAACGGTAAACGTTGCACCATCGACGATCGCACTGCCCGCTAGCGCGGTGAGGACGTATCCTTCACTTAATCGATCATTGGTATCGAAGGTGCGGAATCGCGATGCGGAGGCGCTTTGTACGTATTCACTCGCGTCACGAATTTCCAACTGGTAGGCCCCCGTCACCGTGGGCTGAGTCGGTTGGGAGGGGGTCGTGAAGTCGCGTGTCCCGTCGGCGATGAAGGTTTCATCCGTAGCAACGGCCCGCGATGCCGTCACGATTTCGCCACGCTCGGCAAAACCGATGATGAAGTCATCCAAGTAAACACCTTCGAAGGCATTGTCACGTGATCCGGCAAGGTTCCCCTCACCGAACCGATCCCCATAGCGTTCATTCGCATTGACGAACGGTCCGAAATCGTTGACCGTGAATGCCGCCAGGCTAATCGATGAACCCGATGCCGGCACGATCGAAGTGTCCCCTCCGGTATATCGATCTGCGATGGCTTGGCTGGTGGCTGCCGCAACCTCAGTTGCCGAAGCGGTGCGACTCACCCGAATCGGGTGTCCCGCCAGTATTTCTTGTCCACTCGTTGGCATCAAGATCGCCGAGGATGAAGTGATCTCGGCGGCTCCGGGCACTTCAATCATGTTGCCATCGGTCGTGACGTCCAGGCTGAGCAAGAATTGGACCGAGGCGGTGTAGGAATCGATTTGCCCGGTCGAAGCCGTCCCATCAATCCGAGGATCGTAGTTGACGTTCCCCAATCCACTAATACCGATGTAGACCACACCGCCATTGGTCAAAGTCGTTTCGACCGTATCGTTGATGGAATCAACCAACTTAGGCAACTCATCGCCGTTGACGTCAAAGAAACGAATCGCCGCACTCAAACTGGGATTGGTGTCCAAATCCACATCGACGGAAATCGTCGTCCCAGGTGCAACTTCCGCGCGAAGCAAGTCGACATCGTCAAGGTTGGTCGCGTTGCCAAGAAGATCAACGGTACCAAGTCGTCCAGCCCCCACAATCGTCGAGTTACCGCCGACGTAGGGCAACACGGTGGCTTCGAATAACAAGTCGTTTCGTAAATCGCTTACCAACGGATCATCGGACGGATCCGAGAAGTAGAATCCACTGACAACGTTAAACTGCGGCAACGGAACTCCAGCAGCCATCGAGAAAGCTTCGGCAACTTCCATTTGCGACAACTGAGCAATCGGCTTTCCGAGTGCGGTCAAATCCACCGAGACCTGATCGACACCCACGGGCCGCCCCCCGTCATTCAGAACGTACTCGACGCCCGCATAATCGACAACATAAACTTCATTCGGATCGGTATACAACAATGCCAATTCCGCACCCGATGGAACCAAACGGGTCATGTCAATCGTGTCAGCGACTAACGTTGCAATGGTCGCTGCACTGAGATCCTCAAGCATGGTTCCTGTCGGTTGTGCCGACAACAGATCGACTGAGATCTGCCCCGCAGCAACGGGTCGCGTGCCATCATTGAGCACATAATCTTGACCATCGACGCGGATCACTCCAACCGCGGTTGCATTGGCCGCATAAACCTTGGAAAGCTCGCGCCCGGACGGTGTGTAGACCGACGGAGCAAAATCGATGGCGAAGACTTCGCCGTTGACAACAATTTGCGAGTTCTCGACCAGCTGATCCGCTGCAACCGTTCGCATCGTGAGCGTGCCGGTCTGCGTGGTTCCCGCGGTCGCATACTCGATCCGCAAACTCAAGCCCGATTGGCCCGCAAATGCACCGAGCGGGACGCGCGCTTGTCGCCAAGTCCCATCCGCATTGTCAAACAATTGCTGAACATCGGTGTCAATGTCATCGTCATAGATGCCGAAGGGCGCTGGATCATCAAATTCGTCGTCAAAGCTGCCCGCCTCTCGTGCTTCGCTATTACTGGCGACAAGATGCTCGACGCCCTCTTGGTCAACCACATAGACGCGAAGGGAATCACGGTCTTCACGGAACACACCCGGATCCGTGGCGTCTTCATCGACCCCGTCATTCTCAAGGAAATAGTTGAAATACAACGTCGGCAAGTCGTTTGACGAGAACTCGGACAAGTCGATCGTGTTACTTTGAACGACCCCTTTGGCTCCGCCGGGGAAGTTATAGGTATTGGTGACGTCCGCGCCGTCTTGACGCGGGTTCACGATGTTGCCGTTGCCATCAAAGATGACCGGTCGTTCTGCGCCGGAGGTGTAATTGCCGCCAAACGCGAACTGCTCGTAGTTGAACGCCAACGAGTTACTGCCCGTGATTCGGTCCGCACCTGGAATGCGCGTGTCGCTGTGGATTTCGTTGAGCCCATGACCGAGATCAAGGCCACGCGTGCCGGTTGTGTGCCAGAGGCTGTAGTCCAACGTGCTGAAGTCCAATCCCAACGCCCCGCCAACTCCGGTGCTGATCGAGGTTCGCCCTCCGGCAAACACCGGCTGCAGCTCACCACGAGTGTTGAAGGCATGGATCGTGCCATTGAATGTGATCCCGAACAACAATTGATTGAGTTCGCCATCTTGGACGCTGTCCGGTCCGGCTCGCAGCCCTGTGAAGTTCAATCCAATCAAATCGGTCGCAGTCGTCACGTAGCTGCCGACGGTGCGGCTGCCGGGTGCCGTCGCCAATTCGCTGCCATTGACAACGTACAAACCGCCCGTATTGGACACGGCGAATAAGCGATCACCCATCAAGTCGATCCCGGTGACAAAGCCACCGTTCGCCAACCCGCCCGCGGTCAAATTGCCCGTTGGCAAACTGCCCGGACTGTTGACAGGGTCCCCAATGAAACCTCCGATGATCTCGACCGATCGAGGATCGGCGACACCGGGGGTCACGGTCGCGCTGACGCTCGGCAAATCACCTGCCGTATTCGCTTGATCGATCACATCGATGATCCGATTGGCGATCACCGCGGACGTGTCGGTCGGGAAGAGCGGAATGCGATAGTTTCCAGCACCCACGCCCGGCTCGCCACTCAACGACAAACTGGACGAGACGCCCACTTGAACCGAGGCCGCTTCGGCTGTTGGAAGCGACATCTGCGTGCCGGCAGCTGAAATTGGGATACCGCGACCACGAATCGTGTCCGCAAGTCGCTTGGCAACCTCTTCTGGCCCAAGGTTGGTCGAAATCACGACCGGAACGTTGCCGGCGGTGACCAACGCCGGATCGGTGACAAACTCAAAGACCTGCGGAGATTGTCCCGGCAAGGTGATCGAAACACGGTCACCAATCGCGACCGAGCCGAAGTCACTGACGATCAGCGTGTAGCCTTGATCAAATTCGAAGGTGACCGTCTCCGAGACGTTCGTGAGTGTGAAACGGTCTCCATCAAACAAACTTGGTGAGGAAATGCCTTGGGCATCGGTTGCGGTTGCCGCCGTGAAGCCCAATTGTCGTCGCTGGGTGCTTTGTGGGGTCGTGTTGATCTGCCCAATTTCCGTCGGGTCCGTTCCCGCCCCGGCATTGGCCAGCAAGAGATCGAAGGCAGTTCCCGTGGCCACTCCGTCTTCTTCGTTAAATCCGTACAGAATATTGGTCGAGTATTCTAAACCTTGCCGTGCAATCGGACGATTCCCAACAAAGAAACCGGTTTCGCTACCTCGGAAGGCCCCAATCGCAATCGCTTCTACCTCGATTCCATCATTGCTCGTCTGATCAAGAACCTGGGGTCCCGGGGCGGCTTCAATCGCCTGGTCGTGGTACGTGATAATCTCGGCCCCAACACTGAGCGGGGCGCTCAGCGTTGCATCCTCGGTACTGATGCGATAGTAGAACCATGCATCATCCGCCGCGGCACGGTCATCAAAACCGCTGTAGGCAAACAGTTCGCCGTTGCCGCGGAAGGCAACATCGCGGATTTCATCCGTAAAGTTACCGACCGTACCATAGCGATTTCCGGTGAACGGATTCACGAGCACCAAGCTGCTGCCGGTGTTGACATACAACATCATATCGTCGAACGCATAATCCAGCAGGGATTCATTGTCGAACAACAACGGGATCGTCGGTTGGCCAGCCGTGCTGCCGTAATAGCCATCAAAGTTCTGGCCCGCAAGACGTTGGACCGAGTCAATCGGTTCGAGTCGTAGCAACGGGTTATCGGTATTGCGATTGAAGAATTGGTCGAGCGGCTGCGGAACTTGTTGTTGGTTCGAGACCGCAACGAAGTAGGTCCCTTGAGCCAGTTCGCTCGAACCGATGAACGGATCGCCCGTGCCAAAAGAACCTCGCGACAGATCGGACGCGTTGGCGTTACCCAAAGGTTGATCGTCCGCCACGTTGCTGTCCGATCCGACCAAAATCAACTGGCCGGCAGCATTGAACACGTACAGTGCCGTGTTGGCACGAGCCAGTCCATCGGAATAGTCCAGGTCGAACGCGGTCGCCAAGTACATGGCCGCGTTGTCGCGAGTGAGATCATCATAATTGATATCGAATTGGTACCAATCGACATCGGTCAAACCGCTCATCACGCCGCCGATTGATTTTGACAAACTGTCACTCGAAAGCGGACCAAACGTGGACGCAGCTGCGTCTTCGGTCGTCGAAAACAGGCCGACCACTTGGGCACTTCCAAGCGTATCGTTCGGCGCATCCACCTCGTATTCATCACCCGCTAACGGGCTGTGAAGTGGACCACCAATGACCTGAACCCCGTTGACCGCATAACGGACATCACTGTAGCGAATTTGCGTACCCGCATGTTCGTCAACCTCCTGCAACCGCAGTTGCAACTGATAGCCACCCGAGGTCAAACCTCGACGCAAAGAACTGAGTTCTTGGTTCTGCGTTTGACCGGACACAACCAACGATCCGTTGGAACCCGATTCCACACTGCTGCTGCGAACACGAACATGATAGAGATTCCGCTGCCCTGCTTCGCCAGGCAAGATCACCCGCATTCCCGCATCTCGCGGGTTGCTCGAGTAAAGGTCTTGATGGTCGGCTGGGGTTAACGTTGGATCATCGGCAGATAGCTGATTCAACGACCTCGCATTGTCTGCATCGAATCGTCCATCGGAGCCAGTCAGACGATTTTTCGTTCCCATCGATTCCGCCAACGAATCATCGGAAAGAACCAACGTGTTCCCGTTGGCATCAATCAATTCCAACACGGTATCAAGCCGCAAATCGGTACGATCAATATCCATCCAAACCAGCGTACCGGCTTCGCCAATGAACGAATAAACGTCGATGTCGCCCGCAGAGCTGACCGAGCCATCAACGATGAATCCGATTCGTCGGTTCTCATCGCCTGATGCTTTGTTCGGCGCAATTTCCCCCAGGTATTGGGATTGTCCAGGAGTCGGGTTGGTATCCGAAACACCAACATTACGAGGCTCATTCTCACTCGTGCTTGCGACATTGCGATCATCGGCCGCTTCACGAATCGTCACACCATCCCACGATCCGCTGCCATCGACGGTAATCGGCAACTGGACATCAAACGGGTCCGCCGGATCACTAGGGATCCATTCCACAAAACTCGTCACCAGGGCGTTATCTTCGCTTGGGTTCAATGTCCAAGTGAACGCCGTGGCAATATCACCGAGTCCATTAGCGGAGGTTGCATTTGGGAAGAGCGGATCGTTCGGCAGGGCAGGCAAACCCGCATCAATATCGCCGGTAATGGATGGAGTCAAGTTCTCAGCGTTGATTGCCGTCAACAAGCGTGCGGCGTCGTCACCGGTCCATCCATTGAACGTGGCATTCGTCTGATTGATGCCGTCATTTTCATAGATGCCTCCATGACTGAACCCAAAACGACTCTGGTTGTCGATGATGTAGGCTCGGAAATCTTGTTCGCCAGCTGAACCGACACGATACAAGATGTCTTGATTGTTGGCGCCGGCCCCATGACTCATGTAGCTGGTGACCTGCATGCTCTGGACAGCACCCGCGTTGATGTCCTGGCCGTCCGACGTGACAAATTCGACGGTGGTGTACAACACAGCACGGTTATCGAGAATGAAAGAAGTCGCGGTCCACTGGAACTCTCGTGTCTCGCCTTGGAACGGCCCCACCAGGAACGTCCCTTCGCTGACCACCGTGTCGTCGTCGACAAGTGTCGCCGCCCGCGTGATGGTGCTGTTGATCAACCGGAACGGAGCGGGGTCCGCAATCGTCCCCGGGTCAACCTCCACATCCACAAACGTGGTTGCCAAAAACGCGTAGTTCTGCTGAACAAACAGATTGCCCGTCGCTTGCTCGATCCCGGTCGCCGAGATCGTATCGACCTCCGTTCCATCGAGGATCGTGGCTTCAAAGAAGCCAACGAGATTCGGGTCAAGGTCATTGTCAATGAGCGTTGCATTGTTTACCTCGGAATCGGTTCGGTCATACTCGGGTCCCAGTGGCAACCCGGGAGGCAGTGGATCGCCAACCCCTTCGCTGGTCAAAACCGTTGTTCGGATTCCGTCTGCGTTTGTATCGAGTGCAGGTAAACCGTCCGGAGTGAATCCGGCTCCAATCGTATCGTCGACCAATGCGGTCAACACGACGGGGAAATCAGGATGGCCCACAATCTGCAAACTGCCGCCGATGCGATCGGCAATGTCTTGAAACTGCTCTTCCGCAGTCGCCAGGCTACCGCCAGCAACGATGCCGGCCGATTCACCTTGGAACTTCACAACCAGGCTGCCCCGCGCATCACTTTCTAGCCGCATGCCGCCATAGATGTGCTGGTTTGGAATCTCGATCGATTCGCGAACGATGTGAACAACGTCCACGTCATCCAAGACGACCTCCGTCGAAACTGACCCTCCACGAACTTCCACACCGTTGAGTCCAAATGCATCGGAGTCATTACTGGGGTCATCCGGATTTGCCTGCGAACGGTTCCCTTGCAACAAGGGGCCGCTATTGCCTACGGAAGAAATCGCATCCAGCGAGCCCGTCGCGCGGCCAGGATCGATCATTTCCTCAAACGAGAAACTATTCACGTCGAACGAGGCCATCGGGCCGAAGCCCCCCAAGAAATCGGTGTTCACAATCACCGGCTGAGATGCCAACACAAACACCGTCCCACTGGCATTGTCACCACGACCGCCACGATCAGGCTCGTTCGGATTGACGAAACCACGACCGTCTGCATTTTGTTCCATTCGGCTGTTGGCCAATCTCAGGTCGCCTTGGTGAACTTCAATCGTGTTGAAGCTCGCGAACCCACCTGGAATTCGAGCGGTTCCACCGCCACCGGCGATCGTCGCATGGTCGATCGAGGCACTTCCGCCGAACCCAACATAAAGACCGGCCCAATCACCCGGCTGCAACTCGGATCGGCTCGAAGATGCATTGGTATCAAAGGTCCCACCCGCACCGTAACGTGCATCCGACAAACTGGTCATCACCACAGGTCGTTCGGTCGTCCCTTCGGCATAGAAATGACTGCCAAGGGTCACGTCAATTCGTGCACCTTGCATCTTCAATACCGTGCCCGGGTCAAGCTTCAATCCTGGATCGGGGCGTGCGGTACGGCTTTGCGTCAGAGTCGGCAACGAGTCGGTGCCCACGATTGCCGAATCAACGAACGTTGTCGCACTGGCGTTGAGCGTCCCCACCAACAAAAACTGTCCTGGTTGTCCACTCGGCCCCACGATTGCCCGATAGAGACGTCGGCTGGTGTAGCTGGAGGAGGCCGGGAGGGTCGGCAATCCGGACAACCGCATGGCGCCTTCGTTGGTCAACTCATAGCTCGTGGTCGGCTGACTCGGATCGCTTTCCCGGCCACTCGAATCCGCAAACGTGACACGATATTGGTATTCGCCCGCTAACACATTCCCCGTCAACAGATCACCATTGGCATCACGATCGCTGACTCGGATCAACAAACTGTTTGGCGCATTGATGCTCTCAATCGGACCACCGGCGTTACCGACGATCTGCAGATTTTCCGTCAACACATGCACGATATCGGTGTCGTCGAACCGAGCATTCACGGTCAAGGGCTGCAACACCCCACCGGTCCGTGTCGCGACGCGGACAAACAGGCCGTTGATCGTATTGTCGACAACGACGTTCCCGTGGATCTGAGGACCCACACGGGAATAGTCGGGAGTGAAATCAGCGCCACTCAACCGTGCTTCGGTAAACCGCGATTCACGGAAGGTGTCGGGCGTGGCTGCCATGGCGGCATCGGCCGATAACCGAACGCTGCTGTTGATAATGGTCGGCCGTGTAATGGCCATATCGATGGGATTGACGACCACTTGGCGACCGTCAACCGAAACTTGGCCACCGCCGTAACGCAAATCCGCGTACTGCAAGTGGTTCAAGAAGACGCCTTCCTCTTCGAGATTCTGACGCGACTGATCCGCCGAATCAAGATCGCCACGGAAATCGATGCCGCCCCAATCGCCTGGTGACGCGCTGTCCGCGGTGGCAGCATCCAGATCGTCGTTGAAACTGGTAAAGATCACGCTGCCGGGGATCTCGTTGCCGTTGATATCAAGCAGCGGTCGTCCGCTGGCGCCGATCAGCGTCGGCGTACCAAGAATTTGCAGAGAGGCATTGCTGGTATCAACCAGTGGCGCGGTGCTGCCGATGCCAACGCGACTGCGTCGCATCTTGAAGACGGCCCCTGCATCCACCACCAAATTCACGCCTTGGGGCACCACCACCGAATCACCGTCGGGCAACGCGATGCCGCGATTGTCTTTGCCGATTTGGTAGGCAAAATTGTCCGTTACGGTGCTCACATCGCCGTCGGTCCCGCCGTTTCCAACAACCCGAATCGTATCACCCGGCCGAGCCGCCGCGATCGCATCGTCAAGATTCAAATAGGGATTCGGCGTCGCCCGGTTCAGATCGGGATTCGGCGCAGCCTTGTCAACATAAAGCGTCGTATTGGGATCGTTAGGAACGAACCAGAAATTGAACAACCCGCCGGCGTCTCCGTCCAAGTCGCCATCGAGCGCATTGCCGGATGTATCGGTGATGCGATCCGCTGCGGATGCCCGGAACGACAGATTCAACTCGTAAGCCCCTTGGCTCAAGCCGCCGAAACCGCTGCCGGGCGTTGCCGGATCATAACTGTTGTTGCCCGATGCGCTGACACCCACCGCGTAGGTTCCGGCCGCCAGGTCCAATTCGATCAACGAATCACTGCTGAAGTAATCGTCGTTCGCAGCCACTTCGGTAAACGTCCCGGTCACCGGATCGAGTTTGTACAATCGCAGCGCCGTATTCAGCAAACTGGAGGTCGGCAATCGCTCGGCCAAGGTTTCGATGCTGATCGCACCTGGCTGACTAAGGGAAAAGCGATAGACGTCGATGTCATTGCTTTCGGGGCGATACATGTATTGCCCGTTGACGATATCCGCCACGCTGGGGAAGGCCGGCTCGTTATCCGTTCCAGGCGCCAACACCGATGCGGTGCTCTGCGTGACCGGTTGTGGTAGATGGTCTGCATAACCGTAGCCAAGCAGCTGCCCGACCGCCAAGAAGGCCCCACGGAAAAACTCACCCCCCAAGGCATCATCATCGGAATCGTCGAAGTCTTGACCATCAAGCACCGCCAAGTCGTCGAATCCATCAAGGTTCCGGTCGCGGGTCGCCACCACAATCGATTCCGGATTCCCGAGAATCACATCGCCATTCGCGTCCGTCAAGGCCGCGGCACTGTTAACCCGCGCGTCGGCTCCATAAAGCTCGCCAACCGCGATCGAGAAGGACGTATCGCTGGTCAATCCACCTGTCGTTTCAACAAACTGAACCCCGAGGTACTCGCTGAACAACGACAACACTTCGCGGACGCGAGCCTTTTGCTGCTCCGTGATCAAGTTGAAGTACGTGCGTGTTTCGTCGAGGCCCGGCTTGGTCGGATCATCGCCTTGCCAACTGCCGACGAAATCATACTGATACTCGGCGATGCCCGGGTCGGAATCCGCGCCGCGCCGAAGCACGTCGAGCGGAATCGTCCGCGAAAGTCGTGAGGGATCGTCGGGACGCAAGTCTCGCGTCCCCGGAACATCCGAGCCGCCCGGCAACTGCAAGTCGTAGTCAACCGTATTGAGGATCTCGCCGCCCAAATGCGCCGATTGAATCCCCGCGTTCGGGTTCGTACTGATGGTCCATTGGCTGTTCAAGTTGAACGCGCCCGAGAAATTATCGGCGACATCGCCGCCCGTTGTGATCGTGTCGGGAACGAGATGAATCGGCTCGCTCGAACCGACCCGAAGCCGCGCCGCCCCGGCGAGGAATGCTCCCGGTTGAGTTGGATCCGGAACTCGCGAAAGCGCGTGGGGGAACTCCAATCGAACCACTTTGGTCGTCGAATTGTACTTGGCTAAGGAGGGAACCAGTTGGACATCATCGGCCGTCGAAACCGAATCTCGCGTGTAGATCAAGCGATAGAAATCTTCGGTCTCGAGCGTCGAGACATTGATATCGCCACCGTCGACGTGCACTTCGATCACGTTCGCTGCGACATTCAATGTACCATCGGCTTGCCGAGCCACAGGCTGGGGAACCACCGCCAACACTTGCGGACCTTGGTTGACGCGAAACTGCCCCGTGACACTAATCCCGTCGTTAAAGTACTCACCTTCCTCATTGCGAAGCCCCGCAACACCCGCTGCGTTGATATCGATTCGGTAGGTATCGTCTGGAAGCGCTTCGGCAAACCGGAACACGACCTCGTGCGACGAATCCCCGAACCCAACGTAACCAGGCTCGATCACCGAATCGCTTGCCCCCGTCATCACCAAGGGCGAATACGTGGGCGCGCGATTTCCCATCAATGTATCGCCATCGCCAAATTCCAGTGTCCCCGTAACCAGCGACGCCGCCTCGAGGTTGCTGTTGATCGCGGTCAAAAATTCATCAACGGTCGTTTCGAATCCTACCGACGAGTTCACCTGGACCTCGACGGTCGACGCGTCGACCAAGACGAGAGGCAAGGCTTGGCCACCATAATTACGCTGCTTGACGACGATCGTCGTCCCCGTGCCGTTTGCACCGGTCCGGGTCGCCGTCAACCGCACGCGAACCTCGCCGCCCGTGCCGAGATCCGTGACCGCTTGAGCCGAATTGGCACCTGTCAACACAACATCGTGGCTGGTGTCGACCGTCAAGCCAACCTTCGTCAGCGATGCGCCCGTGACTTGCTGCACGGTCACATACTGATTCACCGAAGCGGTGGTGTTCACGGCGCTGACCAAGTCCGCAACGTTGGCAGGCCGTCCCGGAGCACGGTTCAGATCCAAAGTGATCACCGGACTCGCACCGGAGACGTCGACCGACGTGACCACCGGCGTGCCGCTGCTGCCGCGATCCGAACTCTTGTAAACAATCGTGGTCCCGTTGCCCGAGATCCCCGTTGAGGTCGCCCGATACTCGACCAGGACCGTTCCGCCAGTCCCCAAGTCGTTCGTCGCACTTGCGGCCTCGAAGAACCCATCGCTTCCGGCACTGGTGATCGTGATCCCCTGCAGCGAATCCAGATCGAGGTCGGCGCTGCCGTCAAACCGGAAGATCAATTCGCGCGGCGAAACGTTCAACTCAGGAACGCTGCTGGGCAACGAATCGGTCACCAACGTCTCAAAATCACGAAACAAATCGCCCTCGTTGCTCTGAACCCCGACCAATTCGGGGCCAGCCAACAATTGGCGTGATTCCAGTGACTCGGACAACAAGCGACGCTCTTGGCGACGACGCTTACTACGCAAGCGGCCGGTTAAGTTGCGAATGCTTTCTTGGATACCGTCTCGAACGCTCGATTTACGGTTGGTCATCAAACAGCCTCGTGTTCAGTGCCATCGGTCAATGGCAAATTGGGATCTTGGGAATCTGCGTGAATGCTTCTGCCTTCGTCAAAAACTGCCTGCAACGCCACCGCACCGTCTTCCTGGGCTGAACCCACGAATCGTCGACAAATCAAAGAAAAAAGTGCGATTTTGGTAACCAGGGCAACTTAAGAAAAAGAGTTGTTTTGGGGATTATGCAAGCAGAGCCTGCTCTGAATTCTAGTTGTGGATTAGCGTCAAGCAACGAAAATCACCTGTACTACAGGGTTTAGGTCGGTTTGAGCCGATTTTATGCACATGATCGTTTCCCCCCGATTCCTGGCGATATTGGACGAACGAACATTCGTGAAAGTTCCGCTATTGCGTGCTGAATCCCTACGTTGCTAACGTCCCCTACAAACCGCACTCGATCCTTTCGCGAGATCCTCCAAAAGAGGGGGGTCACGGAAACCTAGGGACATGCACCGCAATCGCCACCAGCGCCAGGATGACTTGTCGAATGACTGGACAAACCAACACTCTTCGATCGGCTTGCCGACTTCACGTTCGCTTTGCAATCCTCTCAATCGGGGGGCTTTTGCTCGTTGGTTTTTCCGGTTGCCAGTGGGCTGCTGGCGGTCAAAACGCCCAAGGGGCAAGGCTTTACGAGCAGGGCCAATACACCGGCGCGCTTCAGCAATTCCAAAAAGTCATCGAAACCGACCCCCAGAACGCGGACGGCTACTATAACCTGGCGGCAACAACTCATCGCATAGGGAACCAGCGAGGGCAGGCTGAATTATTGGAGCAGGCGGAATCGCTGTACAACCAATGCCTCGATCACGACCCCAATCACGTGGAATGCCACCGCGGCTTGGCCGTGCTGCTGATGGACACCGGGCGGACGGACCGTTCGTTCGCGTTGATGAAGAATTGGGCGAGCCAGAATCCCAACTACGCCGAGCCTCGTATCGAATTGGCCCGACTGTACGAGGAAGCGGGTGACCCCACCACGGCGCTCAAGTACCTGGAGGATTCCGTTCAAATCGATGCCAACAACGCCCGAGCTTGGCTGGCCCTCGGTCGATTGCGTGAGCAATCAGGTGATTTGCCCCAGGCGTTACGTAACTATCAGCATTCGCTGGCGATCAACAACATGCAGCCCGAAGCGGCCGCCCGCGTTGCGGCAATCAACCAACAACTCAACGCGGTTCCGATGCAGCAGCCCGGCGCTGCGGCCAACGGAACCAGCCAAATTGCTGCCCAACCCTCGGTGGGCTTCGATAGCGGGTTTATCCGAAGGTAGGCTTTCGACACCTGGTTTGTGATCACTTGAGCTTAGGGTTGGCCCGGTAAAAAGGGCTTCGGCAGTTGCGAATGCGAGCCTAAGCGAGGAATACGAACACCTTCGAATCGTCGATACTTTCCATCGGTCTCCAAACTTGCACCGATTCGTCAGGCCTCCCATCTCCCGCCTCCGCTCACGTTGCTTTACATTTGGCAATCTTCTTAGCCTCTCGCACTCCCTCAAACGATCATCATCACCATGAAGTCGATGGATAAAATTGTGTCGCTCTGCAAGCGACGTGGGTTCTTGTTTCAATCCAGCGAGATTTACGGTGGCATCCAGGGATTCTGGGACTACGGCCCGCTGGGGGTCGAGTTGAAGCGCAACCTAAAAGATGCATGGTGGCACGACATGATCAGCGGCCACAATGAGCTGGTCGCTCCGGCCGCCGCGCCGGGTCCTTTCGAAATGGTTGGACTCGACTGCACGATCATCATGCACCCCCAAGTCTGGAAGTGCAGCGGTCACTACGACCTCTTCCACGACCACATGGTCGACTGTCGCGAAACAAAGAAACGCTATCGATTTGATCAGGTCCGCGGCCGGTGGGTCGATTATGCCGACCGAGACCAAAAAATCTTTGTCACCACGATGGCCGACATCGAAACGGAACTCGACGAAGTTCGCCGCCGTGCCATGAAGTTCTTTAAACTTCGCAACAAGGATGCCGACAAGCTGAGCATTGCGAACGAGTCGCTCACCATCGACAAACTCGATTCCACTCAAAACGTCTTGGCCCCCGACGCAAAGACACTCGACACGCTGACCGAACCTCGTGAATTCAACTTGATGTTCAAAACCACCTTGGGAGCCCTCGGTGGCGAAGACGACACCACGTTTTTGCGTCCCGAAACCGCCCAAGGGATCTTCGTCAACTTCAAAAACGTTCTCGACAGCAGTCGGGTGCGGATTCCCTTTGGAATCGGCCAAGTGGGCAAGAGTTTCCGCAACGAGATCACGCCGCGGAATTTCACCTTCCGGTCGCGTGAATTTGAACAAATGGAAATTGAGTTCTTCTGTCACCCCGACGAATCACAGGCTTGGTACCGGTATTGGCGAGATCGCCGGTTGGCTTGGTACACCCAACTGGGGCTCTCGGGTGAATCGTTGATCATGCGAGAACATCACCAAGAAGAGCTGGCGCACTACAGCGTTGGAACGGCGGACATTGAATACGCCTTTCCGTTCTTGCCCGAGGGCGAGTATGGCGAGCTTGAGGGAATTGCCCATCGTGGCGATTTCGATCTTCGCAGCCACATGGAAGGAAAATTGAACCCGGCAACGCAGCCGATGGAGGTGGAACTTGGCGAGGACGGCAAACCGAAACATCGTGGCAGTGGTCGCGACCTGTCCTACCGTGACGAAGTGACCAACAACAAGTTCGTGCCCCATGTCGTCGAACCGTCGGCCGGTGCCGATCGTGGCGCGTTGGCATTCCTTTGTGAAGCCTACACCGAAGACGAAGCGCCAGACGAAAAGGGGAACATGCAAACCCGTACGGTCATGAAATTGCACCCCCGACTCGCTCCGATCAAGGCAGCGGTTTTTCCGCTCGTCAAGAAAGACGGAATGCCCGAAGTCGCTCAAGAGATCTACGGAGAACTCAAGCAACACATGAACGTCTTTTACGACGAGAAGGGTGCCGTTGGACGCCGCTATCGTCGTCAAGACGAAGCGGGCACACCCTTCTGCATCACGGTGGATACGGAATCGCTAAGCGACAAAACGGTCACCATCCGAGATCGCGACTCACTCAAGCAGTGGCGAGTCAAAATCGATGAAGTCGTCAGCGATTTAAGAACACGGGTCAACGCCTAAGGCTTGACTCGCGCCACCGTGGAACCGAGCCCGATTCAACCTCTAAACCGAGCCCGGGTCAACATCGCGATGATCGATCATCGCTTTGCGGTAGCCGAACGCTCTCGCTTGCGCTGTTTGAGCAGAATGGCTTCCATCGCCTCCAACTCGGTGTAGTACATGGCACTGGGATCGATGCCCCGTTCTTCGAGCCAATTCAATCGCTCATGCATCGCCGGTCGTTCCGCCCAGCGTGGCAGAACGACAAGCCAGAACGCCGCGATCAACACCGTAACAACAGCCAACGGAATCGCCCGTTGACTCTGCTTGCCCCATGAAGTTGCCGAGACGGTCATCGGTTAGGGCACCATCTCGGTAATCATGTCGGCGAAGATGACTTTGAACATCAACCAGGCCATGAAGAGCGTCAAACAAAGGTTCAAGGTTTGTCCACAGACGTAAAGAATCAGCGGTTTGCCCCCTTTGAAATAGGGCATCAACTGCCTGAAATTGGTTTCCAAACCGATGCTCACAAACGCCAAACAGAAGAACCAACCGCGGAGCGTCTTCGTGGAACCACCAATCACCGCATCGACCAACTCAGGACCACCCACAAGCGTCGTGTAGAGGACCGAGAACAGAACCGACATCGCGACAAAGCCCAACACGAACTTGGGGAACCGGTACCACACTTCCGACAACCCTGGACGCGGTGCCGATGGGTCCCGTTCGACATAGGTCACCCAATAGATGGCGACAAAGAACGCAGTCACCCCAATGAGAATGTTTTGAATCATCTTCACGGTGGCCGCAACTTCCAATCCACGGTCTCCCAAAACGGCCCCAGCCGCAGCAACCGCTCCGGTGGAATCAATCGTTCCGCCTAGCCAGGCGCCGCCGAGCACTTCATCCATGCCAACCGCCTTGATGATCGCGGGCAAAACCACCATCATCACCACCGTGAACGACAAGGACATCCCGATCGCCAAGGACAATTCCTCTTTTTTCGCCTTGCAAGCAGCCGCAGTTGCAATCGCAGCGGAAACACCGCAAACCGACATGTCGGCCGCAATCACCATGTTGAGCGATTTCGAAGACATCTTGAGCACTTTTTGCCCAAAGATGTAGGTGCTGACAAGCACAATGGGCGTGACCACCCAGGCAACAAAGATGCCCGGCACCCCCAATGCTAACAAACGACTCATCAAGACTTCTGCACCCAACAACACCAAGCCCGTCTTGATGTAAAACTCCGTGATCGCAGCCGGTTTCAAGAACGCCGGAGTGCCAATGGTGTTGCTGATGATCAATCCGACCAGCAATGCCCAGAGCGCGTATTCCAAATTGTAAGCCTTGACCACCGCCTGGCCGGCAAGCACATAAGCCAATACCGCCAGTGCAAAGACAACGGGAAACGCCGTCAAGAAGGCAACGGCCGATTTGCCTCGCAGCTGTGTCGCCAACGCGAACAGGAGCCCAATGATCGCATAGGCGCCGAGTGTTCCTGGAATCGTCGTCGACACCGCGCCGTCCGCATCCGTTTTGTAGAACGCATCGACCGGGGTCGATTTCCAACTCCCCGGTTTGGCAACGTATGGCTTCAACGGATTGGAGACCTTCACCGTTTCGTTTGCTGCGACCTGCTCGGCCAAGTCGCTCGGCTTGCTAACCCAAACGGCGGCAAACGAAACCACCAACAGAATCGCGGCACACCAAATCGCCCACCAATCTTCGCTCGTCCGCATGTCGGTCCAAAGACTCGGCCTTTGCGAAGGGGGCGGTACCACGACAACATCCGAAGGGACAGCCGCCGTATCGTTCGGCTGCGAAACTTCGTCTGGCGAATCATAGGGGTTCTTCTGCATGACCATTCACGGCTTTCACCGAGTCAAAAAAGGGGCTGGGCGGATGAAAATGCTGTGGACCTGTCCGAACAGCAAACCGAGAAACGAACTTGCACCCTTCTCCCCCGGAGGTCGTGCAGTTTTTTAGTTGTAACTGCTGAAGTGTTTAGGTATCCAACCACCCCTGCCCGCGCAGCGGGAGGGGTCGAGCGCAGCGAGGGGGAGGGCCGGTATAGAAACAGTGCTGGAATTTCATGTTGTAATCGCAGCCCGTTTTCCCTCTCCCTCGCTTAGGCTCGACCTCTCCCAGAGGGAGAGGTAAATCTTGTAAGTCTTTTTCAATCAACAACTTAAAAACTGCACGACCTCCCCGGCGCAGAACGTCGTGCAGTTTAGCGTCACCCACCCAGAGGGCATTGGTATCGATACAAGTCTCGCTCATGGATTCTCGCTCCCCTCTCCCCGCGCGCTCGCGGGGAGAGGGGTTGGGGGTGAGGGGTTTTCCGCACACCGATTGCGAACCGACTTTTTGGCTCGATCGCGCTGCTGCCACCCCCTCATCCCCAGCCCTTCTCTCCCAAAAAACCGGGGGAGAAGGGAGCCAGAATCTCGGATGAAATGGAATTTTCAAAGTCACTCCAACTTGCTACGCAGGCAGGTTTCCCATCAGGCCACGCCACAGGGAGGGCGAACAGCGTCAAGCACACTTTGTACAGGCAGGTCTGGGCATCGTCCAGACTAGCTGGACTGCCAGACACGAATCACATCGATCGGATAGATGAGCATGATGATGTTCAGCAGCAAGCTGTCCCGAATCCACAAGACGCTGACCGCTTCGAGCGCAACCACCGCCGCCAAACTCCACTGCCACCGCATTCGTGAAGCGGCCACAGCGCCGAGCACACACATCACATAATCGCTAAGCGAATTGAGGATACTGTCGCCAAAGTAATCCAATGAAATGGTCACCTCGCGATAACGCTCGATCATCATCGGCGTGTTTTCAACAATTTCCCAAACCGCTTCGACAAACGCAATCACTATCAACAACGTCGAACCTCGAAGTTTCTTACCCAACGACAAGTGCAGGATCAGCCAGAGAGCCAACCCATGCTCCAAGTGCGATAGCGAATAGGGATCGAACAAGTGCTGAGAATTATGACTGGACCAGATATCCCAGGACCACGGAGAAAGATCACCTGTCTGGCACCACCACACTCGGCCCAGCAAGGACAGCACGAACATCATCAACAATGCAATCGCGATCAACCAGTAACTCCACCCACGATCGGTGCGTTCTCTTTCACGTTCGTTCATTCAACGGGTCTTCGGGGATAGCGACGTGGATGGAAAGTTGGCCATGGTAGGGACGCCATTGTAAGGACAGGGCGAAGCAAAGAACACAAGGATAGGGAAGGATGCGTTTCGATTCATCCTATCGCCTCGCCATCCCGACCGGGGGGCTACGATTCGCTTTTGAATCGAGTAAAATGTCGTTTCCTGCCTCACTTGCCCCCCCTTCCTTCATGATCGTGCAGCATCCGATGCCCCTTCATCGGAAGTCTCCGATTTGCAATGCGGAACCACACCATGAACCGTCTCCTGTTCACCTTCGCCTTGGGTCTTGCCTCCGTCGCCTCGTCGACCACCGCACACGCTCAAAAAGAACTGTATGTTGCTGCCGAAGTCACGGCACTTGGCGATGGATCCCGGCAGACACCGTTTGCAACGCTGGTCGAAGCCCGAGATGCAATCCGACAAGCGCGAACCTCTGGCGATCTGCAAGCCGACGACACCGTCACCGTGTGGATCGGTCCCGGGATTTATCAGCTCGAGAAGTCGTTCGAATTGAGCGCGGTCGATAGCGGCACCGAAAAGGCGTCGATCGTGTATCGCGCAACGAAGACAGGCACCGCTCGAATCCGCGGCGGGATCACACTCGACCCAAACGCTTTCAAGCCAATCACCGATCCGAAGGTGCGGTCGCGACTCGATGAAAGCATCCGAGATCAGATTCGTGTCTGCGACCTGTCCAAGCAACTCCGCGATCCCATTGATCCCCTCAAGACGTCTTATCGCGGCGTCCCTGAGTCACCTTGGCTGTATTGCAACGATCAACCCATGACGCTTGCTCGTTGGCCCAACGTGGATGCCGCGGACGGCGCCTGGGCAACCTTCTCGACAACCCTTGATACGGGACTTGCCGATCCCGATGCGGAAGATCCTGCAAAACGTAAAGCTCGCGGCGGATCCTTCGTGTTTGAGGACCCGCGTCCCCAACGATGGAACTTGGACGCGGGCGTTTGGTTGCTGGGCTATTGGACACACGATTGGAGCGACGAAGTGATTCGCATCGCATCCTACGAACCCGAGAACCATCAGATCACGCTCGCTGCGCCTCACAATTACGGCATCAATGCGGGAACATGGGGAGCTGCCGAACGTCGTTTCTTTGCGCTCAACGCACTGGAAGAACTCGACGCACCCGGCGAATGGTATCTCGATCGCACCAAAAAGCGTTTGTACTTCTACCCAAACGACGACTTGATCCAGTCCAACATCGTTCTAGCAACGTTGACCCGCCCATTGGTTCAAGCATCCAATCTCAAGCACACGAAGTTCGAAGGGTTGGTTTTCGAGTATGCCCACGCCGACGGCATTGTGCTACACAACACCGAGCATGTTGAGATTACCGGCTGCCGCGCCGCCAACTTGGCCAAATCTGGATTTGTCGTCGACGGCAATCACAACACCATCCGATCTTGCGACCTCTACAACCTCGGCACCAGCGGTTTGTCGCTCCGTGGCGGCGACCGCCGATCGTTGACGCCAGCGGAAAATCTGGCGATCAACAATCACATCCATCATTACGGTCTTTTTCAGCGAACCTATGCACCCGGGATCGGGGTGAGCGGTTGTGGCCAAAGCGTCCAACATAACTGCATTCACGACGCGCCCCACAACGCCGTCTTGTACGGTGGTAACGAACATCGATTCGAGTACAACGAGGTCTATCGCGTGGTGATGGAAACCGGCGATGCAGGTGCGTTCTACACGGGCCGCGATTGGACCAGCCAGGGCAACGTGTTACGACACAATTACATCCACGACCTCGGTGGAGGAGACGCAAAACACGTCAATACGATGGGGGTCTACCTCGACGATTGCGACAGCGGCGACACGATCGAAGGCAACGTCTTCTACCGTGCCGGACGAGCGATCATGATCGGTGGCGGACGAAGCAATCCGGTGCTCAACAACCTGGTCATCGATTGCCCGATCGGACTGCACATCGACGCTCGAGGGATGACGTGGAAACAGTGGAACAATCCCTCCTATTCGAGTTGGCACCTGGAAGCGAAAGCCCAGGCCGTTGGTTACACCCAACCGCCCTGGAGCGACCGCTATCCCAAGTTGGCGGCCATCATGAACGATTCGCCTCGCCAACCGCTCTACAACCCAATCCGCCGCAACGTCTTTGTCGATTGCACCAGCCAAGTCTGCAACTTCGATGGCAATGTCAAGAAACTGCTTGATCAGTTTGAGATCGAAAACAATTTGGTGGTACAAACGGCCGGCGAGTCCAGCGGGGTGGTCGCGACGAAGGAGATCCAAGGCTTTACCCATCTGGCCGGCACCGCAGACGATCCCATCGAGCTGGGGTTCAAGAACGAAGACGCCGAGAACTTCTCGCTGACGAACGATGCTCGGCTGCTCAAAGTACTACCCAGCTTCGAGCCAATCCCCTTCGCAAAGATCGGGCTGTACCGGGACCAGTACCGAGAGCAGACGACACCGACTCCCTCGTCCCGATAAGCCACCGCACTATCAGTCACTGAGACAGATCACTGTCCCATAACTTGGCTGCGATCACCGCATCGGATTCGCCAATCGGTGTCGCATTCAATTCGGCTGGCAATGGGCCCACCCTCAAGATCTCGACGATTCGTGAGACCTCCTTGCCGTAGGTATCTATCGGATCATCCACCTTGCCAACCTTCCGCGCGGTAAACCGGGATCGGGAGAGACCGCTCGCAGCCCGATTCGTTGCAACACGCACGATGCGGCTTGAATGCCGCTAATCACAGCGCCTTCCATCGTCGCCGACCAACCGGTTCGCGTCCAATCGCCGGCAAGGAACAGCCAGGGTAGGGCAGGGCAGGGGGGTAACGGACGAATCGCTTCAACCTCGGGTCGGACCGAAAAAACAGCATGTGGATCGGTAACGATACGATGATGCAGTAGCATGCTTTGCGCCGCAGATGGAAAAACCGCATGAAGTTCTTGCAGAATCTGCTCAAGCATCTCGCCTCTTCGTGCGTTGCTCATTGGATGGACACCACTGACCACGACTTGATAGTAGTGTCGAGGCAGCCGTTGGTTGAAGGGTGGACGAAAAATCCACTGGGCTAAACCACCAACCAAGACCGCGTGCGACTGCGACGTGATCTCGCGATCGAACCAAAGATGAACGCCCGTGATTGGCGACGAGGGAACCTCCGAAAACGGACGGCGATTCGCAACGGCTCGGCGCAACGCATGGGGTTCCAGCAACCGATCCACACCGTGCCAGGGGATGGCGCTGATCACCGAATCGGCCGGGATCACTTCACCGCCGCGTGTCTTGACACCCACCCATCCCGAAGGCTCAGCCAACAGCGTCTCGACTGCCACTTGAACTCGAACTTCGACCCCGAGTTGTGCGACCTCGCTAACAAGATCGTGACCCAAGAGTTGCGAAAGGGGACGCTGTGGAATCAGCACGTCGGACGCCCCCCGTGCGGCGGCAAATCCATCGACGAACACTTTCCGGGCGGCAGCCATCGACACATGACCACAGTGATCACCCAACGCACTTGCCAAGAACACATTCCAGAACTTGTCGATCGTTTCGTTCGACTGGCCCTGCGACTCCAACCAACGGCGTGCTGTGAACGGGACGAAGCGATCCTCGGCAGTACGAAGCAATCGCAGCATCGCCCGTCGAACCTCTCTCCTTTGAGCCTTGTTTAAATAACGCAGATGTTGGATCGTGTTTGCCAAATGCAAGGGCGCGGGCAGATAGCGTGAAGGAGCAAAATCGCTGGCAGGAAAATTTGGATGATAAAAACGAAGCCGGTCGTAACGTTTCATTGCACCGGAGATCCCACAGCGATCCAGCAACCCGATCAAGTTCGTGCAGCATCCCATCGCCACGTGCTGGCAATAATCGATCGTTTCGCCGCTGGCCGGATCGGTGAACGACCCAGCACGTCCCCCTATGGATCGTTTCGCTTCAAGCAACGTGATGCGAAAACGGCCGGCATGATGGCGAGCCAAGGTCTCGGCCGCCGATAATCCAGCCAGCCCGGCACCGATGATCACCACGTGATGCCGAAAATCTTGGTCGGTCATCCCCCCGACACCTCGGTCGGTGGAACGGCCAACCGGCGGAAACGCGAAACGAAAAAGTGCTGCGAAACCAAACCCAATCGGTCCCCAGCCGAAAGCTTGATGCGCCGCAGTGCGACCGCCCCCGGATCTTGCTCAATCCGAGACAGCAAGCGGCGATACGTGCGCCACATCATGCTGAACATCGGCCGCCCATCTTCGTGAAGCGAATCCCAAACGTTCCACCCCGAATCAAATAAGCGTTTGGAGCGTGCGATTTCATCTTGAATCAAACACCGAAGTCGGTCGTCACCACGAGGATGGAGCAGATCGTCTTCACACAGCCCATGTTGCTCATAATGTTGACGCGGCAAATAGATTCGACCGCGTTTCGCATCCTCGGCTACATCACGCAGGACATTCGTCATTTGAAACGCTAAACCACAATCGACCGCCGATTCAAGCGGCAGTGGTGAATCGAACTCCCAAATGTGCAAACACGCCAACCCGACCGCAGAAGCAACGAGGTAACAATAATGCTCGAGTTGTTCATAGGTATCGAACCGTGTCTTCTGTTGGTCGGCTAACACACCATCAATGATCTCCAACAAATACCGTGTTGGGATGCCATAGCGATCCGAGGCGTCTCGCAGTGCGGGCAAGATCTCATTTGCTTTTTGTGGCAACACCTTCGTCCACTGCGACCCCTTGGCCTCCGGCAAATCTGGAAGGGCAATCTGATGATGCGGTGAGTCGCTGATCAGATTCAACGCCGTGGTGTGTCGCCACCAAGCGAGCCAGCGCGTCCGCAGCGCCGCCGGTTCCCCGCAATCGCCGACGTCATCGGTCACGCGAGCAAATGCGTAGAGCGCATACATCGCATCGCGTTTGGAGCGTGGCAGCAACCAAAACGATCGATAAAAATTGCTTCCACTGCGGCGGGTCATCCGTCGCGAGTATCGGTAGCTGGCGGCAAGAGAAATTTCCGATTTCATGCCATGATGATACCCGCTGGGCCACAAAAATGCTTGAGCAAGGAATTTGCTCTGGGCGTCACGTCCATTCAACTCCAGATCGCCCGCATCACCAGCCGAAGCTGCGTCCAAGGGCTGACGGTGGGCCGCTTCCGCAGCACATCAAACTCTGCTTTTTCAATCGCAGCAAGGGTTTCTCGCCCCCCACCGATGAACAGTCTTAGATTGCGGGCAAACCATGTCGGCACATGATCCACTAAGGCTTCGCCGGAATCGAAACAAGCGGCCGCTCGCGCACACTCACTTTCCAGCAATCGGCGCAACGCTGGCGAGGTGGTCGACGCAGCCAAATCCGCTTCCGCCACACCGAATCTTGCCATTTGATCCTCGGGCAGATAGACCCGCCCGATCGCAAAATCGCGTCCCACGTCCTGACAGAAGTTCGCCAATTGCAGACCCCTGCAAATCTGGTCGGCCTCATCCCTGCGATCGTCCGCGTCCTCCTGGTCGCAACCGGCCAAACGAAGCACGATCCGGCCAACGGGGTTGGCACTGCGGTTACAGTAATCGAGCAGTTCCTCGCTATTGGCATAACGCGTTTTGCTTTGATCTTGCTGGAAGGCGCTGAGTAAATCGTCAAATGGCTTTTTGGGCAAGTCGAACCTGCGAATCGTGTCACCGAGTGCCGGAAAAATCCCCGCGGGCGGATTCCCGGCAAAGGTTGCGTCGAGCGCCGATTGAAACGCCGTCAATTCCGCAGCCGCAGCCAGCACCGACGGCGACTGATCCGCCAAATCATCCGCGGTTCGGCAAAACGCATAGACGTTGTAGAATGGTTGACGGAGCCACCGAGGCAACAGCACGCTGGCCACGAGAAAGTTCTCGCGGTTGGATCGTGCAATCTGCCGACATCGACGTTCGGATTCGGAAATCGGGTCCGCAGTTAACATCTTTCCTTCACGAAGATCACCTGATGAAAATCATTTTAGCGGCACCACGAGGCTTCTGTGCTGGCGTTCATATGGCGATTGACTCGCTCGATTTGACGCTAAAGAAGTTTGGCTCGCCCGTCTACGTTTACCATGAAATCGTCCACAATCAGTATGTTGTGAACCTGTTTCGCGACAAAGGGGCCGTGTTTGTCGACGCCATCGACGAAGTCCCCGAGGGCAGCGTGCTGCTGTTTTCCGCCCATGGTGTCTCGCCTCAAATCCGCGAAGCGGCAAAACAGCGAAAACTCCATGCGATCGACGCCACCTGTCCTTTGGTCACAAAAGTTCATCTGGAAGCCATCAAATACGCCAAAGCAGGATACACGATCTTGTTGATCGGCCATGAAGGACACGACGAGGTGATCGGCACCATGGGAGAAGCCCCCGAAGCAATCCTGTTGGTCGAAGAGGAGCAAGACGTCGATACGTTGGTCGTGAAAGACGAAACAAAACTGGCGTACCTAACCCAAACGACCCTGAGCGTCGATGATGCGAGTCGGATCATTCGCAAACTGCGGGGACGGTTTCCGACCATCGAAAGCCCCCCCAAAGATGACATTTGCTATGCGACCCAAAACCGCCAAGAAGCCGTCCGCCTGCTGTCGGATCAAGCCGATGTGGTGGTCGTGCTGGGCAGCCAGAACAGCAGCAACAGTCAGCGGCTTCGCGAATTGGCGGCGAACAACAACGGCAAGCCAGCGTATTTGGTAGACGGGCCGCACGATTTGAGCATGGAGCAGTTTGCCGATGCGGAAACGGTTCTGATCACCGCTGGAGCCAGCGCCCCAGAATCGGTCGTTCAAGAAACGATTGATTGGCTGGTCGATCGATTCGGCGCAACCGTCGAGCTGCAACAAATTCGCGAAGAATCCGTGCATTTCCCACTTCCGAAGCCTCTGCGTCCCTTTGCCAAGGAATCGCAAGGGACCTAATCTATTGCGACGAATCTATTGCGACGAACTCGGAGCACTCGGCCAGTGCACCAATCGTCGTCCTTTCCCCCACTTGCTGCCAAAAATGGAGTCCCGCAGTCATGAGCACCAAAGAACAGCGTCGCCAGAAGAAACTGGTCAAGAAAAAAACCAAAGAGGTAGCCAAACGCAAACAGCAGGCTCGCCAAAAGGCGGTCATGCAGTCACTGGCGGGTCAGATGAGGGTAGCCGGTGGAGGCACGCTTGATCGCTGTTTCCTCAGCGAAGATCTGTTTGCCGACAACAACCGGATCGGCAGCGTCTTGATCAGTCGCTTCATGCCCGATGGACGCGTCGCCTGTGCCCGCATCTTGGTCGACGCCTTTTGCTTGGGCGTCAAGAACGTCGATGGATTCGTCACCTTTCCAGCGAACCTGTCGGAATTCATCGAAAGAGTCGAGCAAGCCGAAACGCTCCGACGCTGCCAACCGGCGATGGCAAAAAAGTTCGTGGAAGAAGCGATTGCCTATGCGGCGAAGTTCGGTATCGAACCGCACGCCGATTACCGAAAGGTGGAATCGATTTGGAGCGGCATCGACGCGAGCGAGTGCGATGAAACCTTCCAATTTGGTGACGAAAAGGGAAAGCCGCGGTACATCAGCGGGCCATTCGATTCAAGCGTGTTCCAGCAGCGCATCCTCGACAAACTGCGCACCCATGCAGGGGAGGGCAACTACGAGTTTGTCATGATGGTCGGCGATCACCACGCGTTCTCCACCGCCGAAGAGATGAGTTGGATGGAAGACCCCGAATTGGACGCCGACATCGACGAAGACGTCATCGACGGCCGGGTGATTGAGTCGCGTCCCTAAGCTCCTTCCTGCGGGTCACTTGCGATCGCAATTTGCTTGAACAGCGCGTCGGTTGTTTCGTCGTGACCTTGAACCATGATGGTCCCCGCTTCGGTCCGTTTTCCCTTTCGTGGATTTTCGTTCGCTTCGCGGTCGTCCTGCCAATTGCTGACTTGAACGCCATTGACCCAGGCCGCGAACTTGTCGCCCTGTGCGGCCAAGACGACGGTGGCCCATTGGTCCGGTTCTGCCGCGATCACTCTTGCATCTTGGCGGCGAAAAATACCGCCCGTACCACAATCCGCCGGCGACAACGGCATGTCGTCGATCATTGCGTTGCTGAGCTGACACTCGTAACCCATCATTTGGTCACCGGGAATGCAACGAAAGAAGATCCCCGAATTGATTTCGGGCTGTGGCAATTTGTATTCGGCGAGCAGTACAAAATCATCATACGATGAGTGGGTTTCAATCTGGCCGCTGCCCCCTTGGACATGCATGGCACCCTCATCGGTCACCGTAAACTCGGCATCCATTTCAGGATAACGGGTCCACTGTGAAAGCTGTTCATCCAACAGCGATTGGAATCCCAAAGGACGCAGCCGGACGTCGCGAAAAGCAACACGCCCCTTGTTGTGCTGAAGTCCGATTCGCCCCGCAGGCAATCCCGTTGGATCGGTGTAGTCGGTAACGATGGTCCCATCAAGGGAGACTTGAACTTGGTTGCCTTCGACACGCATCGTCATTCGACGCCATGATCCATAGGATTGTTTCGGAGCATCGTCGCCAACCTTTTCCCGCTCGACCAAACTTGCCGTTGGAAACGGATTCTCGTCATTCGCGATGTTCACTTCATAGCATTCTTGGCCGACGGCTTCGACCTGCAGCGGTGTCCGCAAAAACACCCCGCTATTGGTCTCCTCGTCCGCATTGAACTCGAGCGTGAGTTCAAAGTCTTTCCATGGAATCGAAGTACACATCAAGCAGACATCGCCCCGATCGACCACGATGGATTGGTCTTCGATTCGCCAGTTGGCGTTGCCGGCGATTTCCCACCCGAACAACGTATGGCCATCAAATAGCCGGATCCAACCCTCCCCCGCGTCCGCTGAGTCAAGTCGCGCCGCTAACAACTCGTCGGCTGTCGCCTCGTAAGTTTGCGGCTCGAAAACCAAGTCGGCAAGTTCGGCGGAATCGGATGGAGCTCGTTCGGCTTGATCCACAGAGGAGTCGGATTTTGAACCGCAACCGACACAGTACAGCAGCAAGCACGTCAGTGAACAGGTCGTAAAAAGCTTATTCATATCCATAGCGTTGAAAATAAGTTGCCCATCGCGAACGAATCAGTTCGTCTGCTGCGGGATCGAGTTGGTGTTGATTGGTTTGATACTCTTTATGTTCCGTTTCAACCCATTGACGAATCGTTGGCTCCACGGAATCAAAATCGCTGAGATGCAACGTCTCATAAATCGTCCGTAAACTCTTCACAGGGCTGGCGACTAAGTCCTCGTAGCGTAGGTCGATCAAACGGTCTGGAGCGATCGATTCACGCTGGCAATGAAACGCATCATACATGCGTTCAAAGCACTCGATCACGTAAGGTTCGATTTGTTCGTGGTGCGGTTTCTGCAAACCCTGTACTTCATCGAGGCTTTTCCACAATCGACAGGTCGATGGAAACAAGGAACGCGGGTCACGAGTCATGTGAATGAACTTGGCTTCCGGAAACTCGCGAGCTAAATGAGCGATCCGCCCGGTGTGCGTGGGGCTCTTGATTACCAAAGGACGGCCCGTTGCAACGCTGACATTCAATAGGAATCGACGGAGCGTTTTGAGCCAATCATCGACCGCGGCTTCCTCAACCCCTTCGAAGTTAAGGTAATTCAGATCGACAGGGCCTTCATTGGGAAACGCGATTCGCCGATAGGGGCTCGGCAAACCAAGCGTCAACAGCGCGAACTCGTCCTCTTGGGGGCGATCCCAACCCGCCGCCATATTGTCCATCGGCCGCTTGCCGGGCAGTAACCAACTGGCAAAACGGCGAAAAAACCATTCGGTCGCTAAAAAATGTGACGGTGCAAAGCACTGATAGGTGGAGGGGCTGCTGAGCCGTTCGTCGCGGACCATCAATTCATGCAGCAGCGTCGTTCCGCTCCGCCAATGGCCAATGATAAAAACGGGCGTGCCCTGAAGCTCGGCATCACGTTGGCGGCGTCCAAAAAAAAGCCGCTGGATGCCCGCCAAGACCGTATTGAACAGCGTGGCCATCGAAACGCCCACCGCCAGCGTCCAGCGACTGGGATGAACTCGAAAATGGCCTTCCCGCAGCAGACCCCACCACGCCATCGGACGCATTCCGTGCCAAAATCGAGGCGAATAGAAGGGATATTGGTGGTACGGCCGCGGCGCAGGGACGGTGTCGGATCCGCGCACGGATGCTTCGCCCAACTCAACAGCTGGGTGGCGGGGACGATTCGCTCGATCGTTCGGAGAGAGATCGGTCAAGGCGTCCAATACCTAATAAAATGAGGGAAACAATGGGAACCAAACGGATGCTAACACTGTAATTGTTATACGGTGGCGACGGCAGTCCCAACGCTGCGGTTTATCCGAATCAGCCTGTCCACCTCACCAATCCCCTCAATTTGGCTACAATCCTCCTGCGTTTGTCTCTCATTTCCGTCCTCTCCCCTGTTTTGAACCCTTGAACGCTTCACCCGAGAAACCGCCCACCCCCAAAGAACTGTCGATCGCAGATCTGCAGCGTCATATTCGTGAGATGTACTACCAAAAAGACATCACCCGAGGCGTTGATGGCACGTTCATGTGGTTGATGGAGGAGATCGGCGAGTTGGCTTCGGCGCTGCGTGGGGACGACCGAGAGAACTTGGCCGAGGAATTCGCTGACGTGATCGCCTGGTTGGCGACGATTGCGAATGTCGCGGAAGTGGATCTGAATGCGGCATTGGTGGCAAAATATGGATCCGGTTGCCCCGGATGTAACCGACTGGTCTGCGAATGTCCCAACTCGGAAAAACCGTGATTTTTTGCACCTCTTCCCTGGTCTGCCCTCCGAACAAGTGACCTGTACGGGCCCACGACCTGTACGGGCCCACGACCTGAACGGGCCCGTGACCTGAACGGGCCCGCGACCTTATCGCCGAACCGGCAAGATAGAAAACGTCCTCATGATTCAACCCTTCGCGTCTCGATGGCTATTGTTTGTCTGCGGGATCAGCTTGGCATGCTGTTTTTGCAAGAGTGCGTCCGCGCAAGTTCAATCCACGGACGCAATCACGGTTGGCATCGAAGGCCATTTCCGTGTGGGGTGCTGGACGGGAATCCACGGTGAATCCGACCAGCCGGAGATTCTTCAGGTTGTCACCGAGGACGGTGATGGCGTCACCGTTGCTTATGTCCAACCAACCAGCCGCCCCAAAGGGTCATCATGGTCGTACGCGATTCCCGGCAGCGAAGAGGCCCCGTTGGGGATCGAATTTTCGGACGGTCAACGTATCACGACGCGGTTTCCGACCCTCGGATCTCCATCGCGGGGTCCTTCCCAAGTTCCGCTCGGGATGCCTTGGGTGATCTCGATCGGCGATCCGCTTGGCGTTGATCAAATGGGAGCCAATGCGTTGTTGCGTCGGGATGCAACGATTGCCGTTTCCATTCCAAAGTCTGCTGCGGGGCTGCCGGATTCGGAACTCGGCTACGACGGCGTCGACTTGATCATGATCGGAGGCTCTGGGACGAAACTGTTGGCCGCGATGAGCCCGTCGCAGCGAACCGCAATGGAAACATGGATGGTTCGTGGGGGTCGTGTCTTGTTGATGCTTGGGAAATCGTTACCGGAACTTCAACAAGCCGCACCTTGGCTGTTGGATTTGATTCCGGCGGCGAAAGGAACGATTGAAAACGATTGGACGACTGTCCAGATCGATCCGTCAGCCATCGAAACCTTCACGGCAACACAAACGCCGCTCCAACCCTTTGCCGGAGCGAAGCTGCCCAAAGGTGTCGGCGACAGCATCATTAACGGCCGAACAACACGCCGAGTGAGCACGCCGGTGGCGGCGGAATATGTCGTCGGCCTAGGAAAGATCACCGCCCTGGCTGCGGATTTGGATCAAGCACCGTTTGTCGATTGGCCCCAGCGGCTCGATTTGATCACTCAGCTTACTGGCAAGCGATTGTCTTCGGAGGTGATGCCGACGTCGGCTCTGAATCGCTCTACCGCCTACGACGACTTGGCCGGCCAGATGCGGGCGACCCTCGATCACTTTCCAACACAGCGACGGTTTCGTTTCTCGATCGTTTCCCTGATCTTATTGGGGCTGATTACACTTGTCGGGCCGCTGGACTATTTCGTCGTCAACCGATTACTTGGCAAACCGCTGCTAGGCTGGCTCACGTTCCCCGCAATGGCGATCGGGATTGCAGCCTTCTTGATCCTACAAGCAAACCCAATGACCGAATCCACGACCACAGCCCTCGGTGGTGATGCGATCTCGGATTCGCCCAGGATCCCTGTCAACCGAATCGAATGGGTTGATCTTGATTCGAAAAATCAACTCGGACGTTCTTTTGCCTGGGCATCGATCTATTCGCACGATGCAAATCTTCTCGACATCACGAGCGCAGCGGGCCCTTCGTTGGGCCAATTGTCCAAGAGCGTCTCTGCGATGTTGACGATTCCGTACGGGTTCCCTGGGCGATCCTTCGGAGCGATCCAGGTCACCGGCGAAAACGAACGACTGCCAACCTATCAGGTTTCGCTTGTCTCCGAGGCGGGGACGACCAGCAGTGAGATACGAGGCGTGCCGCTCGCGCCACGCAGCAGCAAGTCGATCGCGAGCCAGATCCGTTTCACGCCGAATATCGCAGACGATCTGGTAATGCATCGCCGTGGAGGAAGTGAATTGCTCGAAGGTGAATTAGAAAACCCGCTGCCAGTCGATTTGCTCAACGGCATCTTGATCTACCGCAACTGGGCTTACTTGCTGCCAACGCGATTCCCCGCCGGCGGGCGAATTGAATCGATCGATTCCCTTCGTCAAAAGAACTTTCGTTGGCAGTTGTCGCGGCAAAAAGCCCTGGAAAGCTCAACCGAGACGCAAGCATGGGACGCTGCGTTGACCGACGACCCCGAACGGATCGCGGAGATACTGATGTTCCATGAAGTGGTCGGCGGCGCTCAATACACGACTCTAAAAGATCAAGTTTTGACTCCGTTAGACCTCAGCCATGTCTTGACGGACGAACGCTGCATCTTGATCGGCCGACTGGCTAGCCCGTTGACGCAGCTAGCGACATCCAATCATGGATCCACCGCGGAGTTGGCCGAGCAAACACTGACTCTTGTGCGGATCATTATCCCAGTGGAAAGCAAGCGGCGATATTAGCGTTTGATGCCTTCCCACCCCTTCCCATTTGAAACAAGCGACAAAAAAACTGGTGATTAAGACAGTTGATTTAACCAAGAAGTACGGTGATGCTTTTGCCATCAAAGGCATTGACTTGGACCTCCAGGCTGGCGACCTATTTGGCTTCATCGGCCCCAATGGTGCCGGCAAGACCACGACCATGCGAATCATCGCAACGCTGCTGGAACCTTCTTGGGGCGAAGCCTATGTATGCGACCACAGCGTCCACACACACCCCAAAGAAATCCGCCGTTTGGTCGGATACATGCCCGACTTTTTCGGTGTCTACGATGATATGACCGTCGTCGAATACCTGGAATTCTTCGCGGCAGCTTACCGAATCAACGGTAAACAGCGTGAGAACCGAGTCAACGAAATGCTGGATGTCGTCGACTTGGATTTCAAACGGGATGCCTTTGCCAATACGCTCTCACGAGGCCAAACGCAGCGACTCGGGCTGGCACGTACGCTGCTTCACGATCCTCAGGTGCTTCTGCTTGATGAGCCGCTATCCGGATTGGACCCACGCGCTCGGATTGAGATGCGAAATCTGCTTCGCAAACTTGGCGAAATGGGAAAGACGATTATCGTCAGCAGCCATATCCTGCCCGAGTTGGCGGACGTCTGTAACAAGGTGGGGATCATTGATCGTGGCGAGCTCAAACAGAACGCGATGGTTACCGAGATCATCAAGATGGTCCGCGAGCATACAGTGCTGGTCATTCAAACCGCCAACCGCGAACAGCTCGACAAAGTGGCACCGTTGCTCGACGGTCACGAGAAAGTGCAAGGAACCGAACCCGGCGATGATTCCATTCGCGTGGTTTTAAAGGCAGGCGTGGAAGAATACAGCGACTTGCCGCGACAGTTGATCGAAAACGGCATCGATCTGCGCCGGTTCAGCGAGGAACAACTCGATTTAGAATCCGCCTTCATGGCGCTGACTCAAGGCACCAGCCGGCGGATGTGAACCCTCAACCGAACGAGGAAACGCCCGCGATCGTGGCGGCGTCTCGGTTCGTTGCTCCCAACGCGATTGCCGTTTGCCTCTGCTCTCTTGCTCGATGGACCGGGTCGAGACGACGGAACGTGGTCGGTGAATCACCATTTCCGCTGGAAATAACCAAAAAAGCGGATGTGACTCCAAGATTTGAGGACAGGATGTTGGGCGTTGGTTCGCAGAACAGTATAATTGCGGACATCCTATCAACCTAAATGGCAACCGTAGCGGATGTCCGTTGGGTGTGAACCACCTTTGTCTTGCATTTTTCTCGAGGGAGATCAAATCCATGGTCCAAGTGAATCGTCGACAGATTTTGGGAGCCGGTGCGGCTGCAGCGACCGTCCTTGGAAGCTCCGCGCAGGCCGTCCCCCTCGACTCCGCGGACGTTCCGCCCCCGCCACAGATTCAACTTGGCAATACTGGGATTACGATGTCGCGTATCGGCCAAGGGACCGGAGTCCACGGCGGCAAGCGACAATCGGACCAAACACGGATGGGATTCGATGACTTGGTTGCGCTGTTCCATCATTCTTACGAACGTGGGATCACCTTCTTCGATCTTGCCGACCTGTACGGAACCCATGTCTATTTTCGCGAGGCGCTGCGGACCATCCCGCGCGAAAAGGTGACGATCATGTCAAAGATGTGGTGGCGCTATGACGGGCCTGAAAACGCAACCAAAGCACCGCATCGTAAGGAGATCGTGCGCAGCACCTTGGAAAGATTCCGCCATGAAATCGATACGGACTATCTTGACATCGTGCTGTTGCACTGCGAAACGACCCGCAACTGGGACGAGCAACTTAAGCCTTACATGGATGAATTGGCCGCCGCAAAAGAGAAAAAACAAGTTCGCGCCGTGGGCGTTTCTTGTCACGACTTCGGCGCGTTGGAGACGGCTGCCGAGTGCCCCTGGGTCGATGTCGTGCTTGCACGCATCAATCGCAAAGGTGGCAAGGCCGCCAAGATGGACGGGACAACCGAGGAAGTATCGGCTCTGCTACAAAAAATGAAAGACAACGGCAAAGCCGTTCTCGGTATGAAAATCTTTGGCGAAGGCACACTTGTCGATCAAAAAGAGGAGTGCATCCAGTTCGCTCAGGGACTCACAGCGATCGACGCGATGACGATCGGGTTCCAAAAGAAAGAGGAAATCGACGAAGTGCTGCAGTTGATCCACAAGTATCCTGCCCAACAAGCTTAACGTCAGGCAAACATAACGTCGGGCAAATGGCGACGACGCGCCGGAAGGCTGCGAGTCATTTCGACTGGCAACCTTCCCGGACAACCCACGACGGGCAACGTCCAGCCGCTAGACGGAGTCGGCTGTCGGATGGACATAGGGCGCGCGATACACCCGCGCCAAACGTTGGTTCGCTTCGACATCGTCGACGACTTTACCTTGCTCGGCATCCCAAGTCAGACTGCGACCGATTCGCATCGACAGGTTCGCCATGATGCAGCAGGCACTGGAAATGTGCCCCTGTTCAATATCCGCGACCGGACGCGTTTTCTGTTGCCGTGCGGCCAGAAAATTCTTCATATGCCGGCGCGTTGCCGGCGCGGCAAAGACTTCCGTTTCCTTGTGCTGAAGGTCCTCGGGATACTGGTCACTCTCGTCCACCCAATCGCCATGGACCGATTCCCCTCCATTCTTGGGGATGAAATCATAATTGCGAACACTGAGCTTCAAGGTTCCTTTGTCCCCATACAGCGTGGCACCCCACGGGTATTCCGGATCAGGGTTGGCGCCCCAATTGCGTTGGTTCCACACGATCTGGGTTTCGCCAAAATCGAACAGCGCCGTCTGAGTGTCGTGCAACCCGCCGCCCGGAACCGGTTGACGAATTAACCTGCCACCGGATGCCGAGATGCTCTTGGGCCACCCCAAGCCAAGGAAGTAACGAACGGTGTCAAAAAAGTGAACACAAAGGTCGCCCGTTTGACCGTTACTGAATTCGATACAATCGCGCCACGATCGCGGATGGATGCCTGGATTGTAATCTCGCCACGAAGCCGGGCCCACGTATTGCTCCCAATCCAGGTTCGATGGCGGCGCTTGGACGGGCGGAAAATCACGACGGCCGCCAAAGTAACTATGAATATCGACATAGGCAATTTTGCCCAGCAGCCCCGACTCGATGAATCGATCCCGTGCTTCGAGCAGATGGGGTGTGCTGCGTCGCTGCAGCCCCACCTGGACCGTCCGATCATACTTACGAGCGGCCGCAACCATGGCTTGGCCTTCGACAACATCGAAACTGATCGGCTTTTGCACGTAAACGTCTGCTCCCGATTTGCAGGCTTCAATCATCGGCAAACAATGCCAATGGTCTGGCGTTCCGACCAACACAATCTCGGGTTTTTGCTGACTTAACAACTCGCGATAGTCACCGAACACCGCTGGCTTCTTGCCGGAGGGTTGACGGCCCGACACCAGCTCGGCTGCCTCATTGACCAATTGTCGATCAACATCGCACAAGCCAACGACATCGACGGGGGCGACTTGCATCAGATGAAACAGGTCGGTTTTTCCGTACCAGCCGGTACCAATCAAACCCACCCGAAGCGGCGTATCCGTAGCAGCAGCAAATGCCTTCGTTTGGATGGCTGCCGCTGTCAGCCCAGCAGCTTTACAAAAATCTCGTCGACGCATGAAGTAGGCTCCGCAAGAATCGGGGAAGGGGGGACGTAGGAGAGCGACGTCCTTCCATTGTAACGGCCGGAGGCAGCGGAATGTGGATCACCCTTCAGCGATTTTCGCCTGAAAACGCCAGCCTCAGCCTGACTTCGCCATGCGCATCACCAACTGCTCAAGCAAAAACCGATCGCGACCCTCAGCGCTGTGAGTTCCCTTCAAACGCAGATCGGCATCGAGCAGCCATGGCAACAACTGTTTTCCACGAGCGCGGCCGAGTCCTCGCAGCTGCTTCTTGGCTTGCTGAATTTCCGACGGGCGGTTGATGCCGGCGGCAGCTAAGGCATCCTCCAACTGGACCGACCGTCCTTCCCGTTCACGATGTTCGACCACCGCGGTCGCCATCCCAAGCCGACGAAGCGACCATGCGATCTGCGGCAATAACGCGATCGGACGCTGGCCACCACTCATCAATTTGTCGAGCTGACGCATCGCTTCGGCGGCATCACCCGAGGCGATCGCGTCGGTGATTTGCCAAACCGTTTTGCCTTGCCATCCCGCTACAACATCGCGAACAAGGGGCTCATCGATCACCTCGCCGGGGCCCCGATAAAGTGCCAGTTTTGCAATCTCGGTCTCCAGCATCCCGATCTCATCACCGATCATTTCGACCAATGCATCCGCGGCGTCCGCAGCCAGCACGGCTTGGTGGCGTTTGGCCACATAGCCACACAAGAACTTTCGGCGGGTCGTCGCTGTGATGCCCAACTTCTTATCGCTCGTCGACGTGCATGCGACCACCAAATGATCACCGGCAATCGCTTTGTAGAGCCGCGTGTTGGAAGCCAACGACGACAAATCCAACAAGAAACGATTCGAAGTCCCCGGTTTCGAGACATACTTTTCGAGTTCGGGGCGATGGTTGGAAACAAACTTGTCGGCATCGCGAACAATGATCGACCGTTTTCCATCGAAATCAAACAACGATGCCGTTGCCAAATCGTCTCGCAAATCCGCCCAGCGAACCACATCCCCATCAAACGATGTCACGTCACCATCGGCGCTTAACGCCGCAAGGACCCACGACCGAAGCGTGGTGTCCGAACCGTAAACGGCCGCAACCGCGGGAAGCTCGGCGGGTGGTTTCGAAAGTAGGTCGAAGGCAGTTTGGATGGCCATAGCAGAAACAACGAACGGCGAAGTGCAGGCGACAAAGACACCAAAAAGACTATCGCGATCCGCGACACCTATCTAGCCCGGTTAGCCAGCGAGTCTCGCCCGGTTAGCCAACGAGTGCGGGTGTTCTGCACGAGCCGCTCTACTTAAACGTCGCTCGGGGGCGTCCCGCGGTTTGTTCGTTCTCCGCTGGCGGAGCAAAACCGCTGATCGGCTGGAATCCGCGAATTCTGGCTCGGGGGGCCAAACCTTGAGCATCAATCGGGCGATCCAGCACATAGGACCCCATATTCCCGGCACCGTCGGTTGCATCAATTCGCAAATACAATTGTCGCGGCAACCTCGGGTCCGCAGGCCAGACATGATCACCCTGATTGCGAAGGCCCGCGGCGATCGTCGTCCAAGGCCCATCCACGCGATCGCTGAAGGACAACGTGATCGGACGAGCCATCAAGTTCGCATCTGCACATTCATAACGAATCACGAGCGAACCGACACGGTCACCTTCGCCATACTGGGCGCCAGTGATTCGAACCTGCGGTGCACTCTTATCGACCACGACAACGATATCGGGGTCCTCACCCGCAAGTGGCCGAGGACTCGCAAGCCCGGTGGAGCTGACGACGACGATACAGAAACCAAACACACCTTCCTCTTTGGTTTCGATATCGAAGGGACTCAGTTTATCAGGGTCTTGACCCCATAGCTTCCAAGTTTGCCCACCATCGGTGCTGCCGTAAAGCTCCACCGAATCGACACCACGACTGCCGACAGCCTCCAATTCATACTCGAGACTAAAACGATTGGAATTGCTGTAGCGTGTCGGAACGCGCTCGGCGAACAGGGTGGGATCAAGCGATTTGGGCGGCGATGACGCAGGGCGATTTGCACCGTAGCGAGTACGGGGATCAGGCGACGGAGAAGATTCCGGTAAACGCGTGGCTGGTGTCACATAAGGCGAACGGGAAACAGGCGGGGCAGGACGAATCGGCCTCGCGTTGTCCAGCGGCCGCATCGCTTCGGCTGCCGATTGAGGCCTCGCCGCCTGCGTGCTCGGCACTGCAGATGCCGTTGGGTTCAGGGAAGGAACCACATACGGAGCGGTCGATGGTTCAGCGGATGCCGATGCATTCGGTATCGCCACCGGAGGCAACGGAGACGCCAACGCATTGGGCGAAAACGATGGCGTTTGATAGCCAGGCGACACTTGCGGTGGATTCAATCCAAAACCGTTGCCAACCTGTTCCGCTGTGGCGGGTGGCGGCAGCTCGACCGCAGAGCTGGATGCCGTGTAGCGGGGAACCGCCGAAAATTGATAACTCGGTGGCGTCGGCGGAACGGTCCCCGGTCGCTGAGCATTCGCCGGGACACGGGAGAAGTCGGCCAGATTCGTACCGCGAAGGCGGCTCAACGGATTAGCAGCCACATGAGGAACATTGTAGTCGGCCGTGCGATAGAGGCTTGTTTCGCTCTCCTCCACGGCGGAGGTTTTGTACCGATCGAGCTTGATCACCGGACTGGTCGACGTGTCATTGGGGTCCGATAAGGCGGGCCGAACATACAAATCGGATCCCGTATGGATTCGATATTGGACCGGGGTCGCGACGATCCCCGCCGAGTTGGTGCTGCCAACTCGGCCGCGTGATCGCTCTACCCGAATCGCGAACGTCGGCATGGCGGTGACCGCCATCCGAGGCCGCTGCAATTGCTTGGTCGCGGTCGCGTGGTTGCCAGCGGAATCGACGGCTCGGACATGCACCGACAATTGTCGCCAATCATGATCGGGAAGGAACGAAAAACGCTCGGCGGTTTCACCCGGTTTGGGTGCCCAATCTTGCCACTGACTGTCGACATCGGTTGCATAATAAACTCGCGTTTCGGTGATCGCGGTCAAATCGCGAATCGACAATCGGCAGGCGATCGTTCCATCGGCCTCGGCGTCTGCCTGCAAATCGATCACTGGCTTGGTCGTGTCGACCAAGACTCTCAGCTGAGCGTCGACCGATCCGCCAACGGCAACGTCGTCATCGGCCGCCTGCGGCAACTCAATGGTTTCGGTTGCGAACCAGAATTCGCCATCGTCCTTGCAAACAAAGGCAAATTCGCGGATGCTACTGGGCTTGGTATCGGCGAGCTGCCACGGCTGGTTAGGTCCTCGACGAACGTACAATCGGACCGAGGTCGTCGTGGACGGTGTGGCGTTGACGTTGAAGGGAATTCGGAACGTTCGGGTGCCAAGCACAACGCTGGGGCTTTTTTTCGGTTCGTCAGCGGTTGCCAAGGATAGCGAAAGTAGCATCAACGCAAGCATTGCCAAGTTGGGCGCGGCGGCAACGGAAATCGCTTTTTTGGCGATACACATTTTGTCGATCAAGCCCCAAACAAAAGAAATACGGAAGTCTGCACTACGTCCTTCTCGGCTTCGACCTGTCCCCAAGCGGATCTTGAAGCTATTACCCCCGCGACAGGAAACCATGACTCAAAGCTCTTATCATTACGACGTTCTTGTCATTGGTGCCGGTCATGCGGGCACCGAAGCGGCTGCCGCGGCCGCTCGTCTTGGTGCCAAAACGGCACTACTGACCTCCAACCTCGACACGGTTGGCCAAATGTCGTGCAACCCCGCAATCGGAGGAGTCGCCAAGGGGCAAATTGTTCGCGAAGTCGATGCCTTGGGCGGATTGATGGGCCATGCGATCGACGCCACCGGCATCCAATTCCGTCTCTTGAATTGTCGCAAAGGCCCGGCCATGCATAGCCCCCGCGCTCAGGCCGACAAGAAGGCCTACCAGGCTTACATCAAACACCAAATCGAACAACAACAGAACTTGGATCTCCGCCAAGAAACGGTGATCGACCTGTTGACTGAAAACGTTGAAGGACAGACTCGCGTTCGCGGCGTTTCGGTCGTCGGCGATGCTTTGTTTGTTGCACCCACCGTCATCCTCACAACCGGAACGTTTCTCAAAGCGATCATGCACACCGGCGAGGCCCAAACCGCCGGGGGCAGGGCAGGGGAGGGAACCACCAGCGGAATCAGCGGCGCGCTGGCTCGACTTGGCTTTGAAGTCGAACGTTTCAAAACGGGGACGCCAGCCCGACTCAATGCCAAGTCGATTGACTATCGCAATCTGGAGCGACAACCGGGCGACGAGAAGCCGCAACCGTTTTCGTTCCTGACGGAATCACTCGACAGCTCCGATCAACTTCCTTGTCACATCGCCCACACCAACCACGCCGTCCATGAATTGATCCGCGCCAACTTAAAACGCGCGCCGATGTACAGCGGCCAAATCAATTCCACCGGCCCGAGGTATTGTCCGTCGATCGAGGATAAGGTTGTTCGCTTCGCCGATAAAACCTCGCACCAGTTGTTCCTCGAACCCGAAGGTCGCAACACCGGCGAAGTGTACGTCAACGGTATCTCGACCAGTCTACCGCGTGATGTTCAGGATCAGATGTTTGCGATGATCGAGGGGCTTCAGCACGCGCAGATCATGCGTTACGGTTACGCCGTCGAGTACGATTTTTGCCCCCCGACACAGCTTTGGGCCTCGATGGAATCAAAGCGAGTCGCAGGCCTCTTCTTGGCTGGACAAATCAACGGGACCACCGGTTATGAAGAGGCCGCCGGTCAGGGGTTGATCGCCGGACTGAACGCCGCGAGAAAAGTCGCTGGCAAAGAAGCCTGGGTCCCCACGCGAGACCAAGCTTACATCGGCGTCCTGGTCGATGATCTGGTCACCGCCGGCACCGACGAACCCTACCGCATGTTCACCAGCCGGGCCGAATACCGGTTGCTGCTTCGTCAAGACAATGCGGACCGCCGGCTGACCGGGGTCGCGGATGAACTCGGCTTGATTGACGCCGCGCGGCGCGAACGCTTCCAAACCAAACTGGATCAAATGGCACGAGCCAATCAATTGCTCAAAGCGGCACGATGCGACAAGATTCCCGGCGATGTATTTCTTCGTCGCAGCGAAGTCGATTGGGATGAAATGTGCCGACGCGTCGAAGGCCTCGGTCGGATTGACGCCGAAGCGGCCCAGCAAGTGCTGTACGACACCAAGTACGAAGGCTACGTCACCCGGCAAAAGATGGAGGTAGAAAAGCAGCATCGTTTGGCCAGCAAACGAATTCCAGCAACGTTCGACTACGACGCCATCGGTCCTTTGCGACACGAAGCACGCGAAAAACTCAATCGAGTCCGGCCGCTCAATCTGGACCAAGCCAAGCGTATCAGTGGTGTCACCCCCGCTGACCTAGCACTGGTCCTCACGCGTCTGGAAGGCAAAAAAAGCAACCTTGATCAGCGGATTACCAAACCTCAGGAATGAAAGTTTGATCCTCAAGAGGTGGACGAAGGTAGCCACCTTCAATGGGACGCGGTGGAAGCTTCGGCGGAGTCGGTGTCAAGTCTTTATAAGGAATCATGCTGAGCAAATGCGTGATACAATTGAGCCGAGCCGTTTTCTTAACATCCGCCTTGACCACGTACCACGGTGCTTGCTTGATGTCCGTGTGAGCGAACATCGTATCTTTCGCCTTGGAATACTCGATCCAGCGAGAACGGGATTCGACGTCCATAGGACTCAGCTTCCAACTCCGCGTTGGATCCTTCATTCGCTTCTGAAACCGCACCTCCTGTTCTTCATCACTTACCGAGAACCAATACTTGATCACGGTAATCCCAGAGCGAACCAACATGCGTTCAAATTCGGGGCATGAGCGAAGAAATTCATGGTATTCCGGGTCCGTGCAAAAACCCATGACGTGTTCGACGCCGGCTCGGTTGTACCAACTGCGGTCCATCAACACGAGTTCACCTGCCGTGGGCAGATGGGCAACGTAACGTTGAAAATACCAACTCGTCTTCTCTCTTTCGGTGGGTCGCCCTAACGCGACCACGCGACAGATTCGCGGGTTCAGACACTGAGTGATTCGCTTGATCACGCCACCCTTTCCGGCAGCATCACGTCCCTCGAAGATCACGACTACCCTCAAACCTTCGTGCTTGATCCACTCTTGCATCTTCACGAGTTCAACATGCAAGTGGGCAAGTTCTCTGTTGTAGGTTTTGTTGTCAATTCGATGTTTCTTCGCCTTCACGTCCCCCGAGCCGTTTACAAACGAACCGGCACCGGTATGTTCGACGTGCTTCTTTTTCTTGTCATTCGATTTCATAAGAGTGCCGTTGGAGTTGGGCAACAACCGGAACCACGCAAATCGACCCGTTGGTTGCATCCCAGAACGAATCGCCAAAGTTACTATTGTACAGATTAAAACGTCAGCTTGCGTGCTGCGAGCAGCGAATCGTGGAGCGGTCAACAGGGGGTGGCTACCGACTCAATCATGAAACGTGACCTGAGTTTCCGATGCGATACCACTTGCGGCACGAACCTGAAGCGTGGCCGCTCCGGACTTCCCAGGAATGCTACGTAAGACGGCGACAGCCTTTCCGTAGAACAGCGGATGCGTCGAGTCGGTAAAAGAATCGGCCCCATCGAATCACCGTTGGCAACGCCGGCAATGGCCCAGTCATGTGGCAAATCAACACGCTGCCAAGCTGAGTCATCGAAGTCGGTTTCAAACGCTCCGTCCTGGTCGCCTTTGGCAAACCGTCAACCAAAATTGAAACCACTGGACCAAGCAACGCTTGGCGACAAACGCAGGGCAAGTCAAAAAAGCCGAGTCAGGGCTTGAAGCGAGAGTGGTTTCATCATGCTGACCGACCGCTGGGATGACAGCAAGGGGTCCGCCATCGTTGTACTCTTTGTCGGATATCGCTACGCTCCAGCTTTCTAGCACAGCAGCTTGGCGAACACACGCAGCAACAGGATGACAACCTCGATGAATTCCGATGCCACAACACAGCGATCGGTATTGATTCGGTTGTCCGTGATGATGTTCTTGCAGTTCTTCGCAATGGGAGCTTGGTATGTCTCCGCCACCGGATTCATGCTTCGCGGAGACATCCAAATGGACGGACTCGTCTTTGCGGTTTACTCGGTTGGGCCGCTCGCGGCGATCTTCTCTCCCTTCTTTGTGGGGCTGATCGCCGACCGCTTCCTTCCCACACAGATCGCGCTGGCGATTCTATTTGTCATCAGTGGTCTGCTGCTGTTGGTCGCACCCTCGATGGCGTCCCCCTTTAGCGTCACGCCCGCTCCGGACCAACATTGGCTTCTGGAACGACTCACGATCCTGTGGCAGTCCTTACGCCATCCGTTTGTGCTCACGCTACTGGTGCATATGCTCTGCTTCATGCCGACGATTGCTTTGACAGCGAGCATATCATTTCAACACTTAGGCAATCGCGAGAAGGAATTTCCGATCGTTCGCGTGTTGGGAACGGTGGGCTGGATCTGCGGCAATGTGGCAATCAGCCTGTTGCCAGGAAAGGACGCATCCGCGTTGCAGTTTGGGTTGGCCGGAGGATCGGCATGCGGGCTTGGGCTTTACTGCTTCACCCTGCCGCATTCGCCTCCACCAAGAGCCGGAAAACGTGTTACGTTTGGTGAGATTATTGGGCTCGACTCATTGAAGTTGTTTCGCAGCCCCGCGTTTGCTCTCTTCATGGTCGCCGCATTCTTGCTGAGCATTCCCCAAGTCGGCTATGCCGCATTCGCTCGATCCTTTGTCGAAGCATCGGGCGTCACTCCGTTTGGAAGCGCGACCTTCGCGCTGGCTTTTGGCCAAGCGAGTGAAATCTTCTTTATGCTCGTGATGCCGCTTTGTTTTGCTCGACTGGGGATCAAATGGATGATGTCGATCGGCATGACCGCGTGGGTCGTCCGCTATGCTTTGTTTGCGATCGCCGCAGAGAGTCACAGTGTCTGGATGATTTTTGGCGGCATCGTGTTACATGGCATCTGCTTTGGATTCTTCTTTGTGACGGGAATGATCTACGTCGATCGAAAAGCCCCTCCCGCAATTCGAAACCAAGCCCAAGGCTTCTTTGTCTTGGTCACTCAGGGACTCGGCATGTTTGTCGGAGCGCAGGTGTTCGGTGGATTGGAGGTTTATGCCATGCGCGATGGTACGATGGATTGGAAAACGCTGTGGATGGCCCCGGCTTTGTTTTCCGCTGCCGTCACCGTCGGATTCATCCTGCTGTTTTGGGACAGGCCCACTCGAAAAACGGAATCCGCGTGACATCGAAAAAGAAGGGTGCGTTCCCCGCGACGATTATTTGATCTCAAACGCGATGTTTGACTGACCGTACTTTTTGCCTTCGATATCTTCCATGGTGAGTTGCAAACGGTATTTGCCCTCCGCCAAGTTCTGAGGCAGGTGCATTTGATAGGCGATGAAGTAATCACGCAGGTAGTTTGCCGAAATCTGTTGGTCGGCTGGCAACAATTGGCTCGCGACCTTTTGGTTTTCGGAGTTCAAGACGTCGTAACTTCCTTGCAGATGGGTTTGAAATCCATTCTCCACTTTCTTGGCGACAAAGTTCTCCACTTCGCAGTACAAAATGACCTGCTGCCCTGGCTGGAACTGCGTGGTTGGGAACGGTTTGGTTTGCCCGTACGCCATGATCTCGGTACAGAATGCCAGCGATCGCACTTCAAGCGAATCCGTCGCGGCGGCGAGGTACTTCGTCGCTTCACGAAGCTGGGGCAATGCAGAACTAAAACGTCGGCTTTGAACGGGATGCCCTTCGGGATCCACCATGGTCCAAAGGCCCAAGAGTTGATGCCTCAGGTATTCCTGTTCCTTGTCGGTCATCCCTTCGATTCTCTCGACGGCCGCATCGGGATTGCCAGCTAACACCATCAAATGCCTCGCGGTAATCAATCGTCGAGCATGCTCGGCATCCGACTCGCCGTCAACGGGCATCGCAATTCGTTTCAGCAACGCTTCATAAAGCGTTTTGTCCGACAACGAATCAATACTCGCAGCGGCTTCCGTTGCCGTCGGTGACTGCATCGACGCGGTCGAGACCATCCGAGGATCGTCCTGGCGGCGCGTGGCCGACACCGGTTTGATCGCCTCGGGTTTGGATTCTAGTTTCGTGTCCGTGATGGTGGTCACAACAACTTCTTCGAGATCCGAGGCAGCGTTCTGTGCGGCGATGGCTTCGGCTGTGTCTTCGGCGAAGACATCCTTGGTGGGTGTTTCTTCGGCTGGCATCGCGAGTCGTTTCAATGGCGCGCTGGCCGGTTCGTTTTTCGCGGGCGGCAGCTGGTGTTCGTGCTTCAGTGACTTGGCGAGGGCTTGATCGAGTGGCGCCGGTTGCGCCGTCGATTCCACATGATGATTCGCTAAGGCGTTCCATTGACGCAGCGCCAGCTCTTTGACCTCCGGTGACATCCCCTCAAGCTGCTCCAACAGTTCCTGTTTCGACATTCCTTCTGCAGCGTCGGCCCTTGCTTCGGCCGCGTTCGCTTGCTTGGTCGATACAGGCAGCTTTTGGGTTCGCGCAAGGGGTGCTTCGTCGGTGTGGGAAACCTGCCGAATCAGCGATTCCTCCTCGGGATCTGTCGCTTCCGCACTACCAAACACCGACCCCGCTCTCGGTTTCGCGGTCGCCAAACGCTGGCGTGGGGCTTCGACGTCGGATAACTCTGCACTTTCGTGCCGGGTTACTTGGAACAAACTACCAATCGTCCGTGGTGAACGACAACCCACAACACCGATGACCACTGAAATCAGCGCCAACGAAATCCGTTTCGAGGGGCGAGAGAGCATCATTGCCTCGCAAATATCCGTAATCAGTTCAAAAACAGGAAGGACAGACAGCGACCGTACAAAATGGCCCCACACCGAGACAACGCCAAAGTGGGCGAAAAAAACCCCTTTGCGAGTGAATCGGTGATCGGCGTGATTCGGTCATCATCGCGCAGTGCGAAGAAACCCCAGCAAACCGCGGGAACCAGCCGCCCAGCAAGCTTCTCGTGCAGGATAATCGCAGCCATCCAGATCAGGACAAGCCGCCCCATCGGATAGCCCCGAATTGGAATCCCAATCGACGTAGCGATCAAAGGACCCGTTGTTATCGCGAGGATGCCAAGAATCCAAGGAAGCGATTGACGATCCCAATTGCGGATCGCGAGATAGTTTCTGCATTGAGGGCAAGAGCCGAACGGAAATGCAAAGCGAAGGAATTCGACTTGGGTTCTGCAAATCGGACACAGCTGCCGTTGATCCTCGCTTGTGGTCGCCGGCGGTGAATACGGATTCATTTTGCGAAGTCCGCTTGCATGGGGTCTGGGTGCCGGTCAACCGGATCACGGCCACGATCACGCGGGGCGGGACGTGTGATCAACCACTTGATAACCGCGAGCATCGTTTTGTTCCGTCTTTCTACGGCCAGCGGCTTGACGACCGAGGACGCTCGCGCGAGATCTATCGTACCAAGCCTGTGCCACCCGAAAAGCCATCGCCCCGCCGCGAGAAAGGGCGAACCACAGAGAACACGGAGAAAGCACAGAGCATCTGCTCTGTGTTCCTCTGTGCCTCTGTGCCTCTGTGTTTCAATTGTCCGCGCAACCCGTTGCCAGAGAGAACGTCCATGTTTACTAAGAGTGATAAAGGGGCCGCGGTTTCTTTATTCGACCTCAAAATGGACTGACGCTAAAGCGACTCCTGTCCTGCCTTGATTCCTTACCGAAACGCGCCCGCCCCCGCAATTGCGAGCAACGGTCCCTTCCATACTCCTCCAGTAAAAACTCGCGCCAATTCAGAGTCAGTAAAACTGAGCACAAACCAGGCGAGGCCGCGTGTTGACAACGCACGCTCGCAATATGCTAACCTGTTAGATCCTAATGAAGGACTCATTATCTTTAGCCGGGTTTTCCTATGAACAAGCGTCTGTTTTTCTGGTCATTGACCTCTGCACTAGCCGGTTTTTTGTTCGGTTTTGACACCGTTGTGATTTCAGGGGCCGAAAAACCGATCCAGGCACTTTGGGAGTTGAGCAGCGTCGAGCATGGTCTGGCCATGAGTATGGCGCTTTGGGGTACGGTGGTCGGCTCGCTGATCGGCGGCTGGCCAACGGACAGATTCGGACGCACCAAGACGCTGTTGTGGATCGGAATCCTTTACGTCGTGTCGGCCGTTTGGTCGGCAATGGCAACGGATGTTTACTCATTCATGATCGCCCGCTTTATCGGTGGTCTCGGCGTAGGCATCTCTACGGTTGCCGCACCCTTGTACATCTCTGAAATTTCTCCACCAGCCATGCGTGGTCGTTTGGCGGGGATGTTTCAATTCAACATCGTGCTCGGCATTCTGATCGCGTTCTTGTCCAATGCGTTGCTCGGCAACGTGGGCGAGAATGCATGGCGATGGATGATGGGCGTCGAGGCCTTTCCCGCGATCGTCTACTCGTTGTTGTGTTTCACGTTGCCCGAGAGTCCTCGTTGGCTGATCGGCCGCGGCGATCGAGAAACGGGATTGGAGGTTCTTCGAACCATCAACTCCGATGCATCCGAAGCCGACGTGCTTGCGTTGGCCGATGAGATTGTCGCAGCGGCGACGTCAAGCGAGAGAGTCACCCATGGATTCTGGTCATGGAAGTTGCGAACGCCCATCATGCTCGCATTTCTGGTTGCGTTTTTTAACCAGCTTTCTGGGATCAATGCGATTCTATACTTTGCGCCTCGGATCTTCGGCTTGACCGGCTTGGATCAACAGGCCGCCTTGCTTCAATCGGTAGGCATCGGGCTGACCAATCTTATCTTTACGTTCGTCGGCTTGTATCTGATCGATCGACTCGGACGAAAAACCCTGCTTTTCATCGGCGCGATTGGATACATCGTCTCACTTGGCTTGTGCTCCTATACCTTTTTTGCGAATGCCTCAGAATTCAAAGTCGCTTCCACTGCGATCGAAGTCGTTGGTGTGATTGAGAAGATCGAGCAATCGCCCACGCCCGATTCCTACGCCGAGGATCTTTCGGAAGCCAAAACTGCATTTGCAGCCTCGGTAACCGATGATTACCGAGGCGAACCGATCACGATTCGTGAGGAAGCCTCCGTGGCTGAGTGGAAGACCATCGCTCAACAAGCGGTCACCGATGCGTCGGAAGCGTCCAACCCGGCGGGGATGATTGTGTTGTTATGCATCTTTGGTTTCATCGCCGCACATGCCGTCGGTCAAGGTGCCGTTATTTGGGTCCTGATTTCAGAAATCTTCCCGAACAAGTATCGCGCCGCAGGCCAATCGCTCGGAAGTTTTACGCATTGGATTTTTGCCGCGATGCTGACACTTGTCTTTCCCTGGATGGTCACCTACTTCGCACCCGGTTACGTGTTCGGCTTTTTCTGCTTCATGATGGTCTTGGAACTGTTCTGGGTGATCTTTTTGGTCCCCGAAACCAAGGGCGTTCCGTTGGAACAAATACAACGCCAACTGGGCGTGGAGTAGCTCGCGGACGTTGGCTGTTCATCCGCTTCCTGTAGCCACGGCTTTCCAGCAGTGGCCGACTACGAAAAAATCCCGAACATTCAAGAGGAATGTCCGGGAATTTTAAAACACGAAAGGATTGTTAGAGACTACTTTTCTGCGGGAATCAAAACGCTGTCGATCACGTGGATGACGCCGTTCTTGCAAACAATGTCTGTCTTCAAAACTTTGGCGTCATTAATCTTGACCCCATCGCTGCTCGCGGTGATATTCACCTTCTGACCTTGAACCGTCTTGGCCTCGTCCAACTTAACAACGTCGGCAGCCATCGCCTTCGCCGCGACGACGTGATAGGTCAAGATCGCAATCAGCTTCTGCTTGTTTTCTGGTTTCAACAGCGTCTCAACCGTTCCCTTCGGAAGCTTTTCAAACGCTTCGTTGGTTGGCGCCAAAACGGTGAACGGCCCGTCACCGCTCAGCGTGTCCACGAGCCCTGCTGCCTTCACAGCGGCCACGAGCGTGCTGAACGCTTCGTTACCTGCAGCAACTTCGACAATCGTCTTTTCCTGAGTCTTCACTGCTTCCTCTGCGACGCAAACTGCGGGAGCCACGACTGCAACAGCAACACCTGCAACTAAACTAAACAAACTTCTCATCTTATTTTCTCTCTCGAAAGTGGGTCGAACGTCTGGGTGACAAGTACGGGATTGCTTGCGAAACGCACAAGCGAAGGAGGATGGGTAAGTGCCCCGTGTCACGTGGCGATCAACGTATTTTTTTGGAATATCTGTTACGCGGAAAGCTTTAGCGTTTCCGATACGCAAACTCTGCTGCCGGCTAGCAGGTGCATTCTTTGCACGACGAGATGTTAGCGGGCCGTCAAGCGGCATTCGCAAAAAAATTTCGCAAGAAACTCAGGGCTCAATCGGCCGCATGACTCCGTGCAGTAGCTGAATCACTAGCCAGCGGAGCGCGGTCACGCTTCGGCCGTCGGTTCGCTAAGATGATTGATCAGTTCAACGAATTGATCTTGAGGAATTCCGAGGGTGGTCGACAACTGCGCCAACTGCTTCTGATGCCCAGGTTGCAAATCGTCACCGGCCGACATCGTGTGGAACGCCAACTTGACCACAAGTGCCTTTCCGTGTGGCGACAGGGTTTCCGCGATCTTACCGACATACGTGTTCAAATCGGCGGCGGACTCGGTGGCCATGGCGATTTCGTTGTCGAGCGTTTCCGCGGGAATCGGAAGCCCCGCGATCTCCATATACTGTTTCTTGATCTCGGCTCGTTCGGCGTCGTCCACAATGTCATCCGCAAGTGCCGCCATCACCATCACGCGAAGCAAATGCTGATTGGTCTGTTGCTGCTCTTGCTCGGGGTCGTACGCCAGGATCTCTTCTGCAAACGTACCACCACAAGAGGAGCACTCGACAAAACGCCCCGCGACGTTCAGTGGGATCAACGGGATGAAGTAAAGGGTAAAGAAGTTCCTCACTTGCTTGAGGCTACCGCTTCGCATCGTCGAACACTGCGGACAATGAAATTGAGTCGCTTCAACCGTCGACGTCAATCCGCGTGAGCCCCAAATGATCATCAGTGGTTTCCCGAAATAGCAGAACCGTAACCAACAGGCAATGCCTCATTGTGTACCTTGGTCCGTGCTGCTGCAAGCTACTGGTTGTCGATCATTTTCAGACGCTTCAGCCATGCTTCGCAAAGGCCCGGCCACAGAGATGCGCCTTCAACATTGCGTGCCAAACCGAGCCCATGACGACCTTCAGCAAACAGGTGCATTTCCACCTGCACTCCTTTGTCAACACATGCCCGGTAATACTGCAAGCTGTTCTCGACGGGCACGGACTGGTCCTCGGCCGTATGGAACAAGAAGGTTGGCGGCGTATCGGCCGTGACTTGAGTTGGATTGTCAAGCGATGCCAATAGACGTGGGTCGGGATCGCTGCCAAGCAAGTTTCGTTGACTGCCGAGGTGCGTATATGGCGTGCCGAGGGAGAGGACACCATAGCAGAGAATACTGAAGTTTGGCCGCGAAGATACTTTTGCGATCGGGTCATCGGATTGGTCGTTGACTTGCGCAAAATGCGTCGAAACGGTCGACGCAAGGTGACCGCCAGCGGAAAAACCAATCACACCGATTTGATTCGGGTTCAAATTCAATTCGTTCGCTCGCGCCCGTAGCGTTTGAATCGCACGCTGGGCATCAAGCATCGGAGCCGGGTGACCATAACCCTCACCCCCATTACCGGCGCCGCGAAGCCGATACGTACAGATCGCGGAACTCATTCCCATCGATCGGAACCACTCGGCAATCTCATCCCCTTCGTGTCCCATCGCGTGCCTCCCGTATCCGCCACCGGGCAAAATGACGACACTCGCGACTGGGGTTTCCGATTCAGCCAACGTAAAAATCAATTCGGGGACATCACCTTTCTCGGTAAATCGAGCCCCTGGAACGCCAGCGGGCCAAAGCGGTTCCGACATTTGGGCCGGCGTGTCGGCAGCGGCAACATGGACGAAGGTCATCGCGAAAACCAATGCAGCAGACGTAAGGAAACAAGACGAAAATAGGTGGGGCAGGGCAGGGCAGGACATTGGAAGCCTCATGATGGGAAAACTGGCAAGCAGATGACCGCCATTGTAGCGGATTGTCTGGGCGGTACGATGGAAGTGAAAAGAAGAGGAAAGTTGTCACCGAACGATTGGCGAATGCTGAAAGCCCCCTTCTCTCGCGTCTCCACACTCTTGCAGCCTAAAACGTGCCTTCTCACTCCTCCAACTCGCTGACCGTGCCTCACCATGCCGCCGGGTTGTCGTGGCGTTTCTCGACTTGGTGGGTCATTCTGCGAACGGCGCTCGAAGAACGCCTCGTTTACCGAGGCGACTTCGCACTCGGTACACTGATGCGATTCCTACCGATCCTTACCCAAATTTTCTTGTGGTTCGCCATCTTTGACGCAATCAATGCTCAACAGGGCAACACCCGCGAATCGAGCACGGCACAGATCGGTGGTTTTGGATTTCGCGACATGGTCGCCTACTACTTGTTGACCATGGTCGCGCGTGCATTTTCGAGCATGCCGGGCTTGGCGTCGGGCATTGCCCAGCAAATTCGTGATGGAGAGATCAAGCGATATTTGATTCAACCGATCGATTTGATCGGATTTCTGTTGCTGACACGCATTGCTCATAAGCTTGCGTATTACGCGATTGCGGTCGGGCCCTTCGCTTTGGTCTTCTTTCTGTGCCGCGATTACTTCGTGACGGGTTGGCCGAGTGCCTCGGTAATGATCGCCTTTGTCGCATCACTCTTGATGAGCTTTTTGATTGGGTTCTTTCTCGAAGCAGCTATTGGGATGATTGGGTTCTGGTTCCTCGAAGTCTCCTCTCTTCTATTCATCTACATGCTGTTCAGTTTCTTTTTGTCCGGTCATATGTTTCCGCTTACGCTACTTCCCGAGGGCATTGGAAGTATCGTCCAATTCCTACCTTTCAAGTACCTCGCCTACTTCCCGGCCGCGGTCTTCTTAGGAAAAATCCCGTCGGAACAACTGCCAATGGAAATGGCGATTCAATTCTCCTGGCTGGTCTTCTTTCTCATCGTCTGCCGCCTTGCCTACGCTCGAGGCGTCCGGCGTTACAGCGGATTTGGGGGCTAAGGCAATGGACGATCCCGCGACAAAAGAAAGTAAACCGGTTGGCCCCAATTACTGGAAAGTCTTCCTGACGTTCGCCAGCAACAGTCTGGTACGGGACATGACGTTCCGTGTCAACTTTTTCTTACAATGCGTCAGCAGCATTGGCTGGACGCTGATGAACGTCGGCTTTTACCTGATCATTTTTCAATACACCGGCTCGATCGGGGAAGACACGGGTTGGGATCGTGACAAATTCTTTGTCTTTCTGGCAACCACCTGGTTTGTCAACTCGTTGGTGCAAGCGTTCTTTATGCCGAACGCGCAAGAGTTTAGCGAATTGATTCGCACGGGAGGGCTCGACTTTGCACTGCTGAAACCCATCGACACTCAATTCTTGATTTCGTTTCGCCGAATCGATTGGAGTGCGTTATCGAACTTCGTTGCCGGCATCGTGATTGCTGCGATTGCGCTCTATTCCTTAGCCACTCGCGAGGTCAATCCGATGATCCCCTCGCTGATTTCTGTGCTGCTGTATTTTGTGTTTGTTGTTTGCGGTGTGCTGATTATGTATAGCCTGATGATCTCACTGAGCGCGACAAGCATTTGGCTGGGAAGGAACCAAACGCTCTACAATTTCTGGTTCTACATTACCAACTTCAGCCGTTATCCGATGGAGATTTACGACCGCGGTTGGGGTAAACCGTTGTACGGGTTCTTCACTTTCGTGATTCCGGTGCTGCTGGTCGTGAATGTACCAGCTCGGCTACTGGCTCGGCCGATCGATCCGCGAACCGACTGGGAATGGATGCTGGTTGGTTGGGCGTTGGTGGCAACCCTCGTAAGCCTCGCGACAAGCCGGTGGATCTTTAAGAAGGCGCTGCTGAGTTACCGGAGTGCCAGCTCGTAGTGGCGGTGAGTTTTTTGAAGCGAGCAAGCGATCGCTCGCTTCGCCTGCGATCACACCGTACTAGGAATCAAGTCCCAGCACATCGAACATGTTGTACATGCCCTTGGGCCGCCCGACCAACCACTTGGCTGCACAGATCGCACCGGAGGCGTAGCAATCACGATTGCTCGCAGCCACGTTCAGTTCGATCTTTTCACCGATCATCCCAAACACGATCGAGTGTTCGCCGGGATTATCACCAACGCGAACCGCATGGTAGCCGATCTCGCTACGAGTCCTTTCACCGGTATGCCCTTCGCGGCCGTGGACGTGCCTCGTATTCGGCCCAAGTTTCTTACCGATCAATTCACCGAACTTTAAAGCAGTCCCACTCGGTGCATCGGTCTTGAAACGATGATGCCGTTCGATGATTTCGACGTCCAAGCCGCCAATCACATCATCGAGTGTTTCGGCCACTTGTTCGGCCAATTTCATGGTCAGATTGACCGCCAAGGACATGCTCGGTGCACACACGACCGGAATCAACTTGGACGCGGCATCGAGCTTTGCCTTTTGTTCATCGCTCAACCCCGTGGTTGCAACGACAAGAGGCGTGGTCGCTTCCACGCATTCCTCGATACAGCGATCAATCGCCTCGGGCAAAGAGAAGTCGATCACCACATCAACCTCTTCCGGCCATTGGCTCAATAGCTCAACGCCAATCGGGGCAAAGCCAGCCACGACGCCAGCATCTTCCCCCAGATGAGGGTTGCTTTGGTGATCGATCGCAGCGACGATCTTCAGCGAGGTGTCTTCGGAGGCGAGGGCAACAACACGACGCCCCATGCGGCCAGCCGCGCCGTGAACGGCGATTTTGATTGGTGTAGTCATACCCGTCAATGTAACGCGGAAACAGGTGGTTGTGCAGATCGGAAGCAAAAATTGTTGGAGTTCAGCCCCGTCGGCTCATCACGATGATGGGGCAATCGGTGCGATCCGCCAGGGCTCGGGTAAAGTCGCCAAACAGTTTCTTCCGTCGACCGACTCGTTGGACCCCCAAAATCAATACATCGGCTTCGTCACAGCGATGTGCGACGGCCGCGATCGCGTCGCTGCTGAGGACAACGTCCACCTGAGATCCTTCACATAAATCTCCGGCCAATCGTTGCAGGTCCCGTTCGGCGCGACGCACCTCGTCCGATGGAGTGCTTGCCGACATCACACGCAAAAACGTGACCTCCAACATCCGCGATCGTTGCATGCTTCCTAGCAGCAACGCCAACAGATGCTCGTGGCCTCCGCGTCCCGCAATCGGAACCAACACTCGTCGCACCTCTGCGAATTTCCAATCCTTTCGCGAACGCAGGATCACCACATTCGCATCCAGCTCTCCTAGCAAGGATTCAAGGTGAGATGCTTGGGCGACATCGTTGATCTTGCTCAACCCTAAGAGTACCGATTCGCAGCGATGAAGCTTTGCCACCCGTGCGATCTCGCGCATCGGATCCGCCGAGATGGTGGTCAGTGACTCGATGTGGACGCCGCAATTTGCCGAAGCGTGCAAAATTTCTCGCATCACCTCCTGGGATCGAACAATCGGCTGGTCATCCAATTGAGGCGTCCAGTCCTGGGGAGGCACGACAATCGTCTGAGTTAACACCCGGCCGATATCGGCCGGCACCAACGCGTCCGCCAGCGAAATCATTGCCAAGGCGTTTTGAGGATTCGCGATCGGGACGAGCACCAGCGGTGTGCGCCCACGAAGCGTGTGCAGTTCGGGGTTGATCGCGGTGTTGGACGCATCCAGAACACTTGCACGCGTCCGAAACAGAGCAATGAACATCACGCCACCCAGACCCAACCAAAAAATCGTGATCATCCCAGCCGAGGGAACCGCGATCCCTTGGAAAACCGCTAAAGCGAGACAGCAAGCACCGCCGAGCACAGGAACCGATGGGTACATCGGGGTCCGAAAGGGGGGTGGTCGACGATGGCTGCGACGGCGAACCAAGAATGCAATCAGGTGTCCGATCGCAAACGTGATCAAGAAGATGAGACTCGACGCTGCACCGGCGGCACTGACATCGGGCAACACGATCAGGATCAACGAAACCAATCCGGCGGTGACTCCGATCGCACGGATCGGAGTTTTGTGAGGGCCGCTCAGGCTTGCAATTTGAGAGGGTAGCGTTCGGTCAACGGCCATCGCTCGAGCGATCCGTGATGCGGCAAACAAGTTGGCTTCCAGTGCCGAAAACATCGACAGCACCGCGGCAACGATAACCAACCAATATCCGCTAGGCCCCATGAAGTTCTCAGCCGCCACCGCAATCACCCCCTCCGGGTTGGCTACGGCTGCTTCGCGGATCGATTGCCCCGGTGGGGTCCCCACTGCGGTAATGACAAGCAGCAGCGGGACATAGATGGCCACCGCGATCAGCAGCGATAGAATCATTGCCCGCGGAATCGTTTTTGTCGGTTCACGCACTTCCCCACCAACGGCCGCGATCAAATCAAACCCTTGAAGTGCGATGAACGTGTAACCCATCGCCTGGACCAGTCCACCAATTCCGGAAGTAAAAAACGGATCAAATGCAGTGGATAGCTCAGCAGGCGACTGCCGCGCCACCGCAACGACGCCTGCCAAGATCAGCAGTCCGAACACAAACACCTTGCCGACGTTGACGAAATGTCCGCCCCCCGCAGAGCGTAGCATCAAGGAAGCAGACAACAGAACAGTTGTGGCAATCGCACCGACGGTCTTGACCGCAGGATGGACGAGCCAGTCGGGAACCTCGCCGCAGCATGCCTGCCAAAGGTCGGTCACCATCACGAGCGAGAAGTGAGAAAACCCGATGGCATACAACACGGCTGCGACAACCGAGGCGAACCAAACGACCCAGCCGACTGCAAAGGCGGCTTCGACCGACATTGCCTTTTTAGCGAACGTATACGTTCCACCCGACTGCGGGAATTTTGAAGCCAACTCTGCCAAACTTAGCGCCGTCAGCAGGGCGATGATACCATTGACAGCGAACGCAACCACAGCGGCCGGACCCGTCGTCGCAAACGCCGTTCCAGCCAAAGCCAGAATACCGCCGCCAACGATCGCGCCCACGCCCACGCCGGTGGCACCAAGAAGCGTCAAATGCCGAGAATGTGAATCCATCAAGTCAACAATTCCCTACGGTCCGTCGTTCAAATCAGGCAGGTTCACCAACATCATCAATCGGGCTGATCGCATGTAGTCGAGATCGACCCGATGGAGTCGTTCGACACGCGTTTCGGGGTCCAGTTCGCTACCGATCCATGACGCATTGATCTCAGTCATAGCACCGAATTGTGCTTGTTCGCTTTCCGGCAATCGCTGGAAGAGAATATCGATGTCCTCGGCCGCAATCGTTTTCTTCAGGGCGTTGTCTGCTGACGTAAGGCTGTTAAAGCTCGCTCGGCGCAGTCTACTGGGAATCCATCTGAGCGTCCAGGATGGAAAATGCTTCTGGTTTTACCTGGAATCAATCAATCCATCCGCTTGCGTTTCCCACCGCGGAAAGACCCTCATCGAAGTCGGCAAGCTCAGAAAACGCTCGGCTTCGCCGCCTTCCTTCGTGCATTGGCTCGTTCAATGATCCGCTCTTTCTCGCGGACGCAAGCGACCGACCAGCAACCGATCTCCTGACGGCTTCGGAAGCAACCGCTACAAATCTGTGACCCGTTGAGCTGACATTGGCCGACACACGGCGAACGTCGTCCAACTTCTTCACTTTTTTCGAACGAAGGGTTCATGACAATCCATCCTACGGATCCAATCCCAAGACAAGCCCCTGCAGCGTGGGCCCCTGCAGCGTGGACTCGTCCAAGTCCAACAGCGATTTGCCTAAATCACGCATTACCAAATCGATTTGATCCACAGAGGCCCTATCAAGAGGCTCCCTCGGATAGACGCCGACGCTTGATTGGCCTGTGGATTCTCGGCTGCTGGAGTGACGAAGACCCTCAGATGATAGGAAAGTGTCAAGTGACGGCTCTGGGGTGGTAGGCAAAGACCAGCCCGTCGCGATCCGTTCTGATTCGGCGTGTGGGTGGATGACCGAATCGTTCAGCCGATTGATAACGATCAATGCATCTTGGGCGGTCAATTCACCGTCACCACTGACATCCAAGTAATTGCCATCGAAATCGTCTAGGGAAGTGAGGGTCGGTAAATCCGTGCCACTTTGAATCTGCAATTGGTTGATGATTGCTAAGGCGTCCGATGCGGTGACTTCGCCATTGTGGTTCACGTCAAGGTAGTCTCGAACGTTTTGCCATGGTGATGCCGACTCGATCATCATCTCCGTTTCCCCTTGCCCAATCACCTGCATGAACGCTCCATTCACCATCCTTGGCGACAACAAAGTCCAAGCGGAATCGATGATTACGGGACGCGACATCGCATGGATCACGGTGGTCACCTGCGGACCCAGCGACACGAGTGTCGCGCGTGAGTCGATCACGATGGATCCCGAGGGCCGCTCGGCAACCACCATCACTTCGAAACCGCGGACGGAATCACCGAAAAAATCCGCCAGGTTCAAATCATCGAAAGTGGGTAGGATCGTCAGCGAATCAAAGCCTTCACCTCCGTCGACCTCAATCATTCCAACCGAGGGCATCTCGGTTGTGTCATCACCGCCGGCAAGGTTCAATCGAACCGGCAGCTGACCGAAGTCATCGGCGGGTACGACCAAATGCTGGTCGCGATCGTCACCCGTCCACTGAAACGCACCATCCGCCTCGGTGAGCGAAAACAGGTAGCCTGAATCCACGTCACGCAGATGCGGCATCCCCTTTGGACCCGACAATTCAATTGTGGCGACCGCGTATTCTTCAACATGCACCTTGACCAAGCCTGTCTCGGCCGCTGCATAAGCGGGGTCCGATTCCCCGCTAACAATTTCAAATCGGACGCCGACTTGTTCGTTCTCTTCAATCAAGAAGTCGGGCACGCCCGCGAAGGAAACCTTTTGAGGGATGTTCCAGTTTTCACTCGTGAAGATCATTTGCGTCTCACTCACGGTGAAATGCCCCTCCGCTTCCGGCACGATTCCAACGACCACTTCCGATGAAGGTTGGACCGTCAAACGCACTTCGACAAAATCGGTCGTCCCCGATTCGCTGACGTTCGTCGTTCCTGCGGACTGGGAAAGACGAAGACCGGCCGATTGGAAATCGTTGTCAATCACATGAATCGTGTCTCCGACCGACTGATGACTGCCCGCGTTCCCTTCGACCATCACCAACGTGTCGTCATCAAACATCGAATCGTCGACAACCGTGAAAGTGAAACCCGCAGTTTGATCACTCGCTGGGATCGTAACGCTTGTCGGAAGCCGTAAAGCGGCGGGATGATCGGCGGACAAATCAACGACCAACGGCTCCGACACGTTGGCATCATTTCGGTGCACGATTCCACGGATCACGGTCGCAGCGGAGGAGGCCATTTGGATGTTATCGACGGCAAAATAGGCCGGTGTGTTCATTCCGAAGGGCCCGCTATCGGAACTGCTGAGCGAAAACATCAAATGGTCCGCAGCAGCGATACTCGACAAATCAATTTCCGTCCACGCATCGACAATGTAATCGAGCGAGTTGTCAGCAAACCGGAAATCCGCAAGATAGAATTCCATCTCACCGATGGATTGATCTGCTTCGTCCATGCCGTGAATCGTCAGCAACATCCAATCAGGATCGTTGCCGGTTTCCCCACCAAACTTCTTTGCGAACTGATCTCCATTGAGCATCGACAGAGCCGCGTAGGTGGTGTTGGTCACCGTCAACGAATCGAACAAAAGGCCATCCGTCGTGTCGGCGTGATGAATCGTTGGCGAGATGCCACCCGTCGTACCGATTGCGTACGTGTCTGACCCGTTCGCTCCGCTGCCTGGCAAGGCACTGTACTGGTTCGCGTACCCAACGGTCGTGGCGTCGGTCGTATTCGAGTAGGCCCACCCTGACCAGGACGCCCATTCCGGATTGTAATCGTTGTTGAAAACCAGCCCGGAGGAAGCAAAAGACCCGGCGCCGTCTGAACCGTTGTAGGCGGTTTCCGGAGTCAATCCCTGGCCGAGTCGTTCCAAATCTGCCAGAGGCGATCCCTCGGATTCGTTGCCTGACGGTGTCAGGAACGTCAGCGTCACGGTGGGCTCATCGTCATCGGCAATCCGCACCTCGGTTGTCGCGACAAGCTCGACGGCGCTTGCGCGGAAGGTGACGCTCTGATCCCCATCGACTTTCCAATCGTCATAGACGCGAACGGGCACTTGGATCGACGCTTGTCCGGCAGGAATCGTGACGGTTGGCGGAACATTCGCGAGCGTGGGGGCGCTGCTCCAAAGCGTCACGTCGATCGCTTCGGTCAACTCCATCTTTTCTCGCGTCACCGTAATCGAAGCGGGATCGGCAACGGCGCCCGGAGCGACGACAACATCGTCGATCGCAAAGTAGGCGGGCGTGTTCATGCCATAGTCGCCATTGTCCGACGAGGTGAGCGAAAACCGTAACTCCGTCGCCGCGCCCAACGACGAAACGTCGACCGTCACCCAATCTTGCACCACGTAATCAAGGCTATTGTCGTCGAAGCGGTAGTCGGCCAAATAGAACTCAACGGTGCCAACGGAGGATCCTTGTTCGTTCAACCCTTCGATCGTGAGCAAGAACCAATCTTGATCATTGCCGGATTCACCTCCGAACTTTTTGGCGAACATGTCACCCTCGATCATCGACAGTGCTGCGTAGGTCGTGTTGGTGACGTCGATCTCGGCAAAGCCGGTGCCGAAACTTGGGTCTCGCGAGATCGCCGGTGGATCGATCCCGTAAACCGAAGCGACCGCATACGTATCCGATCCACCTGTTCCGCTGCCGGGAAACGCGCTGTATTGGTTCAAGTACCCCGCAGTGGTTGTATCGATGGTGTTCGAATAAGACCATCCCGACCAAGAGCCGAAGTCCGGGTTGTAGTCGTTGTTGTAGGTCACCTGACCGGAAACAAACTCCGCTGCACCGTCTGCGCCATTGTAGAACGACGCCTGGCCCAAACGAGCACCAAGATCCTCAAACGAGCTAGTCGGAAACGCGTCCGATTCGGAAAACGAAGGCTTGCTTGGCGACAGTGCTATCGACGCAGTGTCGTTATCAACGACATCAACGGCAATTCCCGCGGGGACGAACCCCGTTGCAGAAACCGTGAACTGGACCACCGTCACACCGTGGTCGATTTCGTCGTCGACTCCTTCAATCGCGAACGTTGCAGAACGGGTCCCCGCAGGCAGGGTCACCGTCGCCGGAGCCGAAGCGATGGAGGGAAGATTGCTTTCAATTTGAACGGTAATCGCATTCCCCGCGTTGATCGCGTCACGAGAAATCGTTGCCGTGACCGACTGGGATTCGTGAACCGATGCGGTGTCCATCGCCAAATGGAGTTCGGGGATGTCATCATCGACGATCGTTAACGTTCGAGTGGTCTGCAGTTCGGCGCCGGCTGCGGCAGTCACCGTGACGACCGTATCGCCCGACGCCGAGGCATTGTCAACGACGCTGATATTGAAATCAACGGACGCCTTCCCAGCCGGGATGGTGACAGAGGAAGGAATCACAACGGATGGGCTACCGGATTGCAGTGAAACCACCTGTGCCACGTCCAAACTCGTCCCTGCACGGGTGACTCGTCCCTGGGTCGCACCGATTCCGGCCTGCTCGTCGACGTAATAATCTGCAAAATCGATGGCCAATCCAGGCTCGACCATCACCACTTCATCGACCGCGAAAAAGGCGGGCGTGTTCATCCCGTAAATACCAACATCCGACGAGGTGAGGGTGAATTGCAGCGAGGTTGCTTGGTTCAGCGATGACACGTCAAGGGTCTGCCAAGTGTCGACCACGTAATCTAAGTTTGAGTCGGCGAAGCGGTAGTCGGCAAGGTAGAACTCCACCGTCCCGACACTCGCATCGGCGTCGTCCTTTCCTTCAATCGTCAACAAGAACCAATCAGCGTCGTTGCCGCTGACGCCGCCGAATTTCTCAGCGAACGAATCACCGTCTCGCATCGATAGTGCAGCGTAGGTGGTGTTGGTAACGTCGATCGAGCTAACGGTCCCTGCATCAGTCGGTAACGTGAGGGTGGGTGGCTGGTAGAAGTCGGATTGATCGACGAATCCCACTGCATAAGTCGATGAACCGTTGGCCCCACTGCCTGTGAAGGCGCTGAAGGGATTCAGGTAGCCGGCGGTGGTGGTGTTGGTCCCGTTGGAATAAGCAAAACCATTCCACGCACCCGAGTCAAGCGATATCGCGTTGTTCAGCGATGCACCGCCCGAGTGAAACTGGCCTACGGTGGTTCGTTCATCATAGGCACCCGTGATGGTCGTCCCGTTGGGGTCGGGCCCGTTCCAATGACCGTTCGGTGTGAGCGATCCGCCGACATCCTCGAAGTCGATCTTTGATGTCGACAGGGGGACTTGATTGATCACACCGACAGCATCAAGATCAAACCCGGCACTGCCAATCGTGGGATACGGATCATAGATCGCGTCCCCACTGGTATCGGTTGTTGAACCGTCACCAACGATATCGATGATCCGCACATGGGTCACCGCCGACACATCCAACCGCGAGGAGGCGTTCTTTAGCAGTTCGAGGTCCAAGGGCGTGCCGAAACCTTGGCGATACTTACCGGCCAAACCATTGATCTGCGTTGGATCCGTGGAATCGTAGGAACCCACGGGTTCGGCGGTTCGAGAATCGTTGGGGAAGCGAAAGAAGTCCACGCCGTTGGAAGAAACCTCAACGAATCCGAGTTCCAGGAACGTGTCGGTCAATGCGTTTTCAAACACGGCAAAATCGGCACCGAGTCCATTGCGGATCGGCTTTTCAAATCGCAAGGTGATTTCTCCTCCGCGACCGAGTGCAACGATCCCCGCACTGGTCCCCTCGGCCTGCCCGAGTGCCTCGCCCGGCGTTTGCCAACTCGCACCCACTTCCGTTCCGGGCCGATAGTCTTCCCAGCCGGTTGCCCAGCCAATGATCGCTGGATCGCTCATCGAAATCGCTGTGCTACCTGGCTGGCCAGCCGCAGGAGCGTAGGGTCCCCCAGCAAGCAACCGACGATCCTCGAGCTGTTCCGTGAGCAGGCGGCGACGAAGGCGATTCGGACGAGATCTACGTGGGAGGTTGTTCATCGTTGTAGGGGGGGTAAAGAAGGATTGTCGTAAATGCCGGATCGCTGCTACCAAGGTTCGGTAACCACTTCCTTGCCAGCTCGGGTGCAAATGGATGCCAGCACTTTCAGGTCCATGCTGTCGGTCAAGAACCTTGCGGAGCCATCGGCAAACAAACCATTCACGCCCTGTGGGTGGAACGAACGCATGTCGTTTTCGAATTTGGGGGCATGGTTGATTTGAAAGGCTTGATCAAACAGGTTCTTACCGTTGATCCACTGGCCATCGGGAAAGGCTGCATCTTCGGAGACCGCGATGGTGGTCGACGAGCCGTCCAAAATGTCACGAAAACCGATCGCTCGATCATGAATCATCACACCGGACGGTGGATCGTTGCGGCTCACGATTCGTTCGCCATAAATGCCCCCATAATCGGTGACGCCTCGGCCCTTAAGCAGATAGTTTGATCTTGGCGTCGAGGGGCAGATGTAAGTGTCGATCACCGATGCCGCGATGTCCACGTTCTTTGGATCGTCATAGGGGACGCCAAAGTCGATGCCTTCCCATACCGATGTCTGCTCGATCTGAGGCAAGACGAATGCGGACCAGGCGAATTCCTTGCCTCTGGGCCACAAGGGACGAGGCTGGACCACTCCCGTGGGAAACTTGTTGAAGGCGGCATGATAGTTGTGTAGCCCAATGCCGATTTGGTGCAGGCGGTTTTGGCATTGCATTCGTCTCGCGGCTTCGCGAGCGGCTTGCACCGCCGGAAGCAAAAGGCCGACCAAGGTTCCAATGATGGCAATCACGACAAGCAATTCCACCAAAGTGAAACCAGCACGGCGTCGGAAGTGACGAAATCGGATCGTGGCAGAACGGATCGCAAGCATTGACTTACCGCCAGAAAAACCAAACGAATGCATGCAGCTCCAACCGATGGCGCAGCAAAACGAACGTGATCCGATCGACGACCAAAGCCCTTTGTGCCGCCAAACCAGAATCGTGATGCTAACCTCACCCAAGAAGGTTTGCGCAGAAGGTGTGACAGCCGGGGTCACCCCTTACACAGCATCCGGTGAGGTCGGTAGGTCTTCTGACTACGTGATGCATGTCATCGATTCCGCCTTCTCATTCCCGAACCCGCCGCAAGGACGTGAACCTGAACAATGGCATGAAAGAGTGAATCGATGGCTTGCTGCAGTCGCCCGAAACCGTTTTCACGACTCCTGACAACACAACAACATCCACTACAGCGGCCGGGCCGTCTCGGATTCTCACCGAAGTTCCCTGTTTCCGCAAAACCAAAGTTCCATTGGTTGCTGCGGCACCGCTCACCGTCCCCAGACTCTATCTTTGCAGACGTTTTGTGTCAAACCTGGGCGATTCAACGAGCGGTTTAACCCAGGAAGGGCTGGAATCGAAGATCAGCCGGCTCCTAAAGGCTTCATTCCAGCCGTCGATTTCGAGTCCGCTATGCGTATCCGGTGATTAGCGACCTCGAGGTCGCGGGCTGGTTTGCATTTCCAACCCCGGATGCGCTATCCGCGATCTGGGGCGAATGGCTGAAATACCTGCGGCATGAAATAGGACCCAAGCCGCCAGTCATATGTTGACGTCCCCAGCAGGAGAGTGATGCTGGATAACTCGCGTTCATCGCGAAAATCCCGACATCAAACCTCTGCCCACCGACCTGGATCCGGAGCCGGGTAGCGGCCATCGGATGCCAATTGCACGGGAGCCTCACTTTCAAACGTCAGCTCGTCAACGTCTTCAGCAAATCGAAAATTGGAATGGAGCACTTCGTCCCACGTGATGGTTCGCCCACAATGGATCGCCGCTCGTCCCATAATCGTTGCCAAGTTCGCATAGATCGAACGCTGCGTCTCATTGTGGGGCTGATCATGACGGATGGCGGTTAACAATGCATCCCATTCGGCGACGTAGGGCGAACGAGGTTCTTCGGGGGCTTCCCATGCGATGCAGTCGTCCCCGATGCGATGATCTTGGTACGTTCGCGTGGTTGCCCGGTGGATGTTCCCCGAAAACTGGCCCGCCTTCTTCGTTCCGTGAACGTAGGTCGCAAAATCGTCCTCGCAACCTCCGATGAACCGGGCGGTAACTAATGCGGTGGCGCCATCCGCGAAACGGTATTCAACGCAATAGGAATCAAAGCATTGCCCGAATTCGTCGTTGTAAGGCGAAACGCCTCCAACGCCACGAGCGGCAACTGGCCACTGATCCTTGAGCCAGCAGCATTCGTCGATCTGATGAATCATAAACTCGCTCAGCAAACCGGCGGATGCCCATTGAAAGTAATAGCGGTTTCGGATTTGGTACTCGACTTCGGATTGTGACGACGGACGCGGGTACAGCTTTCCAACGCCTCCCATCCGAGAGGCGTTTATCAACATCAGGTCCCCCAATTCGCCGTCACGTATTTTCTGGATCAATGCTTGTCGGTTCACGCTATGGCGACACATCAAACCGGTCGCGATCTTCACGTTCTTGTTGCTGGCCTGTTCACCGATCCGTAGCATCCGCTGACAACCGGCCGGATCGGGCGCGAATGATTTTTCCATGAAAACATGGACGCCTTTACTGACCGCATACTCCATGTGCGCGGCGCGACAGTAGGCATAGCCCGTCAACAGCGCAACATCGCCTGGTTTGAGGCAATCGATCGCCTGTTTGTAGGCGTCAAAACCCGCAAATTGCCGTTCCGGAGGGACGTCGATTTGAGTGCCACACTGGCGCTTCAGCGTTTTCTCTGCGAGCGTCATCTTCGCGGCAAATAAATCCGCCATCGCTACCAATTTCACTGGGCCCACGCCAGCAACGGATAACGCATCCACCACCGCGCCGCTGCCCCGCCCGCCGCAGCCAATCAGGGCCAGTTGAATCGTACCGTCTTCCGAGGCGTGGACCCGAGTTGTCGCCGCAGCGGCAAAGGTCGTGGCGATTGCAAGGGTGGAACCAGCCTTGATGGCACTGCGACGAGAGCAGCCAGGCCGAGGGATTTCATCAGTCGTCGATTTTGCAGGTGGGCGTTGTGCATTCATGTCACACTCGTTCGTCGGTAGGAGGGGGAGGAAGGCAACGCAGCGAGCGTTGGGAACCGATCCGGTCACCCTCCCATTCTCGAGGCTGTCGCGTTCCAAGTCAAATCGGTCGACGGCGTGGACCGTTCAGCAGGGTTCCAATGGGCGTATAGCGGACAAACCATTGATAGCTTGCTAACAGGAGGGTGCTGCTGACGAGACAGACGAGCGAGAATTTAAGCCAGGGGGGAACGGGCCATTCCCGTACGAAATACTGCAGGTAGATGATCAGCGGGATATGGACGAGGTAGAGCCAATAGGATGAGTCCGAGATGTAACGCATGGTCTTGCTTGAAGTCGAACAGAATCGACGAAACAGCCCCATCAGCCCAAAACACATCAGCCAGGCGTAACTGACTTCGCACAGGACTTGCAGCGCATGGCCCACTTCTTCGGGCAGACTTCGCGCGGCCAGCGAGGCCGGATAGATGAGGACCATCGCCATGGGAAGCGTGATCCACCACCGTCGACCAACGAATCCTTCTCGGTCATGGCTCTCGAAATACAACGCTCCAAAGCCAAAGAAGATCGCATAGTACGCCAACACCGTGGGAATCGGCAAAATTCCCAGCGAGGTGTCAGGGCCAAACATGTTGCCGGGCTGATTCATCAAGGACTGCGGAATCGCGGTGAGCGGAATCAACCCGAGGTAGCGTAACCGCGAAATCGCAATCCCGCTCGGTAACGTTCCGATGCCAGTGACACGGGCGATGCTGACAACGAAGGCGAACCCGAGGACCAGCCAACAGAGAAACCACAAAAACCAGAGGTGCCCAAGAATGGGAAAGTACAACAAAAAGGCTTTGAGTTGCCCGAGGCCGCTGCCTTGCGCTGGTTCCGTGCCGGCTTGGGATGCGGTGGTCTTGCCAGCAAGCATCATGGAGGCTTCGTCCGATTGATTTCGGTCATCGATCAACTTGGCAATACGGCTCCGCCCTTGGTCCACCTCCGCCTCGGTCACGTCCACTTTTAGCATTCCTGCAACAAATGCGGTCACCGCCCAAGGTGCTTGTAACGAATCGATGCATCGTTCGCCGCGTTGGTTGCGAGCGTTAACATCGGCCCCAGCTTCGATGAGCTGTTTCGTCGTCTGGTAATGGCCAAAGAGAATCGACACGTGCAGAGCGGTTGATCCATCTTCGGTCTTGGCATTCACGTCCCGGCCTTTTTGAATCCACGACTCGATTGCATCGCTATCTCCGCGGCTTGCCGCCAACACGAACCCGTCCGCGTCGACCGGGTCGTTTGTCTTGGAGCCGGTTGCCGCATCTTCCGTCGCGGACTGCGAAACTTGATACCCCACATAGATCGAAACGATCCATATCGTTGGAATGATCGTAAGCAAGCCAATCACCATCGGGACAACGATTCGCTTGAAGCGGTGTGCGAGCAACGCTTGCATGCCTCTTTTGCGCCACAGCATTGCGGTAAAGAACCCGCTAATGAGAAAAAACAGCGGCATCCGAAAACCGTGGATCATGGACAGAATCACGCCAAACGCAGAGCTGGTTCGCGTATCTTGGATGACCCAGGCGCCCTGCCAAGGTAGAAAGGACATGGCTCCGTGCAGTACGATACCCAGCAGCATTGCAACGGCACGAAGCGCGTCCAGGTCATGACGACGGTCGCCGGCCAGAGACGTTGGATCGGTCATTTGTACTTCCTGTGCTGTGCTGCAATCGGTAACCAAGCGGAGTCTCGCGGTTCGCAAAGGGGCGTCCGGCTTCAGTATGGTCGAACCCGTCGGATCGGTCTGTCGCGGTTGTGTTACAACTTCGTAACGTTTTGTATCGTAACTTATTGACTTGACTTGGCCGCGCAGTGGTGGATGTTGAAGTGATGTCTGATTCCATTTTGATCGTGATTCCCGCCCGGTTGGCGTCGACTCGGTTGCCAGAGAAATTGCTTCGTCGTGTCGATGGGAAATCGGTGCTGCAGCACACGTGGGAAGCCGCTTCGCGCGCAACGGTGGCTGAGCAGATCGTGGTTGCGGTGGACGATCCAAAATTGGCCGACGAAGTCCAAGGTTTCGGGGGTCGATTCGTCATGACGAGTGTGGACTGCGCCAGTGGCACGGACCGAATCGCAGAAGTCGCAGCCGAGTTCCCCGATTTTAGCGTCTTTGTCAACGTCCAGGGGGATGAACCCGAGATTGATCCGGCGGCGATCGATCTGGTCGGATCGACGTTGATCAAGAATCCAACGGCTGATATGGCGACCGTTGGAACGCCGATTCGCGAGCAGCGCTCGCTCGATGATGCCGGCTGCGTCAAAATTGTTCTGGCCAGCGGGAAGGCTCTGGCCAGCGGCAACAGGGAACGGTGGCCAGGGCAGGGCAGGGCGATCTACTTCAGCCGTTCGGCCGTGCCCCACCTGCGAGGCGGCGTGACGCCAGAATCACTTGCGGCGGAACCACCGCTTTTTTGGCATCATCTCGGCCTGTACGCCTATCGACGCGATTTTTTGCAATGGTTTTCGCGGCAGCCACCCGGTGTGCTTGAGCAAGCCGAGCGACTCGAACAGTTGCGCGCGATCGAGGCCGGCAAGCAAATCGTGGTCGCTCGAGTCGAATCGGCCGTGCCAGGGATCGACACCGAGGAAGATCTGGATGCGTTTGCGGCGCGGAGCGCTTCGGCAAAAAAAACAACGTAGGGCGGCACGGCCGCAGCAAAGCTGCTTTTTTTGAACGTCCGGACCTACCCGTTTTTCATCGAGTTCATTATCATCCCGTTCCATGACAAAACATATCTTTGTAACCGGCGGCGTTGTAAGTTCTCTCGGAAAAGGACTGACGAGCGCGTCGATCGGAATGCTCTTGGAGCAGCGTGGTTTGCGGGTCCGAATGCAAAAATTGGACCCCTACATTAACGTCGACCCGGGCACGATGAGCCCTTACCAGCATGGTGAGGTTTACGTGCTCGATGACGGCAGCGAAACGGACCTTGACCTGGGCCATTACGAACGGTTCACCTCGGGCAAATTGTCGCGGGATTGCAACTACACGACGGGCCAAATCTATCTTTCTGTGATTGAAAAGGAACGCAAGGGCCAATTCTTGGGCAAAACCGTCCAGGTCATTCCGCACATCACCAACGAAATCAAATCGGTGATTAAGCGGATGGGCGGCGATGATGTGGATGTGGTCATCACCGAAATCGGCGGGACCGTCGGCGACATTGAGAGTTTGCCGTTTCTGGAAGCCATTCGGCAGTTTTCGCTCGATGTTGGCCGCGAGAATTGTCTCTACATGCATCTGACGTTGGTTCCCTACTTGAAAGCGGCCGACGAGCTGAAGACGAAACCCACCCAGCACTCCGTTGGGCAACTTCGCGAGATCGGAATCCAGCCCGACGTGCTGGTTTGTCGTTGTGAGCATTCAATCAGCCGCGACGATCGCGAAAAGATCGCGCTATTCTGTAATGTCCCCGTGGAAGCGGTCATCGAAGAAAAGGACAAGGACTTTTCGATCTATGAAGTACCAATCTCTTTGGTGGACAACAAACTGGATGAGCTGATCGTCAAGAAGCTTGGTTTGCCTGCATCGACACTCGACATCACCCCTTGGACCGACTTGCTGCATCGGTTGCGTAACCCTCGCCATGAGATTTCGATTGCGGTGGTAGGGAAGTATGCCGAGCACAAGGACGCCTACAAGTCGATCTACGAAGCAATCGATCATGCGGGGATGCACCATCAAGCTCAAATTCGTATCGGCCGGATCCAAAGTGCGGACATCGAACGCGAAGGAGCCGAACGATTGCTGAGCGGTTACCATGGCATTTTGGTGCCGGGTGGATTCGGCGAACGTGGCATCGAAGGCAAGGTGCAAGCGATCCGTTTTGCTCGCGAGCGAGGCATTCCGTTTTTTGGAATTTGCCTTGGAATGCAGTGTGCCGTGATCGAATACGGTCGTGGCGTGGTCAAGCTCGAAAACGCCCACTCCAGCGAGTTTGACAAAGACACCCATCATCCCGTGATCTGCCTGCTTGACGAACAGCAAAACGTTACGCAGATGGGTGGCACCATGCGGCTCGGTAGCCAACCGACAAAACTGGATCGACACAGCTTATCGGGAAGAGCTTACGAAGCCGATGAGGTGGCAGAGCGTCATCGGCACCGCTACGAATTCAACAACAAGTATCGCCAACAGTTTGAGGCGAACGGAATGCGGTTTGCCGGAACCAGCCCCGATGGTGGGTTGGTCGAAATTATCGAGGTGCCCGAGCATCCTTGGTTCGTCGCGGTGCAGTTTCATCCGGAATTCAAGAGCAAGCCGCTCAAGGCCCATCCGCTGTTTGCTGGATTTGTTGAAGCAGCGATTCAGCGCCGCATCACGAAGATTGAAAATGAAGAGAAGCAAACGATCAGTCAACGCTGAGTCCAACGTACGAGGTGAGCAAGATGAATGAAGACCAAGATCCAGCCGAAGAACCTAAAATCATTGTCGATAGCGACTGGAAAGAGCAAGTTGCCAAAGAGAAAGAGCAGGCTGCGATGGCGGATGCCGAGCCGTCAAGCAAGTCAGCAGAGACCATCGAGCCTGAGACTCCCGTGACAACGGCGGAGCAGGATTCCAGGGAAGCTCCGAGCTCCGGTGAGGCGCCGCCTCCCGCTTCGTTCGAAGTGCTCGTTTCGATGCTGTTCACGCAAGCCATGATGATGCTCGGTCAAATGCCAGATCCGACCACCGGCAAAGCAAATGTCAATAAACCCTTCGCGAAACACTACATCGATACCCTCGACATGCTCAGTGAAAAGACGAAAGGAAATTTGACGGACAGCGAATCAAAGATGCTCTCCGAAGCACTGCATGCGATGCGAATGATGTACGTCAATGTGAAGAGTGAATGACGTACGTCGAGGTGAAAAGCGAAGGGATCTGAGCCAATCCGCCCGTTGTCAAATTTCGCCTTCCTGACTACCACTATGGTATGCCAACTCAGCCAAGCCGCCGCCGATTCCGTGCCTATCGCCTAAAAGTTCGCGACCGAAACGCGAACCCCAAGCAGCGTGACACGCGTCCCTATCACGGTTCTTCGGGGCCCAGTGCGAAGAAACTGGGGACGCGAGAACGTGGTTTTTGGGAGTTGTTTCGCGAATTTTTTCGGCTCACGGCCAACCACCGTGGCCAGCTCTCCACCGCAATCGTGCTGTTGACCATCGGGATCGGTTTGCGGCTGATCCCCCCCGTTGGAACAAAATTGGCGATTGATTCGGCCCTGACCAATCCGCCGAAGCCGCTTCCCAGCTGGCTGGCCAACGTTGGTTTACCGACCGAGCCCTTTTCGCTACTGATTGCGATCGCCGTTTTGGTAACGGTCGTCACGATCACGGGGACGGTCGTCAGTCTGACCAGTCGTTGGATCGCGACCAAAACGGTCAACCAGGCTCAAGTGGGGATCCGTCGGCGCGTGTTTGAACACGCGGTGAGATTGCCGCTTCAAAACGTTTACGACATGAAAAGCGGTGGCGTGGCCAGCCTGATCCGCGAGGATGCGGGAGGTGTGGCGGACTTGATCTTCAGCATGATCTACAATCCGTGGCGAGCGATTGTCCAATTCGTTGGGTCGCTGGTGATTTTAATGCTGGTCGATTGGCGATTGATGGTGGGAGGACTGCTATTGATGCCGGTGGTTTGGGCGACGCATCGAACCTGGATCAACCGTATTCGTCCACTCTACAAAGACATCCGTACCCAACGGCAACGAATTGATGCAGGAGCCACCGAGACGTTTGGCGGGATTCGTGTGGTTCGCACCTTCGCGCGCAGCCGCAGCGAATCATCACGTTTCGTACGCGAAGGCAGCTATTTGGTACGCCAGCAGCTTTTCACTTGGTGGTGGACGCGAATCATCGAAACGATTTGGGAAGTGATTATCCCGCTGGCATCCACGGTCCTGTTGCTTTACGGCGGTTACCAAATCATCCACCAGCAACTGACGCTGGGCGATTTGATGATGTTCTTGGTTTACTTGACGATGCTACTTGATCCGCTGGCGACGCTCGCTGGCAGCGCGGTGGGTTTCCAAAACAACCTGGCGGGACTCGATCGCGTGCTGGATGTCTTGGACGTTGACGAAGAATTGCCGAGTCGTCCCGGTGCGATCATGCTCGCGAAGACGAACGTGGCAGGAGCCATGTCGATCGAGGGCATGTCGTTTTCCTATCCTGGTTCGGAGACGGTCGTGCTGCACGACATTGATCTCGACGTTGCTGCGGGAGAGACCGTTGCCCTTGTCGGACGAAGTGGCGCGGGCAAGACGACGATGACCAACTTGATCGCTCGGTTCTACGACCCGGATAGCGGCACGATTTCGATCGACGGACGCGATTTGAAAGACATCAAGCTGGGGAGCTACCGTAAAATCCTCGGAATGGTCGAGCAAGATGTCTTCATGTTCGATGGAACCATTCGCGAGAACATCGCGTATGCACGGCGAAATGCCACGCAAGACGAAATCGTTGCGGCTGCCGAAGCGGCTGCAGCCGACGAATTCATCCGTGCGTTACCCTTGGGGTACGATTCGGTGATCGGTGAACGCGGCGTAAAACTTTCGGGCGGCCAACGTCAACGACTCGCCATCGCGCGTGCCATTCTTGCGGACCCAAGAATCCTGATTCTCGATGAAGCGACCAGTAATTTGGATAGCGAATCGGAGCGATTGATTCAAAACAGCCTGGCGGAACTGTTAAAGGATCGCACCGCGTTTGTGATCGCGCATCGGTTGAGCACGATCGTCAACGCCGACAAAATCGTGGTCCTCGAAGACGGCCGGATCACCGATATCGGCACGCATGAGGAATTGCTCGAACGAGCTGGTCACTACCGCGACATGATCCATCTTCAAATGCACGAAGCAGTGCCCAGCTAAAGTGGTGCTCGCTTCGCACGACCAGCGGCGATTTTCTCCAACACGTCGCTCGTCAACATCCATGCGTGGGGTGGCCAAACGACGGTTTGGATTTTGAGCGTGGCTATCGTTGGTAAATCGGCAAGTAGCCGTGGTCGAGCTGCAGCATGATCAAGTTGCATGCCGTCACATAGACCGGATGGATTTGGCCTTCCCAATAACCATCGGGGCGTTGTTCGCTGACGATCCGGTTGTAGAGCCGATCGCGAAACGCATCCCAAAGCTCGTCGCCTTGTCGGTAAACGACTTGGCTGTAATACAGGTACGTGTAGTGCCAATGGCCGAAGGCGCGCGTCGAGTCGCTGATGTCATGCAAGGATTCCTTGGCGTATTCCAGCATTTCGGGGACGTGAGTGCTGTCATAGTCACCCGCGTTGTAGAGGGCCGCCAAAGCCGCGGCCGTGATCGCCGGCCGACTGCTTCCCTTTTGACGACTGCTGTAGCTGATGCCACCGTCGGGATTCTTGCATTCGTAGATGTACTGCTTCGCACGATCGATCACTTCGCTGCCAACGGGGATTCCGGCATTACGGCAACCTCGAAGACCTTGCACTTGCGTGATCGTGGTCGATCCTTCGTCGAAATCGTTCCCTTCGCGAGCCGAAACATAGCCCCAACCGCCCGCCGCCGTTTGAGCACTGCCACTGAATTCAACCGCCTTCGTCAAGACTTCGACGAGTTCTTGGCGCCGATCGAGTAGCCCCTCTTCACCAAGCACCTGGGACAACATCAGCATCGAGAAGCCATGGCCGTAGGTGTAACGCGGGTCGATCTGCGGATCGCCGATCAGCCCATTGTTGCGGCTCTTGCTGATCAAGTAATCGGCTGCATGGGCGATCTCTTTTGCATAAGGCCCTTGGGTGGTGGTGCTGCCATTGGCAATCAGAGCCGTGCCAGCGAGCGCAGCCAAAGCGGTGGGGTAACCAGGTGTGTTCCACTGGCCGCGCGAGGACTGCGTTCGGCTCAGCCAGTTCAGTCCCTTGGTGATCGCCTCCTCCCAACGGGGCTCCCGTGCGGCCCATGCCGAGCGTGCGGACGAAACCGCGGTACCGCCAACCGACAGGATCGTTGCGCTGCGGAGCCAGTCACGACGAGAGAGCTTAGGTTTCATAGGGGTTTGCTTTAGGCAATTGGGGCAGGCTTCGCCGTAACGGACGATAGCCGATCGAGACGATCTTCACACACTGGCTTCATTCTACCGCATTCGACCAATCCGGCGAACATCTTCTTTACAACAACGAGCGATGGATCCCCGTTTTTCGCTGGCAAACGGGACAAAAAAAGGTGCTGCGCTGAGCTTGGATGATTCGACGGATCTCTCCTTCGCAGCATCGGTGGCAAGCTTTTCCGGCACGATCATAGACCCCATGATGGGACTGGTAGCTCCCTTCGCCGTTGATCGCATTGCGGTAGGTGCCGTCGCGGAGCGTGCTGCCTTCGTAGCGAATCGCATCGTCGAGCACTTGGTGTGTTTCCGCGGTGATCCGCTGCCACTGGGCCCGTGAGAGGCGATCACAACGCGTTCGCGGATCGACGCCGGATCGAAACAGGATTTCTGCTGCATAGATATTGCCAACCCCGGCGATTGCCGCTTGATCGAGCAGGGCGACCTTGATGACGCGTTTGCTTTGACACAGCCGCGACCGCAACTCGTCCACCGTGATGATCAGCGCGTCGACGCCAAGCTTGGCATCAATGGTTGTCTCGATTTCCTCAGCGGTCATTAAACGAACCGTACCGAGGCCCCGTCGGTCCCAAAACAGGAGCTGATCGTTTGCCCCACCGCTAAGCGTGATTCGCAGCCGCAAATGCTCGGTCGAGGGTGGATCGGCCAACAGCACAATTCCTGTCATTCGCGGTTCGATGACGATCGTTTGTCCCTGCTCGATGTGGATCATGACCCGTTTTCCGCGGCGGCCAACATCGACGATTCGCTTGCCGCGAAGCCGTCGATCGAAAGCATCGATGCGGGGCGTCAGCAAAATGGGTCTGCGGCTGCAGGGGGGACGCGTTGCCGATTCGATCCGGCTGCCGACAATCGGCAAGATACCGCGTCGCATCGTTTCGACCTCGGGCAGTTCAGGCACTGGGGTTCCTCATTGACCATCGTTTGACGGGGAGCGACAATTCAGTTGCCTGATTACTATTGATCAAAACCGATCGAAGTGGAAGTCAGCAGAGACTTCCGCCGACCGCTTCCTTCACCGAAACTTTCGCGATTTGTCGCGACCCCTGCGAGCCCCCCTCCATGAGTACCGCTGCCGAATCTTCTCACGCATCCGCTTCCGTTCCCGACGATCGCGGACGATTCGGTGATTTTGGCGGACGTTTCGTCCCCGAAACGCTGACTCGGGCCCTCGATCAATTGTCCGAAGAATACGATCGAGCCAAAAAAGACCCGGAATTTCAGCGAGAGCTCGCCGGGCTGCTCAAAACCTTCGTTGGCCGCCCCAATCCGCTGTACCACGCCAAGCGATTGTCGGATTCCGTTGGCGGCGCGCAGATTTGGCTCAAACGTGAAGACCTCAACCACACCGGTGCTCATAAGATCAACAATACCCTCGGGCAAGCTTTGTTGACGCTGCGGATGGGCAAGACTCGGGTCATTGCGGAAACCGGCGCGGGCCAGCATGGTGTGGCGAGCGCTACGGCATGCGCTCATTTCGGGTTGCCGTGTACGGTCTACATGGGCAGCGAAGACATTCGCCGCCAAAAACCAAATGTCTTCAGCATGAAGCTGCTGGGTGCTGAAATTTGTCCCGTCGAAAGTGGGTCAAAAACACTGCGAGATGCCGTCAATGAGGCGATGAGAGACTGGATGGCCTCGGTCGAAAACACGCACTACATTATCGGAAGTGTGATAGGCCCTCATCCGTTTCCCATGATGGTTCGCGATTTTCAAGCGGTAATTGGTCGCGAAACGCGTGAACAGTGTCAGGAGACGTTCGATCGCTTACCCGATTGCGTGGTCGCTTGTGTGGGCGGTGGTAGCAACGCAGCGGGGATGTTTTACCCGTTTGTCGAAGATGACGCGGTGCGGATGGTGGGTGTGGAAGCAGGTGGTCGAGGGAACACACCGGGGGACCATGCATCGCCCTTGTCGTTCGGAAGTCCTGGAGTGCTTCATGGCAGTTATAGCTATGTGATGCAAGATGACGATGGTCAAACTTGCGACGTGCACTCGATGAGTGCGGGATTGGACTACCCCGGCGTGGGGCCAGAGCATAGTTATTGGAAATCGACCGGCCGAGTCGAGTACCTCGAATGTGGTGACGACGGGGCGATGCAAGCATTTGATCGGTTGGCACGTACTGAGGGAATCATTGCGGCGCTCGAATCCAGCCACGCGGTCGCCAAGGGGATCACGCTTGCCGCAGAAATGAAACCGGATCAACATTTGGTTGTTTGTCTGTCGGGCCGAGGCGACAAGGATGCGATGGAAATCGCCCGGCTTCGAGGCGAGTCGTGGTAGAATAGAAGAACACAATTCAATAGACTTCCCTACCTTCGATCCCACCGAGAATGAATCATGACGAAATTGACTTGGCTTTCCCACAGCAGTTGGTTAATTGAAACGGACGTCCACAAGATTTTGCTCGACCCCTTTTTCAAAGATAACCCTGCTGCGACCGTGACGTCAAAGGACTTCAAAAACGTCAGCCACATTCTGATCTCGCATGGCCACTTCGATCATGTCGCGGACGCAGCGTCGATCGCGAAACAGAGTGGAGCGATGATCATCGCGCCGTTTGAGATTGCACAATGGTTCACCGAGACACAACATGTGAAGAGCACCTTCGGCATGAATCTCGGTGGCTCCGCCGAATTCCCGTTTGGCTCGGTAAAGATGATTCCGGCGCTGCACAGCAGCCAATTGCCCGATGGATCCTACGGTGGCAATCCCGCGGGATTCCTACTGTCGGTCGACAGCAAACGGATCTATTTCGCTTGCGACACCGCACTGTTCACAGACATGCGTCTGTACGCCCATCAAGTGGACTTGGCGATTGTGCCGATCGGGGATGTCTACACGATGGGGATCGATGACAGCATCCGAGCGATCAAGTTGATTGAACCGGCTGCGGTGATGCCAACGCACTACAACACGTGGCCACCGATTGAACAGGATGCGGAAGAATGGGCAAGCCGTGTCACCGGAGAAACTTCGGCGACGCCGATCGTGCTACGGGTCAACAGCAGTTTCGTCTTGTAGGCCCGCGTCTATTCTCGAAACAGCCAATGCAAATCAAGTTTGGCATCGGGCAGGCATTGAATTGGATGACTGCAGGGGGTTCTCCTTGGAAGTCACGTCAACGCTAAGGTAGCCCGAATCACTCTTTCTCGCGAACTTGGACCTCATCACCGACCACTCGGACTTCAAAGCAATCGACCTTGGTTCGTGGATTATCGGTCCAGGTGCCGTCGCGGATGCAAAACCGCCATGCGTGCCAAGGGCAGGTGACCGTATTGTCCTCGGGGTCGACGTAGCCCTCGGCCAGCGATGCGCCCATGTGCGGACACAGATCGTCGATCGCATACCACTCTTCTCCGCGGCGGAACACGGCAACCATGCGTCCGTCGTAGGGAACCGCCAAACCTTGGCCGTCTTCAAAATCGCTGACTTTCCCGACCGTTTCAAACTCGCTCATCTTTTTACCTATTCTGTTGCTATCTTATCCTGTTTTTCAGGTGATCCTCTGACCAGCGTGCTCTCGTTCGGTTCCCACCTGACCCTGCTCGACTCACGTCCCTTGCCAGGAACCCCCGTTAGCGACCACACTTTAGCGTCCTGAGACAATTTGCCCCAGCACTCCTCTTTCGAAAGACTTTTCCTCGATGATCCATCATGCCCGTCGACGACTGCTTGAATCTCGTGTTTGGCCGCATGTTCAGACGCCGGCCCAATACGCGGGGGGCGAACGAAACATCGTGGTCAAGGACCACAGCACGCTGCGTGGAAAGATCTGTGTCGGATTTCCCGATGCCTACACGATCGGGATGAGTCATCATGGGCTGCAAGTACTGTATTCCCTGATCAATCGCCGCGAGGACCTGTGTGCCGAACGCGTGTTCATGCCCTGGCCCGATATGGAACAGCAACTTCGCGAGCATGACATTCCGCTCTGCTCCCTCGAGACGTTTACGGCACTGTCCGATTTCGACGTGGTTGGATTGAGCTTGCAGTACGAGATCAGTTCCCCGAACGTGCTCACCATGATTGACCTCGGCGGCATCCCACTTGAATCGGAAGCGCGCACCATGGCCGATCCCTTGTTGCTGGCGGGTGGCCCGTGTTGCCAGAACCCGGAACCGATGGCCGATTATTTCGACGTGATGGTCACCGGAGACGGCGAACCGGCGTTACCGGTGATCTGTGATTTGTGGCTCGATCTGCGTGATCGCTACCGTGGCGAAGACGGCACGTTCGTTAGCGGCGAAGAAGGAAGACAGCAACGCAGCGAAGCCCTCGCGGAAATTGCCAAGGCGTTGCCCTACGCTTACGTACCGCGATTCTATCTCCCTGAATACACCGACAACCGCGTCACGGCATTGGTTCGCACACGCCAGGATGTTCCCGAAACGATTGCCCCAAGTGTGATCAGCGATCTGGATGGAATCCCCATTCCCACGTCGCCGATCGTGCCTTACATCGAATGCGTGCACGATCGAATCGCGGTCGAAATCATGCGAGGTTGCCCACACTTGTGCCGATTTTGCCAAAGCACCGTGATCAAACGCCCTCTGCGAATCCGCGAGGTCGAAACGATCGTCGACGGCGCATTGGAAAGTTACCGGAACACCGGCTTCAACGAGATCAGCATCCTGTCGCTTTCGAGCAGCGACTACCCGCACTTTGAACCGCTCGTCCACCGGCTACATGAAGTCTTCAAGCCACTTGGCGTGAACATTAGCGTTCCAAGTTTGCGTGTCAACGACCAACTACGGAGCTTGCCTCAGTTGATTGGCACCGCTCGCCGAAGTTCACTCACACTTGCACCCGAGGTTGCCCGCGATGACATGCGAGAACAGATTCGCAAGAAGATCAAGAATAGCGACCTGATTGAGGGATGCCGCGCCGCGTTTGAAAACAACTTCGATTCAGTGAAATTGTATTTCATGTGCGGATTGCCTGGAGAACGACCGGTCGATTTGGATGGCATCATAGATTTGGCAGAAGAGATTGCGAAAGTCGGGAAGGAAGTCAAAGGTCGCTTTCCGAAAGTCACCGCCAGCGTGTCAAACTTTGTACCCAAGGCACACACGCCGTACCAATGGAATGGAATGCAAACGCGAGATTATTTCCGTTGGGCGCACAAGTACTTGCGTAGCCGCTGCCGGATCCGAAGTGTCAGCGTCAAGTGTCACAACATCGAAACCAGTCTTCTCGAAGGCGTCCTGAGTCGTGGCGATCGACGAACAGGAAAAGCGATCCGGCTGGCATGGGAACGAGGCGCCAGAATGGATGGTTGGACCGAATACCTCGATCCACAGCGGTGGTGGCAGGCGCTTGAGGATGCGGGGATCGATATCGACCGCCAGGTCCATCAAAACTATGAATTGATGGACAAGCTTCCCTGGGATCACGTCAATGTGAAATTTGGACGCGCGTACCTGGAAAAAGAGCAGGGCAGGGCATCGGTTCAATTGGCTGCCATGGCCGACGCGGTTTGATCGTTTCAACCGCGAAGTGCCGTGGATGCAAGGTTCGTGAGTTGAAAACGATTCTTCGAGATCGTTTTGTCTGTCGATAGCACCTTCCCGATGAATTCAAAGACCTCGCCCGTTCTTTCAACCAGTTTGACTTCGATCGTCAGTTGATCGCCTGGCCGAGCGAAGCCGCGGTAGCGGGCCTGCTTGACTTTGACCAACACGCCGAGCGCGAACTCGTTCGCATGGGGATCGTGTGTGTTGAATGTCGCCATCGGGTTGTACTCGGCGGCGATCAGAATCCCCGCCGACTGGGTCGTCATCTCTTGCATCATCGCCCCTGGCACGATCGGGGCACCAGGGAAGTGACCTGCAAAGAAGAATTCGTCACCTGTCACGCGTTTCTCCGCAACCAGGGTGTTGTCGGTGATCGAAAGGATGCGGTCCACCATCAAGTACGGCGAACGGTGATGCAGGTAGTCTTCGACATGGTCGAATCGGTGTTGGTGGTCAGTCATGGTTTCGACAGAATTTCCGAGGAATCGGTTGACGCGGCCAAGCGGCCCCCTCAAAGAAGCATAGTGGCTAGGCCACCCCACTGAACGCCGGCCCACATCCGTTATCACTCGCCGTGATGTTATTTTGGTAAAACACTAACGACCAACGGGAAGTGGGTATCCATCACTCACAGCGGCAGCTCGCTTCGTTTGCGTCGTGCCGCACTACGGACACTTGCCCGTAATCTGCACATGGTTCCTGCTGCCTCCGAGCGCGGCTACAATCGGCATTTGCGGATGGGGATCCACGGTATCCGATCGCGGATGGCATGCTCGCACCGAGCGGCGTTGGCGAGTTGCCGCTCGCGGTCAACATGGCCGTACGTTTCAAGGAATTCGCCTGATCGCTGATCTGGGGTCCAAGCACTGAACACCATTCTCGAAATCGAGCAGGTCACCAAACGCTACGGTGCCGTCACTGCGTTGAGTGAGGTTTCGCTCCGTGTTGCGTCGGGAGTGACGGGGTTGCTCGGGCCCAATGGGAGCGGCAAAAGCACGCTCATCAAGGCGCTCTTGGGGCTCTTGAAAACACAATCAGGGCACGGCCAGGTACTCGGTTACGCGTGGCCGAAGCAGGTGCGATCGATTCGTGATTCGGTTGGTTTTCTTCCCGAAGACGATTGCTATATCGCCGGGTTGGTCGGCGTCGAATCGGTTGCGTTGATGGCCCGTTTGTCTGGTTTATCGGGAACGGAGGGGCTTCGCCGAGCCCATGAAATCATGGATTTTTGCGATTTTGGTGAAGAGCGTTATCGCGAAGTGGAATCCTACTCGACAGGCATGCGACAGAAACTGAAGTTCGCCCAGTCGTTGGTTCACGATCCCCCGCTGTTGATCTTGGACGAGCCGACAACGGGCCTCGATCCCGATCAACGCGCGGCAATGCTAAGCCGGATCCGAACGCTGGCAAGCCGCCATGGCAAGTCGGTGATCCTATCGACCCACATTTTGCCTGACGTGCGAGCCGTCTGCGACAATGTCATCATCTTGGTCGAGGGGACCGTTCGCGTCGTGGATTCGTTGGCGAATCTCAGCCGACCGGTTGCGCCAACGATTCATATTCACACTCTCGGCAACCACGATGACTTCGTTGCTCGCATCGCCGCTGCGGGCTTTGCCGTCAGCACGGAAAGCGAAGGGGGGATCCGGGTCGAAGGGATTGATGATCGTGAGATGCCTCGTTTGTGGGGCTGGGCCGCGGAAACCCATACGTCCATTCGTGGTCTGGAACCGGCGCTGAATTCGCTCGACAAGATCTTTATGGACGTTGCCTTGGGGCGTTCGGCTTCGACGATTGAATCCGAGCCGCATGCGATTCGTGAGGATGCTGATGCCAGTCAATGATTTGGGGTATCGGGCGTGGAGCGGCAAGCGGGTACCACCGTTTTTGCGTCCCGTCGTCGTCGCCAAAAGCGGTATTGCATTGGTGTGGCGTCGACGGTGGCTGCGAACCATGCTGATGTTGGCGTGGTTGCCCGTGATTTTTCCTGCATTGGGAATCTTTGCATTTGAGTATTCCTCGACGGATCCACAGATGGGCCGCATGATCACGACGCTCGTGCGAGGCCCGTTTCAACAACCGGATCTGGCGCAAATGATCGCGACGGATCGAGATGGAGCGAGGCATGCGGTATGGTCCACCTTGATCCTGGCGTTTTTTCGTTACCCGCAATTGTTTGCGATGGTGCTGCTGATTGGCTTGATTGCGCCCATGCTTGTTTCCTATGACTTACGAACCAAGGCCTACCTGCTCTACTTCTCGCGTCCGCTCTCACCGCTGGAATACATCCTCGGAAAATCGTCAGTCATTTGGTTTTTGTTGATGATGATTGCGACCGTTCCTGCATTGGTGCTGTACTTAGTCGGCGTCCTACTTTCGCCCGACCTTTCGGTGATTGGGCAAACGTGGGACATCCCACTGCGGATCGTTGCGGCATCGGCCGTGTTGATGATTCCGACGACCGCTTTGGCCCTTTGCTACTCGTCGCTGACGGCAGAAAGTCGGTATGCAACCTTTGGATGGTTTGCAACCTGGACAATGGGATTCGTCTCCTATCAAATTTTGACCTTTGCTCCGATGGTGGATGGGCCACCCGAGGGCCGTCGGGCGCCTCGACCGATCGATTGGGAATCACTTGGTATCGATCTGGACCGATACCGTTTGTTGTCCCCCTACCACACCCTCGGCAAAGTACAAGCGTGGGTTTTTGATTTGGATCCAACACCAGGACGCGTGATGCCAGCCATCGTGGTGTTGATGGGGATCACGATCATCGGTTTTTGGATTGTCCGTCGACGTTTGATTCGGAGGTTGAGCGTCTGAGTGATGATTGAGCTGCAAAATACCACCAAGTTGTATGGACGCGTGATTGGCGTCAACGATTTGACGTTGGCATTGCCGGCGGGAGCCTTTGGTCTCGTCGGACCGAACGGTTCGGGAAAGACGACATTGATCAACTTGCTGATCGGCCAATTGCGTCCTACCCTGGGTACCGTGCGCATCTTTGGTGAAGATCCTTGGCGACAGCGCGACTTGATTCGCCGTGTGGGTCTCTGTCCGGCGACGGACATTTTGTATCCGAATGTTTCCGCGTTGGAATGGGTTCAATACTTGGTTCGGCTGCACGGTTTTTCGCTACCAGAAAGCAAACGCTTGGCCGAAATTGCCTTGCACCGTGTCGGCATGACCGCTGCGATGCACCGCGTGATTGGCAGCTACTCTCTGGGCATGCGGCAACGGACGAAGATCGCTCAAGCGATTGCCCACGAACCCGAATTCTTGATCCTGGATGAACCCTACAATGGCCTTGATCCCGTCGGCCGTTATGAAATGACGGAGCTATTGAAAACATGGACCGCTGAGGGGCGCGGGCTGCTGTTTGCCAGCCATGTGTTGCAAGAAATTGAAGCCGTGACGAGTTCGTTCTTGTTGATCTATGGAGGTCGCGTGTTAGCAACCGGGACGGCGAAAGACATCGAGTCGATCCTGGCTGAGACACCTCAAGAGATTCGCGTGATTGGCAGGGACGCTCCGCAGTTGATCCATCGGCTTGCAGAAATGCCCTGGGTCGATTCCTTGCAACTCTTGTCGGAGCGAACGGAATTGAAGGTGGCGCTGCGAGAGCCAGTACACTTCTACGAGCAGGTTGCCGGGTGGATTAGCGAAGATGGGTTAAGGATTGACCGCATCACCACCGCGGATGGGAACCTGGCTGCGATCTTTTCTTCGCTCCTGAAACATCATCGGGGTGAGCTTTCATGAGGGCCAGTCTACCCCTTGATGTGATGTGGTTCGAACTCAGGCGATCGTTCTCGGCGGGCCGCTTGGCGATGTGGTTGGTCTTGGTCGCATTTCCGATTGCCATCATCGCGACGTTGCGCACGTTTGTGCCCATGGATCCGATCGAACGCTGGGGCATCACACTCTATTTTCTCGTTCCCGAAGTTGCCTGCCTGCTGGGGCTGCTGTTGTGGGCAACACCAGCGGTCAGTACCGAACTGGAAGGACAAACGTGGATTTATTTGACGATGCGTCGTTCCGGCCGAACCATGGTGGTGTTCGGTAAGTACTTGACTGCGGTGATGTGGTCGGTGTCGGCTGCAATCGTGTCGATCACGGTTTGCAGTTTGATCCTTAGCCCAAGTGGTGGCTTTCGGATGTGGGCGGTCATGTCAACGTTGTCGGTGCTGTCCTGCTTTTCGCATGCGGCGCTTTACGTCTTGATCGGCGTGTTGTTTTACAAACGAACGATGGTGACCGCGGTGTTCTACACGATCGTGATTGAATACGGAGTCTCCTATATTCCAGCGTTGGTCAACAAGTTGACGATCAATTACCGGTTACGTGGTTTGTTGGCGGATTGGATGAGTTGGGACCAAGCTCGCAGCCGTGCCGAAAGCGTACTGGGTGCCGAATCTCCGTTGACTCACTTGATCGTGCTGTTCGTGATGACGATCCTATTCTTGGCGGTCGCCATTTTCCTGGCAAACCGGACCGAGTTCCCAACACAACAAGAAGGCTGATGACGCTGTGACAATTGAAGTGGTTTGGCCATCTACAAGGGTGGCGGCAATGGGGATTTCCTTGGTTTGCTTGTTCTTCGTGGGGTGTCGTGAATCGGACCCCCCACCGAAGCAAACGCCCGCCGCGGAAACGAAGCCGGATCCGTTGGCGGAGGCTTCCGCGTTGATCCAACAAGGAAAATTGGATCAAGCCGAGCGAATCTTACTGCGACTGCAAGTCCAAGATCCGAACGATTTGGCAACGGGCACGTTGTTGGTGACGCTGCTGAACGAGCGAAACGATTTGGTCACTGCAGCAGGCGTATTGGATGACTTGGCGGAGGCGAATCCGAAGCAAAGCCCAAGATTGCTTGCTCAGGCCGCCGAGTTGATTTTCGAATCGGGTGACGACTTGGCTGCATTCAAGAGGTTTCAAGCGATTTTAGATTCGGACCCGACGTTTGCAGCGGTCCGCAGACGGTTTGCCGCATGCTTAAACCAACGTGGATTTCGCGCCGAGGCAAATCAACAACTTCGCACCTTGGGAGAAACGAGTCCGTTGTCGCTTGCGGAGCTGCGGGCATTGTGTTTTCCTCACCGCGTTTGGTTTGATGTCGCCCAGAAACCCGACATCCACGATGCGCGACAAATTCGCGCGCTCGGTGTCTTGAATGCTGCTCGTGCACTGCGTTCGCAAGGCGATGTGCGTGAGTGTTTGGAACTACTCGATTGCCGTGACGACCTTTGGCAGCGGACTCCTGCCAGCGAGACCCTATATGGTTGGACGCTAGCCAATTCCCAGCAAAACGAGCGGCTTGCTCAATGGCTCGCCCTTTCCAGCACCGAGTGGAAGAACTATTGCGAGTACTGGCTCGCTGTGGCCCAATTGGCGATGCAAGATCAGCCGACTGCCGCAGCGGAGTGCTTTGCTCGAGCCATCATGATCGAGCCGAACAGCTTGGAAGCTCATCAAGGAATGGTTCAAGCACTTGAACTCGCAAACAAACAAGAAGCGGCAGACGCCTTCCGCGAACGAGTGCGATTGGTTCAGCACAATCAGCAATTGATGCGGCGAATTGTAGGGGCAAAACAAATCGAGCAACTCGATTATACCGAAATGGCCAACATTCTCGCACACATGGGACGTCCGCTTGAATCGGTGTTGTGGCAAGAGTTGTTGTTTTCGCGAATCGCACCGATGTCGCAACAAATGCGCACGCTTCAGCAGTACAAAAGCAAGCTGATGGTGGCGAATCCCTCAGGGATCGATGCTTCATCGCTACTCTGTGGAACCGAACTGCACACCCAAACGGAATACGACGATTTGCTTGTTGCGATCCGCGAGAAGGTTGAGGGCGGGATGGCGGCAAACAAGCGTCCGAGTGAAAACGACGGCAAACCCATTGCTAATCCCTTACCACCCGTGTTTGCAAACGTCGCGATGCTAAAGGGAATTCATTTTGCTTACCAAAATGCGACGAAGCCCGTGGAACGTCACTTCCAGATCTTTCAGGCCTACGGTTCCGGTGTTGCCTGTTTGGATTACGATGCGGATGGCCGTGTGGATTTCTACTTTGGACAAGCCGCTACGACGCCGCCCAACGAATTGTCGCCGATTGGCAACGGATTGTTCCGAAACGTTGGCGATCAATTCAAAAATGTGATCGAACCCGCTGCTGCGGACGACCGGCATTACAGTACGGGCGTCACCGCAGGCGATTGGAATCAAGATGGATGGATGGATATCGCGATTGCCAACTTGGGGCCGAACCGATTGCTGATCAATCAAGGCGACGGAACCTTCCAAGTCCAACGAGGAGACGCGTTATGGGACCAGTTCGATTACACCACCAGCCTCGCGATTGCGGATATTACCGGTGATCACCTTCCCGATTTGGTCACGGTGAACTATATCGATGATCAAGCCATTTACTTACCGATCGAATACGATGCGGCCGGCAAGCCCGTACGTTTGCCCGGGCCGCTGCATTTTCGACCGGGACTTGATCGATTGTTTGTTTCACAAGTGGATGGCACCATGCGTAGTGAGTCGTTTGGCAAAGACGAAACGGCGATCGCAAGCTCTGGCTTAGGCTTGCTGATTACCGATATGGATGGATCGGGGAAAAACCAAGTTTTTGTTGCCAACGATCAACGGGCAAACCAATGGTGGATCCCCAAACAGAACGACTCCGATTCGCGTGCGTGGTCGGATGTTGCGGTTGCACGTGGCGTTGCCTATGGCCAAGGCGGAATGCCGATGGCTTGCATGGGCATCGCGACTGCCGATTTTGACCGGAATGGATTGATGGACATGCACATCACCAACTTTGAAAATCAGTGGTCGAACCTCTACATGCAGAGCAGTTCTGGCATGTTCTCGGATCAAGTTGTTACTTATGGTCTCGAAACGCCAACGTTTAAGATGCTGGGTTTTGGGACCCAAGCGATTGACTACGACAACAACACCACGTCGGATATCGTGATCGGCAACGGTCACATCGAAGATTTTCGCGAGCGTGGAATTCGTTTTGATATGCCATCGCAAATTCTGTCGCGCAGCGGACATCAATTCGTGGAGGCCGAGGTTTCAGGGGATGACGAATATTGGAAAGCGGGGCATTTGTCGCGTGGGATGGCACAATGCGATTTCAACCGTGACGGCCGAGTGGACGTGGTCGTTACCGACCTAAAGGAAAACGTCGCGTTGCTTGAAAACCGCACCAAAACGCCCAACCATTTCCTGCAACTCGAGTTGAGGGGCGTCCTTTCGGAACGCGATGCAATTGGCTCACGCGTGACCGTGCGGGCTGCGGAGCAGACCCAGACGACCACGGTGCAAACCGGAGACGGATACCTTTCAAAAAATGAGAGCGTGCTGTTTTTTGGCCTCGGTGACGCTACCTCGATCGAAGAAATCGAAGTGCAATGGCCGAGTGGAACCTCGCAAACCTTCACGGCAGCGCCGATCGATTGCCGACTCTTGATCATCGAGAACGAGCCAAACGTCTGGGTGCAGTAGCCATTTCCCTTCAACACGGACTACTTTGAATCCACCAATCCTTGCAGCGTAAACTGTGATTGCATCAAAGCGTTCGATCGCCGTCCGGCGGGTTGGCTGTCGCTTGGTTTTTGCATGAATTTGGGGAAATGAACGTTGGAAAACATGGCGGTGTTCGGCTTCTTGCCCGCATCGTCCAACGCTTCCTGCATCGTCTGGCCTCGCTTGGTCATCAACATACCTGGCACGTTGGTTTGGCTCGTTGACCACAGCGTCTTGCCATTCCAATCCAACTTGACCGATGACGTGTATTGATTGACGATATACGCCCCGGCTGCAATGTAACTGACCGCCTCTTGCTTGGGCCCGCTGATTGATCCAACGATTTTGATCGGGGACGTTGGGGCGACTTCATACCCTGCTTGGGCCGCCGATTGTTCGAGCCCCGTTCGAGCCACCTGTTGGTGTTCGCTGCGGATGGCCGAAACGTCGATCGCTACCGCGACGCCGGGATGCAGCAGGAACAGACGGGGGTCGTTGAGAGCGGTTTCGAGCATCTGCTCAGCAGCGGGGTGGGGGAATTTCCCTGGTGCTAACAGCCCTCCGTTGCCGGAGTGAATCGCAATGAAGGAGGTGCCCCCAATCGTTTCGATTTGTCCGGCATCACGGTATTCGCAGACTTGAATCTTGCTCCGCAAATCGACCAGCAGTCGTTTGTCGAGCAAAACGAAGTCCTCGTCGGGATAACTCAAAGCTCGCGTGGCGACAGGCCCACCCGGCAACGAGAATTCAAACAACCACTGTCCTGATTCAACATCCATGACGCGGATATCCGAGATCGACGTGAATAGAATTCGTTTTCCGCTTGGGCTCCATGCGACTCGACACCATCCGGTTTGCGTGTTCTGCGGTAGCGCGGTGCTGCCAAAAATCTCAGCCGTTTCGGGATTGAGCACCATCAGTGTTTTCTCATCAAACAGCGCAAGCAGCTTTCGATCAACGGACAACTGCATGGCAAAGTTCCGCTCGCTGAGCCGCGAGTGCCAGAGCGGAGTCCGATGCGCCAAATCCCACAAAACGACGTGTCCTTTATCGCTGATCGTCAGCACACGACGGCTATCGAGTACTTCCGCAGCGAGGACTTCTGCGTCTTCGCGACCACGGTCCCGATCCTTAGCGTACGGAACCCAGCTCGCTGAACGCACGATTCTCTTGCCGTCGAATCGCCACAGTTGCAACTCGGTCTTCTTTTCATACCCACCACGATCATCGCTGCATCCCACCATCAGCACCGACGAGCCATTGTCCAACAATGCAAGCGGACGCATGTGGGCTTCGACCGGGTCGGTATGGATGGCTCGTCCTGAAACAAGATCGACCAATGAGAGACGCGTTTGTGCTTTGGGGACGGCGAACGAAACGGAATAGCCGACCGCTGCCCGTCTGCAGCGAGTATTGATCGCCAGTGGGTGGACATTTTCGTGAAAGCTGGTTTTCTTTAGAAGTGGCGTCCGTTTGGGTTCGAAGTCCAAAGGACCGACCGATTCCGGCACCTGCCATTGCACGCCCGCCAGGGGTACAAACAATTCCGCGCTATCCCAATCGACCGATTGAGGTGTTGCCCACAATGCGTCACCGATTCCATCGACGGTTTGCTCGGCACTCCGATCGCGAGCGGAGCTGGCACTCGAATCCTCCACCATCACAAAGGGGTTTTCGCTTCCCTCTAAGAACTCTTGGTCTGCTTTGCTGAGGCGGCTGACCGGTATTTTGAGGGTCTTGCCAGCGGCATCGCGAATCATCGCATTGCCATCGACGACTTCGACCAGCGTCCCGGTGATCTTGAAACGACCGGTGGAATCGGCCCACTGTCGGGGCGAGTCTTGGGCGATCGCGACCGCTGGCAGCACCACCAGCAGGACCATGGCAAGCGAGGCCCGAAAATCCTTGGCTCTTCCGCAGAATCTGTGGGTCATCGAATACAGGCTGGAGGTTTTGAGAGGCATGGCAGGGCAAATAGAAATGGGGATGCGGATGAGTTTGCATCAACTCAAGTTTGACAGGCTAAAACAAATCACCCGTCATTGTAGAATCGCTTCGATCGTGCATACAAGCGATACGTGAGTCGCATCTTGACGGACTTTTTTACGATCGCGGTTGATGACCATCACTTCTTGTGACGCACAACGGGCTGGGTGACTGCAGCAACCGGCTCAATATGAACGTGAACATCACGGACGCGTGGCATTTCCATTAACAGGTGATCTTTCACATGATGACCAATCCGATGGCCTTGCCCGACCGTCATTTCGCCGTCGACTTGGACATGGATTTCGATAAAAAACTCGAGTCCGCTTTTTCGAATGCGCAGTTTTTCCACTTTTGCGACTCCCATCACATGTTCGGCGATACCGCGCGCCCGGCAAAGCGTTTCCTCATCGGCTTGTTGATCCATCATTTCTCTAGCCGTGCTCATGAAGATACGAATACCGGTGACGATCAAGAGAGCGCATACGCAAAGGGCCGCGATGGGATCGACATACGGTCCAACCGATCCCAGATAGGGGGCGGCCAACAAGGATAGCGCCACGGCTGCCGATCCGAGTGCATCGCTGCGGTGGTCGAGTGCGGTTGCTCGCAGGGCGGACGAATCCAGTTGCCGGGCGACTCGGTGCGTGTACCAATAAATCGCCTCCTTTGCGATCGCGCACGTTGCCGCGATGATTCCGGCGATCACACTCGGTGTTTGCAAATCGCCCGAGAATCGTTTCACCGTCTCGATTCCCAATACGGCGGCACTGAATGCGACCAACAACGCGACGCATAACCCTGCGATCGATTCGGCTTTGGTGTGCCCGTAGGGATGATCGTCATCCTCTTCGAGTTGGGCCACTCGGAGCGCACCACGCACAGCCAGTCCGCTGGCGACGTCACCAATCGAATTGACCGCATCGGCGATCAGAGCCGCCGAACCGGTGAGAATGCCGCCAGTCGCTTTCACGAACACCAAGCCGAAGTTCACGCCCATTCCCCAACCGGCAGCGCGAGTTGCATCCACATAGACTCGCTGGCGAATTGCAAGGGTTGCTTCGTCACGAGGAGGGCTGATCGACAAGGGCAAGAACTCAAGAGAAGACGGAGATGGGTTGTTAGACGCAACCTACCAAGGCGATCCAAGGATCGTCAACCAAGCGTCGGAACTCAGGCTCCACGCGGCGAGATCTTGGTTCGTCTTCGCCCCCTTCGAGGAAGCTCCATCCGCGATACCGACGCCGTCACCTGCTTTTTCCCGTTTCCTGGATCTCTCGCGTCTGCCTTCTTCTTCTGTGACCTATGTTTGGGCACTGTCTAGACCTCCCCATGCATGTGATTGCGAACAACATGACCCACGACAAGGCCACACAAAACGCACCATCCGAACAATCCGGACTGCCGACGATTTGGTTTGCCGCCACGACGCTGCTGGGAGCGTTCCTGGTCTTCCAGGTGCAGCCTGTCATCAGCAAATGTGTTTTGCCGTGGTTTGGCGGTACGCCCGCCGTCTGGACGACCTGCATGCTTTTTTTTCAGGTGTTGCTGTTCTTGGGTTACCTCTACGCTCATCTGCTGAAAACCTATGGTTCCCCGTCGCTTCAAGGCGTCATCCACTTGACCCTGCTCTGCGCCGCGGCACTCTGCCTACCAATTGAACCTTCGGATATTTGGAAGCCGACAGGCTCCGAATCGCCAACCAGTTACTTGCTGTGGATGCTGCTCTGTCACGTCGGATTACCCTACTTTGTACTTTCGAGTACGGGGCCACTGATTCAGGCGTGGCTTAGCTACCAAGATTCGAGCGATCGGGTGTATCGATTGTATGCGCTCTCGAACGCCGGCTCACTGGTCGCTTTGTTGAGTTACCCGTTCTTGGTCGAACCCTTTCTGTCCGTTTCCAATCAATCGGTCGTTTGGTCCTTGACCTTCTGTGGGTTCGTACTCGTTCAAGGTGTCGTTGCGATGCGTCTGTTTCGTGTGGCGTCAAAACGTCCTTCCGCAGCGGAATCCACCTTAGCCGATGATCCGATCGATCCTGCAAGCGTGCAATCCTTGGATCGATTCCTTTGGCTGGCACTGCCTGCACTTGCTTCCATCGTGCTGTTGGTCGTGACCAATCACGTTTGCCAAGATGTTGCGGTGATCCCCTTCTTATGGGTGCTGCCCCTCAGTTTGTACTTGATCAGTTTCATTGTTTGCTTTGATTCGCCGAGTTGGTACAAGCCAAAATGGATCGCAACGTTCACGATGGTTGCGATCATCGCGATCCAAGCCAAAGGTTTGCTTCCGGGTTCCGTGCAATTGATCGCCGAAGCTTCGTGTTACATGATCTTGCTACTGGGTGTGTGTTTGTTGTGTCACGGTGAAGTGGCGAGAATCAAACCCCCAGCAAGGTTTTTAACGCAGTACTACACGTTGTTGTCCGCAGGTGGCGCATTGGGTGGGTTCATTGTCGCGATCGGCTGCCCGATGCTATTCCGCAGTTTTGCGGAATTGCCCCTTTGTTTGTCGATCGTTTCGGCCTTCACGTTCATGATCTTTGTCGCTTGCCGTGGATGGCGGGTGACCCATTATGACTGGTCGGCAGCGAGAAAAGCTAAACTGGCGGTGCTGCTTTTGATGGTCATGCCGCTGCTCAGCGTCGCGTTGGCTAGCCATGACAAGACGATCGCTTCCGATCGTAATTTCTTTGGCGTTTTGCGAGTGATCGAAGACAACCAAGGTATCCGATTGGTGCACGGCAGCACGATTCACGGCATGCAGCGGCATGGTGAAGATGCTGGCGAGCCAACGACCTACTACGGAAACAGCAGCGGCGTCGGTCGCGTGATCCATGCGTTGCAGGAGGAAAAGCCTTCGGTCAAGATGGGAGTGATCGGACTTGGCTGTGGCGTGCTAGCAACCTATGGCCGAAAAGCGGACCACTTTGACATGGTTGAGATCAACCCAGCGGTGCTGCGGATCGCGAACGAGCATTTTAGCTTCATGCGGCACTGTCCCTCGACGATCCGGCATCACTTGGGCGACGGACGTTTGGTAATGGAACGGATGACGGAAGCTCGGTTTGATTTGCTCGTACTCGATGCGTTTAGCAGCGACGCGATTCCCGCTCACTTGTTGACCACCGAAGCGTTGAGTCTTTATCGCAACCGGCTGGCGAGCGATGGGATCTTGGCGATTCATGTCTCCAACAACCATCTGGACCTCGTCCCCCTGGTTCACCGCTTGAGTGCAAACGCTTCATGGGAAAGTCGCGTCGTCCGGGCTGCTGGGGACGAGACGATCGGGACAAAGCACTCGACCTGGATGATCATCGCAGCTCCGAGCCACAAGATTTGGCAACACGATTCGCTCGCCGATGCGGAAACAGCGACTGCGGACCAACTGGATCATGCTCCGCTGTGGACCGACCAGCATCACAATTTGGTGAGCGTGTTGAGATTGTGGTAAGAAAACGACGAATTTGGCTAAAGTTGTCGATAAACCGCACTTGATCGCGGTTTCACGACTCTGCTACTCTCTCGATCGTCCTTGCTTTCGGGGAAATGTCGGTTCGTGAGCGAGAATTGGGCTGGAGTTGCGGCTTAGCGGTGGACGATGAAATCAATGTTTCCGCCCGCTACGCGCTGAAAAAGTCTCTTTTTCGCTGTATGGATTGCATCCTGGGACAAGGATTGCGGCGCTGACGACCGATGCGGAAATGGTCAAAATCGAAGGTTTTCATGGATGAAGGCACTCGAAACGACTCGGTCAATCACCGCGCTTTTGCATCTATCAAACGTACCACGGCGACTCACGTTCCGTTGAGTTACGGTGGTTTGATAGAAGTCACTCGTCCCACATGGGAGCAATCAGATTATGCAGATTTATGGCCCTTTTCGTCTTTCCGCCGCTCAGAATGCAGGTGGAGTGCAACGGTCACAACCTCAGCCGCCTCAACAGCTGACCCCCCAAAAGAACTCCTCCCCGGTCGATCAACTCGACCTGAGTAGTGCCGCTTCGGGGGTCAATCGACTCGACGGAGCGATCGCGGGAGGGGGCGAGATCCGCATCGACCGGGTTGCCGAGATTCGGCGACAGATCGCAGATGGCAGCTACGAGACCCCGGAAAAGCTGGAAGCCGCCCTCGATCGCATGCTCGATCAGTTTGCTTAACACAAGCAGCACGCCCAATTGGAAACGTTTGGGAGGTCGCAGCGACTTCCCGCTGCAAAATGGGCAGTCCCGCTCTGTGAAGTCGCCGTGACATTTTGTTACCGATCGTGATTGCTGTATCCTAGGGGTATCCTAGCCGCAACACTTTGCCCTCGATTCATCCTTCGTGTCCAATTCTCCCTCACTTCCGCCCGTTGCTGTTGCACTCACTCCTCAAGAACGTTTTGAGGAGTACTTGCAAACGCGCGGGCTGAGACAGACAAGTCAGCGAAAGTTCTTGGTGGATGAGATTTTCAGCCACCACGAGCATTTTGATGCGGACGAGTTGATGGAACGGCTGCCACGCAAGGGCGAGAAAAACTATGTCAGTAGCGCAACGGTTTATCGAACCTTGCGAGAATTCGTTGATGCTGGACTCTTAAAAAGCTTCCAGCTCGAAGGACGCACGGTTTATGAACACGATTACGGCTACCCTCAACACGACCATCTGTACTGCACGGTTTGTCGCGAGCTGTTCGAATTCCAAAGCGAAGCCTTAACGAATCTGCGAGACGAGGTAGCCGCCGAGCAGGGGTTCCGAATTTCGGGCCACCGAATGATCATCCATGGCGTCTGCCGTGAATGCAGTAAGAACCGGCGAAAGAAGCGAAAACAGGACCTGGTGTAGCCGCTCGACTTCACGCGTTCGGCTGTATTGCGAGTTCGGCCGTTTCTATACGTCAGCACGCATCAAACCGCTGTGTGCAAGGTCCGTGAACCCCAACACCAACGCGACCCTCATTCGACCGGCGGAGTCGAACCCTGCCCGTCGCGCAGCTGCTTCACGATTGCCGCAAACACCTGTTCATTAGCATCGAAGTCACGGCTTTCCGCTTGGAACTGAATCACAAACCGCTCCCCGGCAAGTCGCGTCACCAGTGTGCGAGCCAAAATAAGCAGATCCAGATAGTAAAACCGCATCTCGACGGCGAGTCCTTCATCAAAAAATGGCTCCACGGGGAGCTTTTCGGACTCCATTTCGCCATAGTCCGCACGGATCACGGCGGCGATTTTGTCGATGATTTCGTCGTCACCATGCGGTCGTTCGTCCTTCAAAATCGAACAAAATCCGCCGCGGGGTAACTGCAGCGTGACTCCTTCGTCTTGGTCGTCGTCATCGACCATCGCCTCCCAATTGTCAGGATAGAGAAAATGGAGACCAAAATGTTCAAAAGTCGCTGGCATCGATCCGAAAGAACTTTCTCAAGTGGGGGTTCTGCGTTGCTATGGGGAGGAAAAACTTGCTAGAAACAATCCATGAAGCCGTTTTTCACCTGTATCATACTCATCCTCGCGGTTCTGGCATCGGCCGGTTGCCGATCGATTCGCCGAATTGGTGAGAGCCGACAATCCATCGCCGCGCGGCGCTTGTCGGGCCAAGGCTTCAGCGCAATGCACAACGATCAGTGGGGCGATGCAGAAACGCTGTTCGCCAGTGCTTTGGAGGTGTCCAGCACGGACGACCGAGCCCATTGGGGGCTTGCCGAATCGCTGTGGCAGCGGAACGAGGCAGATTTAGCGATCCGGCATATGGAACAAGCCGTCCGCTTAAGCGCTGGCGATCCGAAACGAGTGCAGCGACTGGGGCGAATGTACTTGGAGGTCGGACGACTGGAAGAAGCTCAGCAGCAGAGCTTGACTGCATTGGCGACCAATCGCGGATCGGCCGAAGTGTGGGCGCTTCGCGGCGACTGCTTGCGGGCAGCCGGCCAGTTGCCCCGCGCGCTCGCCGCCTATCACCGAGCGCTCGCGATTCAGCCAGACTTTCCCGAAGTGCAGTTGCAAGCGGCGGAGATCTATCATCAAGAAAAACGCTATGGCCGCCTGCTCGCGACACTCGATCGGTTGCAAGACGGGCTCGGACCCGATGCGACGCCCCCCCGAGCCGATGTGTTGCAAGGGATTGCGATGCGACAAGTCGGTCGTTTTGATGAGGCGCAAAAAAGCTTGGTGCGCGCGGTGCAAAAGAACCCCAGCGATGCGACTCCCCACCTCGAACTGGCGTCACTGCTGCTTGAACAGGGGGATACCGAGCAGGCGAAACAGGAGCTGGCGATCGCCCTGAGCGTCGATCCCCACTCGCTGGACAACAACGGATGGGCGGATCACTTCCGACGTCAGCAGGAACGACTTGCCCGAGAACAACAAATCGTGGGGGATGCGGAACAACTTCGCTAGACGTGGTTGTCCAGATGACAGCCCGAAACGAGAGGGTGCGGTTCTAATGACGATTCGGATTAGGCACCTGTGGGTCCATTCACTAGCGGTCAGTTTTTGGATGAATTTGAATTCAATTTCCGGGCGTCTGGCCGATCTATAGCGTACGCTTTCATCGGAACCTACCGCTTATCCAGCAGCTAAGAGTCTCTTGATGTCGCTAACGAATCTTCCGGGTCACACCCCAAGCGGGGTGGCAAATCACTTCGCCGTCTCCGCTGAAATCCCCGCCACGAGTGCCTCCGAGACGTTTGTCGATCGCCGAAGCTCGGCAGAATCATCGCGTGGAGAACGTCGCCAATTTGGTAGCTCACACAAAGGGCTGTCGGAGCCCGGTCGCGAATTAGCCTTAGCAATCGACCAATACAAGGTGGAACATCACCGTCGCTACATCACCTGCGACGAGATGCTCAAGGTGCTGCTGTCACTCGGCTATTCGCGTTGAGCTGCAGACGCCGCCCCACTACTTCGCCAAGGGGCTGGCATCCGGACCTTTGTCCAAATTCTTGCTCTCCATCGCTTTGGGCTGTTTGGTGAGCAGGAATCGATCCAATTCGAATCCGTCTTCACGCATCGAGAACATGATCGTGTGCAGACCTGGTTCTTCCACGTCCAACCAGATTTGGCCCAACACACCTGTGTGAACCTTGGTGGTCCGCTGGCGTGAATCCCACTGCCACAGCCCGTGCTGTCCGGTGAACTGCATCCGAGCACCGGATTCGGGCCATTGGCCATCGATCCCCACATGCAACCCGTTATCCTCAGAGCCGGTACAACAAATCCGCGCCCAAACATAATAGCGGCCGGGCTCCGTGAAGATGACGGGATAATACAGCACGCTGCATTGCCCCGGCACATTCGTAAAACTGACACCGTTGACCAGCCGATCGGCATGAGTCACTCGTGTATCGGGCAAGAGCTCCAAGTACGCTCCGCCGACTGCGCCCGCTGCATGATTGGGATCCGGATCCGGTGTGATACCGGGCGTCGAGTCGATGGTAGTTCGATACCATTTTCGCGCGACCTCGCGATCAACGGCATCATAATCCTCGGCCTCCACCACCAAGATCCCATCGGTTTGTTGATGCACCTTGCGGGCATTGGTTGGATCGTAGTTGAAGGCGAACTCGGGAATAGACGGAGTGGATTCCTTCGCCGCGGGAGTAGCGTCTTTCAGCTTCCCAGGTTCGGCGATCGCGATGCCGGTCCAGCGTCCACGCGAGAATGCAAAGCCATCATCTTCGGCGATCTTCTTGTTGGAAGCGGCATCAAAGACGATGCGAATCTTATTGCCCGCCTGGAGTGTAACGTTTGGGAAAACCTTGACGACTTTTTCATAGTCCTCGCGAGCCACTGGGTTTTGAATCTGGCCGACCTTTTTGTCGTTGACGTACAACTCGTAGGTTGATTCACCATCGGTCTCGGTCATCGTCATCAGCGCGATGTCAAATTCCCCTGGGTTGCCCTCGTATTGCATTTCTGCTGCCGACTTCTTGCCCGGGAATTGTGCCGCGTTAATGGCGATCGCCTTGCGAGCTTTGTCGACATAGTTTGGAACGAATCCGTCGAACGGCCCGAGGTTGAAGTCCTCGATTGCCGAAAAGACGGTGGCACCCTCGAGATTGACCTTTTCCGGTGCTTCTGGCATGCCGAGGTCGTACTTTAAATCCCTCTGTTTCGTTTTCAGTAGCATCACCACATCTTGTTTCACCGAAGCTTGGAGCGTGGTCAACGGCTTTCCATCGATCGTCCCCAACGATTCGGTCTCCCCTGTCTTCGCAATCAACTTCGTCACGCTGAACTTGGCCTGAGGCAAATCCAATTGCGTCTTTCCACCCTGTTTGACAAAGACGACGACGCATCCATCTCCGGCGAGTGCCCAATCACCTGACCGAGTCAGAGTCGGTTGCATCTTCGAGAGCGGAATGTCATTCCCGGTCAAGAAATCGAGTGCAATCTTGCATTGGTCCCAGAACAAATCACGACTGCGCCAATCTTCACAGGTCAAATCCGAGTGTGGATGCTTGTAACCAAAGTACCATTCGGTACCGCAACCGCCTGCCATAAAGGTTCCCCACAACCCATTGATGCGGGCGTTGTCATGACCAGGGTCTTCCTCGTCCGTAACAAGAGCGTGGGTGGCATCCCCGGGTTCATCACAGGCCACGACCCAAGGTTTGCCGGCGGCTTGAGATTGCAAAACCCACTTCTTGACATCGCCGTAGACTTGCGTGAAAGCGGGATTGCTGGTTTGCAGCGACAGCCCTGTCAATTCTGACTTGTCACCTAAGAGCGGACCGTACACGCTGTCTTTTGCACCGGGGAACGTGTGCAGAACCCGCAGGTGATTGTAAGGGTCAATCCGTTTGACATAGGCATTTTGAGCTTGGTGCTGTTCGGTGGATTGCGTGTTTTCTTCACCAAAATTCCAATTCAGTGCCAAGTGGTAGCCGAACCGCGCAACCAGTTCACGGAAGTAGAGTCGGCGTTCTGGGCCGAGATCACCATTGTCCATCAATTTGCAGTTTTCGGCCTCGGACGTCTTGAAGTGCAAGAACATGCCTTTTTGATCGCCGTATTGCAACACACGATCCCATTGGGCGGTTTTGGAAACATCCATTCGCAGCCGCTCGATGCTGGTGGTCCAAGCCTTGTCCGGCGTTTTCTTACCGTGGTTCGCTTCGTAGTCAGCCAAGTCCTTTTTGACAAGGTGCATGAAGATGTTTTCGTCGTCGCCGGCGACATTGAACGTCAAGAACGAAAAGACATTCATCCCTTTGCCGGACAAGTAATTGATCGCACCGAGTAGCCCCTTTCCTTTGTCACGATTCGGTCCCCAAAGCAATCCGTCCGCGTCCGTGTTGTAATCCTTCAAGTGGGGGCTCCATGACTTGCGTCGTTTTCCCACGTTGGGAGTCGCATCGAAATCATCGTAGGCCAATAGATTTTCCGGTGCATCAGCGCCCACCTTCAAGAAGATCTCGCCCGTTTCCGCAAACCGCTGATAACGTTCGCCTACATATTGCAAGCGGCCTTTGGAATAGAGTCCGTTTCCCGGCCCATCCGCCGGGCCAATTTGGAACGTCCCTTTGACGCCGTCCATGAAGCCGCCGCTTTCTCCCACCGGCTGATCAGCCAATGCGACACCGGCACCTTGAAGGAAGGTTGCTTGATAGGACCATGGGCCTGATTCATCGGCCGAGAAATGGACTTGCCATTGGCTGCCCGAATCGGCACCGGAAATCGCCGCGTTGCCATCGGCTGCAAAAAAACCGGGAACCACATATTTCTGTCCGCTCGGTCCGGTAAAGGCAACGTCCAGACGGTAGTCCGTAAAGGGGTTAGGGGTTGCGCGTTCATCGGTCTCGGGGCCGGTGAAGGTCAAGGTCACCTTGTGCCACTTGGCCAGTTTTCCAGAAACCGTGGCCTCGGCACCGATCGAATCGGGCGGTTGCACCACGGATCCGATCAGGACGAGAGCGATTAACCCCAAAACACGTTTACTTGCAGTAGAATACATTGTTGAATCTCTTTGGAAAAAGGGAGCTTGGTTCTCTTAAATCTCATGCCCCACGGAATTGGCAGGTCGCTATTCTAGCAGGGAGATGGGTCATCGTGGGGGTGGTGTCCTCGACTACTTAATCAGCGGTTGCAGCAATTGGCGTCGAGTGACCACGTTTCGCATCTCGCCCTGTTCGTCGACCAGCACGGCGACGTCACTTTTGGCGTCGTAGAGTCGAAGCAGGATACGCAAATGCCGATCGGTGACTCGGCCTCGGATCACCGGTTTGATCTCCAACACGGGGTCAACGGCACAAAGGTCGGCATACCGTAAAAAACCGACGATTCGGCCGCCTCGCTTGACCAACAAAATCGGATGATTACTCCGTCGAGCGCGGTACTTCGCTGTCACCAGATCGACAGGTGCGTCGACGATTGCCAATCGTTGCAGAGGGACCCCAAACGATATCGCTGGCTGGTTGCCGACTTCGAACAGATTCTGCGCCAAAGCCCGTTGGCCTGCTGACAAAATACCCGCGGCGTGTCCATCACGAAGCACTTGATCGAGCTCCCCACGTGCCATCACCAATCGCACTCGGAAAGGCGTTTCCCCCGTGATCATTCGCAATGCATTGCCGAGAAGCCCGAGGATCAACGTGATAGGTGCGAACAAAACGGTGGCCAACAACAGGGCAGGGCGGGTCGCTTTTAACAATCGATAGGGAGCGTGAAAGAAAAGGTACTTCGGCAACAACTCACCAAGCACAAACACGATCGGCGTCAACAAAATGGGGCCAGCAAGTTCGGCGACCGAATGGTGCCCGAACCAGGCAACGGTTGCCATCACGATGGCGAACGAAACCAAGTAGTTTGCGACGTTGTTCCCCACCAACATGGTTGCAACAAAGATCGCCGGATGATTGAGCAGCCAAACGATCGCTCGCGCCATCCGTGAACCGCTCAACCCGTCGAGCACAAGTCGTGTCCGTGAAACACGGTAAAGACCGGTTTCACTGCCGCTGAAAAACGCGCTGAGCATCAAGCCTATCAAAAAGAACACGACAGCAATCATCATTGCGACAACTCCGCCAGCGGTTCGGCGGTGGGGGGCAACCCGACTTCGATCCAAACACCATTCTCGGTTTCTTCGACAACCCGTAACCGATATCGGTCGAGCATCGCTTCGTCGCCAACTCTCGGCAATCGTTCGTTATGGCGCTGGATCAACCCCGCCACCGTGGTCACACCTTCTTCTCGTGTTTCAATCCCTAGATGTTTCGATAACGCCCTGGCACTGACCGATCCAAACACACGGTAATACGCGGGTGCAAGCTCTTGTATCGATGCTTCGCCAAGTGTTTCGTCCTCAAGGTCTCGTCGAGCTGCGAAAACGCGTCTTAGAATGTCGTCCATGGTCACCGCACCCAGTGCTTCACCAAATTCATTCACGACGACCGCGACGCTGCGGTCTTCATCCTTCAATTGGTCAAGCACCTGGGAAATCCGAGCGGACCAAGGAGCATAAATCACCGGCTCCATCGCTCCGGCCATGTCATCCATTTGGCTCGGACGCAACAACCGCAAGGGAATCACGCCCGTGATCGTATCCCCCTCGCAGTCGGTGACCATCATGTAACCGCCGGGGGGGCTTTCGGACGGAAGCGATGTGCCGATTTCACTGACCTTGCAGAGCATCAATTTGCTGCGCAGTCGCATCCATTCGCCGACTCGCGTTTCCGCCATTTCAACCAGTCCTTGAAGCACCAGCCGTTCTCGCTGCAATAAGGCAGCGTCGTCGGTTCCAAGTTCAATGGCTCGTTCGATATCCGCCAAGTCGATTTCGGGTTCGGGGCGAAACGACGGCCACAGCAAGCGACTGGCCGCGAGATTGGTCGTCTTGACCAACGGCAGCACGGGGCTGACGATCGTGACCGCCAAGTTCATGGGAGCGGCAACGACCAGACAGATACGATACGGCGAGAGAACCGCAATGCTCTTGGGCAACATCTCGCTAAGGAAGATAATCACCATCAAACTTCCGAAGCTGAACCCCACGGCGACCGAGGGACCCGCGGTTGGATCCACGCGAAGTTTTCCGCCCAAGATCGATGCGATGGCAAAGTACGTCATGTTGATCAGCAGATTCCAGAACAGAATCGCCGACAGCAACCGATCGGAATCGGACAAAAGCGATATCGCAATTCGGCCAGCGATACCGGAACGTTTCAGTCGCTTACGCTCGCGATGGGGAAGTGAAAAAAAAGCTGCCTCGCTTCCGCTGAACAGGCCACTCAGCAGAATACAGATCATCATGGCCAACAGCCAAATCCATGCGTCCAGCAGCGTGCTCAAGCGGAATCTCCTCCAGCCCCACGATCACGTTCGAGTGATACCTCAAACTCGCTCAATGCAGGAATCATCATGGCAGCCGTCGTAAATCCATAGCCAACCACCAATGGAAAAACAACAAACAGATGATCGGTTTGCAGTAAAAACTGTGTGATGGCGTAAAACGTAATCAAAGGCAACAAAAAGGAAGCGGCAAAGATTGCAGAAGACGGATTGCGCCATCCCAGTGAAGCAAACAGGGCTGCTCCACCACCAAGAATCATGACCAAGAACGGAGCCAACTGCAATTGAAATGCCCCACGAAAGCTGACCATGATCGTCATGCAGATCGCAATCCCAACGCACAAGAAGAAAACCGTTCCCAGACTGGCCAAGGTTGCCGTTCGCCCAGCAACGTAATTCAACCCCGAGTGAATTCCAAGCATGGTGACGAAGACATACAGCATGATCGCTCCAACAAACAGATAGGTCGCATTCTCCACCGTGATCACGCCCGTCGCTGCCATGTAGATCACCAACAACAGGGGCAAAAGGATCATCTCTTTGGCAACATACAGCACGCCTAGCAATTTGCCGAAGACAAACTCGCTTGGCGAGATATCCGTCACCAGCAACAAATCGAGCGCCAAGCCGTCGCGTTCGCCCGTCACCGCGTTGACGGCGAGCGCATTGACCAACACAAGGCTGACAATTCCAAGGATAGCAAGTGGCAACGTTGCCGAAGGAAGGGCGCGGCCAACGCGACCAGCGGGTTCCAACGCCACACCGCTTTGAACTTGCGCGTAAATCGCCGCGGCGATCAACAGGAACAGCAAGGCAAAGGCAACTCGGATGACGACCACTTTTCGACCATAGGCCCAAGTGCAGACTTCACGCCACAAAATAGGATTTTTCCACACCTGTTTTGCAGGACGGACTTTCCAACTCGCCGGCTCGGCAACCTGCGAAACTTCCTCCGACCTCTCAGGTTCAGGGGCTTTCAATCGTACCTCACGCGACGGATTCCAAACCCGGACCTTGGCAACACCAAACGTCAAAACAGCAAGCGACAAGAGCACGGAAACCAAAACGAAAAGGCTGGCGCCAATCGCCGTCTCATTCGATAGACTCGCCAGCGGCGAGGAGGCAGCAAACAGAGTGCGTGGGGCACTCAGCGCCAAGCTAACCGTTTTAGGAAAGACCCCGCTCATGGCGACCAACTCGCCAACGGCAAGCATCATCAACAACAGCAGCACGGTCAACGCAATCGCCTGGAATGTTTTTTCTCGCCATAGCCCGACCACCGTTCCAACCGATCCGGCCAGCACGATGGCTGCCGCCGTGACGACAAAAACGCTGATCACTTGACCAGGAGAAACGCCCCCGAGGAGCGGGAGGACCAGAAACAAGGGCAGGGCACAAACCAACAGCGACAAGGGCCCCAGCAAACTGGCCATCAATTTGCCGATCACGACTTCAAAGCCGCTGAGTCGCGTCATCAGTAAGAGGATCAGGGTCCGTCGGTCTTTTTCCTGAGCGACGCTGCTCGCCGCCCCGACGGCCGCCAAGCTGCTGAGGACCAGCAATTGAAGGGGCGAGAGGACTGCAAACATCCAACCACCGAAACGTGCCGAATCGGAGGTTGTCAGCAACGAACGCGATCCGTCGAGTACCAAATATCCCGTGCACAGTAGTAGAAACAGAACCAAGACATAGAGGCTTCGAGCGAGATAGGTTTTCGGTCGTTTGGGAACGACCATCGCCTCGCGGTTAAAAACGGGTCCGAGCATAGGAATTCAAGCTGATTTTCAATGAAAAGAAGGGGCCGAAGTCTGCCAACACCTTAGCAAACCGTGGGCAAACAGGCAGCTACCCCGCGAACGAGGCAGGGACGGGGATGAACCGATTTATCGGAACAATCGTCCTAAACGGCAAAAAATGTTGCCTGGCATGAACTTTCACTGCCGCAGTGCACTCGCAACGACGTCTCTACGAGCTGCAGCGAACTATGGTTTTGGTGAGAGAGGATCCTATGGATTTTTGGGCAGGATCCCGGATAGAAGCAGCGAATCACTGGGCCAGTCACCATGACAAAAGCAACTCGTTTGAGCGGAATCATCGCATTCTTGAGCGATGAAGATGCTGCAACCGCGATCGAATACGCCGTCATGCTCGCTTTGATCATTGGCGTTTGCGCTGGCTCGGTTTCTTTTCTGGCCACTCAGACCAAAGACAGCTTCGATACGTCCGGAGCCGCCATCAATGGCGCGATCGGCAGCTAATCCCATGAAATGGAAATCGCTCTCATCGATGTCGACGCGGAAATACGTGGTCGCGGACCCGCACGTCCAAGGGGCGATCCTGCGCCGCGTCGTTCTCTATGCGTTGGCGGCTGTGTTGTATTACTGCGTCGTGCTCTTCTTTTCGGTCTACGCATCCGACCGAGATGGCACTCAGGCTGATCGCTGGATTGCATTGCTTGACAACGCGATCACATGGCTTCCTGGACTGTGCGTTCTCGGTCCCATCGCTGCCTACGATTTGCTGAGCACCACCAACCGCTTCGCGGGTCCGGTTTGTCGATTGCGTCGCGAAATGAAGTTGCTGATTGACGACCAAAGCCCGGCTCCCTTGCGGTTTCGCGACAAGGACCATTGGTGTGAGATGGCTGATCTGTTTAACGAGCTTCGTGAGGAAATGCTTGAACTTCGCGAACATGCGAAACAAAACGCAGCCGATCGATCCGCAGCGAGCGCAGAAGACTTGGCGGAAGTGCTGATCTAGGGCATTTTCAGGAAGGACGCCAGGGAAAAGGGGTCAGGAACCCATAGTGCGAAGCACCCTTCGGGCCATTTGGCCATTCGTTCCTGACCCCTTTTCCGATTCAAGCTTCGGCGACTCCATGGAGTCACCGCATCTCACGTCGCTCTTGACGGTTCCTTGTGTCATAATCGGGCAGTCTACCTCGACATGCTTTTCGCGAACCATGGGTCTGTCTGAATGCAGTTGCTTGAAAAATCGTTCCGCAAAGATCGTTGCATCCTTGGGCTGGAAGCAACAGGCCTTGAAGAGGCGATCCACAAAATCACTGCGGAGCTGATCCGGCGAGAGCTGATTGATGAGACACAGCGAGACGGGATCAGCCATCAACTTCTCGAACGGGAACGGACCTCGGCGACGGCAATTGGCCGCGCGGTCGCAGTACCTCACGCTTACAGTGACGTGCTGAAGGAACCCTTGGTTATCTTTGCACGCTTGAATCACCCGATCAACGTCGGAGCCATGGACGGTGTCCCGGTCTCTTACATTTTCATGTTGATCGGCCCCGAAGACGCAGCGAAGCAGCACATCGATACGCTTGCGGCCATTGCTCGATTCATGAGCGACTCGGAAGCGCGATTTGAATTGCGACATGCAAAAGGACCGGCTGGGCTCGCCGAAGCGTTCCGGCACTACCAAACTCGGAACGAACCCGTAACCCTGGTCGGCGAAACGGATCGCTTTCGAGGACTCCGCTGGACCGGGCGTTTTGCTGGTGGAATGATCGATGATCTCCGCCGTCGAGCTCCCCGATACATGTCGGATATTCGCGATGGATTACACACCAAGAGTATCGCATCGACGATGTTTTTGTTCTTCGCTTGCTTGGCACCCACGGTCACGTTTGGGGGAGTCATCGGCGTCGGGACGAACGGCCAGATCGGGGCGGTCGAGACGATTCTTGCCACGGCGATCGGAGGTGCCCTCTATGCGCTCGTCGCCGGACAGCCGCTCAATATCCTCGGGACGACCGGTCCGCTGCTGGTCTTCATCACAACGCTCTATCAGCTCTGCTACCAACTTGAACTGCCGTTCTTACCAACCTATGCCTGTGTCAGTTTGTGGGCAGGCGGCTTGACGATTCTGTTTGCGGTGACAGACGCCAGTTTTCTGATGCGGTTTTTCACGCGGTTTACCGATGAGATCTTTGCAGCCCTGATCTCGATGATCTTTATCTATGAGGCGATCTCGTCGCTGGTCCGGGAATCTCAAGATATCAACGACCTTGAAAACCCATCGCACGCACTGCTGACGTTGCTGCTGGCACTCGGCACCCTGTACCTTGCGATGAACTTACAAGCGTTTCGACGCAGCCGGTTCCTGGTTCCTTGGATGCGAGAATGGCTCGGTGATTTTGGTCCGACGATTGCCTTGGTTGCAATGAGTGTGATTGCGTTTTGGCTAAGCAACGTCAATCTCGCTCGCTTGGACATTCCGGATCAGTTCGCGCCCTCGCTTCACGGTGGCCGCGCTTGGCTGGTGAATCCGATGGACGCGCCACGGTGGGTCTGGTGGGCGTCTGCCATTCCTGGGCTGCTTGGTGCGGTGCTGATCTATCTCGACCAGAACATCACCGCTCGGTTGGTGAATAGCCCAGACCATCGGCTTCGCAAAGGTCCAGCGTACCATTGGGATCTGGGCGTGATCGGAGTGATGGCCGCGGTGTTCAGCCTGTTTGGTCTCCCTTGGCTGGTCGCTGCAACCGTTCGCTCTTTGAATCATGTTCGTAGCCTCGCGGATGTCGAAGAAGTCGTTTTGCCAGGGGGCGAGCGCCGTGACAAAATCATTCATGTTCGCGAAACGCGGATCACTGGATTTGCGATTCACATCGGGATCGGATGTTCGCTGATCGCGCTGTCGCTGTTGAAACTCGTTCCGATGGCGGTGCTCTACGGCATGTTCTTGTTCATGGGCTTGGTCTCGATGCGTGGCAATCAATTCCTCGAGCGTTTAACCTTGTTGCCGATGGAACGTAGTTTGTATCCACAAACGCACTACATTCGCCGGGTCCCGGCATTGACCATTCATCTCTATACCGCGTTGCAACTGGTTTGCCTGGCGGCGTTGTGGATTACCAAGAGCACGGCCATTGCGATCGTCTTTCCCTTGTTCATTGCGTTACTGGTTCCGATCCGGATTCTGGCCAACCGTTTCTTCAAGCCAGAGTACCTCGCGGCCCTTGACGCCGCCGAAACGCCGAGTGAATCGAGTAGCAGTTTGCCGGGCTAACCGAGTGCGTCGATGCCGTGATCGGGCGGCGACTCACCTTTTGCTAAGGGATCGGATAGGATGAAAGGGACTTGATCCGAGACGTCCCGATCGCCCTTTTCCTGAGCAATATCGTCAAGAGTAGATCCATGAACCCTCTATTACTTCTACGAGCTGTTTTCGTCGCGTTTTTCCTTGGGTCGGTTGGCTTCGATCTCGCTGTGTCGAGATCTTTCGCGGAGGAACAAAGCGAAGAGCCAATTGAGATCACGGGGAAGGTCCTGACAGCCAAGGGTGAGGCAGCCGTCGGCGCAACGATCCGCCTCACCATGCGTCAATCCATGCTTGACGAGTCGTGTACTGCGGACGACGAAGGCAACTTTGCGATTGTCGCGAGCGTTCAACGCAAGCTGTTGCCCAGCCTGTGGATCCGATCCGAGAGCTTCGACGGACAACAACTCGGATTTGATTCCCTGCCATCCGATGGCCAGCAGGTCAACACGCAGGGACTGGAGA